>SHYY01000018.1 GCA_009692555.1 Myxococcales bacterium
GCGGGTCAGCAACTCCATGGCCTGTGACGTCGAGCTTCTGGTAGGCCAGCATGGGCATCCTCCTGTGTGGCCAGGGTGGTCGGTTGGCAGGAGGAATTTGTTGCGGGAGGAAGTTCGATTGCCGTCGCTGCGGACGGGACGACTACGACTACGACTACGACCACGACTACGTGACGAGCAAGAGCCAGCAAGAGGGCCCCCTCCGCTGTTAAGCACCCAGCGCGCGCTTGATCCCATGCGGCGTGCGCGCTAGCGTTCCTCCCCCTGCCGACGTCCTCGCGCGCCAGCCGAACGGAACGATGATGAGCTCCTGGCTGGGACGGTGGCTGATGTCCCCCTGCTACATGCGGCTGCTGATCTACGTCGCGCCGACCCGGATCCGCTGGTGGCCCTCGCGGGATTTCTCGGTGGCGCCGCAGGAGATCGAGCTTCCTCTCGCGACCGGATCGGAGGCGCGACCCGCCGCGGGCGGCTCCCCGGTGTCCCCTGGGTCCTCGGCGACCGGGCCCGATCGACCCGCCGCGGGCGGCTCCCCGGCGTCCCCTGGAGCCTGGACCGAAGCGGCCAAGTGGATCGCGAAGTTCTCGGAGGGCGTCTTGAACGCCGTCGACGGAGGCGGCTACCCCGTGAGCGTCCGTCAGACCTCGCTGCCCTTCGACGCGGCCAGCGGCGCGATGGCGGTGACCCTGCCGGAATCGCTGGGCGCGGTGGCGGGTCCGGCGAGCCTCCTCTGCCACTTCCACGACGAGAACCTGTGGAAGCTGCGCGCCATCCTGGTGCGGGGCCGGATCGAGCGTCGCGGCGGCGGATGGGTGTTCGTGACCACCGCGTTCGCGCCCCCGTCGATGTGGCAGATGATGAAGAACGTGAAGAAGTCGACCAGGACCTACCTGGAGACGCGCGGACTGCCGATGCCGAAGGTGGACTACGTGGCGATCGCGGAGCTGTGGCGGCGGGCCAGGGAGGTCCCGAAGGAGTGAGGCACGCTCGATCACGGGAGGGGCGGGGCCTGACAGCGACGGTTCGTCCTATCGTCACGGTTCGGTCGGCGACTCCTCCCCTCCGCACGACAGCGAGCGTGACGCGCCGATCAGCTCGCGCCTCCACCACGCGCCGGTCGCGCGCCGCTCATCGCGCGTCGTGAAGTAGTAGCGGTGGAAGGCGATCCGCACCGCCTCGGGCTTCGCCGGCAGCGACGCCGCGAACAGACGCTCGACGGCGGATGGGTCGTGGCACAGGCGGTCGATCAGGGTGGCGACGTACTCCGGCGTCGCGCGCTGGAAGGAGAGGCCGTAGAACCAGAGCTGGAAGTCGAGGCGCGGTTGGTGCGGTGCAGCAAAGCCGGGGGCGCGCAGGGGATCGCCGGCCTTGTGGCGGAGATCGCGGGCGGTCCAGCGCGCGCCGTCAAAGGTCTGGATCTCGGGCTCGATCCGCTCGCGCGTGATGTGGCCGAAGAGGTGGTAGGTGTTGCACAGGCGCCAGGGCTCGATGCGCTCGCGGAGCGGCGCGATCGCTTCGGCGAAGCCGTCCCAGCCGTCCCCGCGGGCGAAATGCACCAGCCCCTCGGCGAGCGAGATCGCGAGGTAGAGCGGGGTGACGATCAGCGCGGTGCAGCGGCCCACCCCCGCGCGAAACCGTGATCGCGCAGGCGGTGCCTGCTTCGTGGGCGACGGGCGGCGAAGCTTCGCGCGCACCCACGCTTGCGCGCGTTGCAGGTCGTCGTCGTCGAGGAGAAAGACGTGCAGCACCGCCGCGAGGTAGCAGAAGAAGCCGTAGTTGGCGGTGGCGGCGTTGACCCCCTGGAACGCGGTGAAGAGGACGAATGCGGCGCGGCGGGCGAGGCGCGGGCCGAAGATCGCGAACGGCACCAGCAGTTCGAAGCCGAGCGTCGCCCAGCTCTCCACGCGGTGCCACCACGCCGGGAGAGCGTGCGCGTACCAGCCCAGCCACGTCGGCAGCGGCGCGGTCTCGTAGTAGAAGGTCATCGCGCTGCCGTCGTGCCAGTCGTGGAGGTGGGACTGCCACTTCGCGATCCCCGACTCGAAGTAGAGCTTGAAGAGCAGCACGCGGACGAGAAAGTGGATCCAGCGTGCGCGTCGATCGCGCGGCAAGAGGAGGGCCAGCGCACCGCACTCGAGGAGCAGGTTGTCCCACTGGAACGAGGTGAAGGTGCGGCAGGCGGTGGCGTAGCTGAGATAGAGCACCGTCGAGAGCGCGAGGCTGAGGCGCGGGCGGAGGCCGCACAGCGCGGCGAGAGCGAGCAGCGCTCCGACCCACAGTCCGAGGGTGAGGAGGTGGTCCCCCGCGCTGATCCAGAACAGCGTCGGGAAGCCCGCCAACGAAAGATCTCCGCGGGCCCTGTCGAGGAATGCGGCGAGCGGCAGGAGGCCGCGTTGCCCGATCAGCTCGCGCACCTGCGCGCCCAGGGAGAGGAAGGCGACGAGAAACATCAGTCCCAGCAGGCGGTGATAGAGCCGCGCCACCAACGGTCCCGACCCCGGATCGCGGTCGAGGAGGCGGGCGAGACGCGAGAGCGGCGTCGCGAGGGCGTCGTCGATCACGGCGCCGGGTCTACCTTCGATGGGGGGCGACGAGATCCAGCGCGGGCGACGAGCACACCGCCGCGGTCGCCTCGATGCCGTAGCGCGGGAAGGCGATCTGCGGAGCGCCCGCGCCGAGGAGGAGCCACGCGAAGCCCCAGCCCCGTGCGCTCTCCTTGAACGGCAGGCCGCTGTGGGTCGCCGCCTGGATCGTCACCATCGCCGAGCGCCCGCCAAGCGGCCGGAAGCAGGGCGAGAGGGTCCCCTTCGGCCAGCGCACGAACTGCAGTTCACCGTCGCTGGCGAGGCGGGACTCGTAGACATCGGTCCAGTGGGTGTGTCCGGCGAGGTGAAGCGAAAACTGGCCCGCGTGCGCGGCGTCGAGGAGGGCGCGCTCGAAGGACTCGCCGCCGAAGTCCATCTGGCCGACCTGACCGGGTTCGACGGGATCGCCGCCCGACGAGAGCTTCGCCCGCGACGGCGCGTGGCTGAACAGGACCACCCCGCGGTGGCCGGCGGTGCGCGACGAGGCGATCGCTTCACGCAGGCTCTCGACGGTCCCGGGAGCGAGCCCGCGGGTGAGCACGCGCGGCGAGGGCACCGACGGTCCGCTGTCGAAACCCACGAAATCGAAGCCACCGAGGGTGAGCTGAAAGAAGAGGAAGGGATGGAAGGCGCGCGCGAAGTTCGACCAGCCGGCGCCGTGGCGGTCGGTGAAGATCGCCCTCGGGCCAAAGCCGAGGTCGTGGTTACCGACCACCACCAGCAGCGGGGCGTCGATCGCGAGCAGCATCTCCTGCGCGCGCGGGGTGAGCGTCTCGTCCCCGCCGCGGTCGACGACGTCGCCGGAGATCACCACCAGATCGGGCGCGGCCGCGTTGAGCTCGCGGATCACCGCGCGCAGGCGCTCGTCGAGGTGGGGGACGGTCCATTTGCCGACGTGCAGATCGCTCAGATGGGCGATGCGGAGCGGCCGCGGGGCGGCGGGGTCCTCGACGGAGAGCCACACCGCGCGCGGCGATCGAGCGGGCGCATCGACCGGCGAGGCGAGGTAGAGATCGTAATCGCCCGGCGGCGCATCCTGGGAGCGCGCGGCGAAGCGCACCTCGGCCACACCGTCGGTGATCGGGGTACGCACGGCCGGCCCGAGGGCGAGCGGATAGCAGCCGGCGGCGGCGGGATCGGGGGCCGCGCAGGCGGTGGCACCGTCGGCACCGAGGCTCGATCGGACCAGCGCGGCGCGAACGGCGACCGGCCCGCCGCGCTCGATCAGCTCGATCTCGAACGAAGTCCCCACGCGGGCCAGCGCCGGGAAACCGAAGCGCGGGCGAAGCAGCCCGGCGTCGCGCGACGAGTCGGGATCGCCCTTGGGGCCGGGCGGAAAAAACGCGCGGTAGTTGGCGGCGATCTCGCCGAGCATCCGCTCCCGGGTCAGCGCGAGCGGCGCGCAGGCGGAGGTCCCGAGTGCAACGCAGGCGACGAAGCTGGCGACGGTGCGGTCCGCGATGCGCATCCCGCGCCCATCTTGCCTCACAGCGCGAGCAGGCGGGCGAGCTTCTCTTGCCACTCCGCCTGCAGGTCGGCGAGCTTCCGCCCGCGGCCGCGCTCGGGCGCCGAGTTCAGGAGACCCTGCGCCGACGGGTGGGGCAGACAAGCGAAATCGAACGGCGGGGCACCTTCGAGCTTCGCGAACAGCCACTCCGCGCGCTTGCCGAAGGCGATCACCCGGAGGCGCCCGGGGCAGCGGCGGGCGGCCTGGGAGAGCTCCGCGGCGATCCGCGCGCGGTTCTCCGGGTCGCGCAGCTCCCCGTCGGTGGGCGCGCGAAAGCTGTGGCCGTCGCGGGTCGGGCAGCTCGGATAGGCGTTGGTCAGCGCCGCCCCGCGCAGCGCCGGGGCGAGGCCGCGCGCGGCGAGGCGGGCGCCGTCCCAGTCGTCCCACGCAGCGGCGGGCACCTCGGCGAGCCCGGCCTCCTGGAGGGCCCGATAGACGAGCTGCCCGGCGCGATCGCCCCAGAACGGCAGCCCCGACTGATCGGCGCCGCGCGGCCCGGGGGCCTCACCGACCAGGACGACGTGCACCGGTCCAGCGACAGGGAACAGGGCGGGGACGTGGCGACGCGAGATCCGCCCCATTAGGGCCCGCGGATGGGCAAGTCAATCGATGATCGCGGTCGAGGCGCCCGGATGGCGAGGCGACGGCGAGGACCGGAGGGGAGTATCCTCGACGGATGTGACCTGAGGACCGGAGCCGGCAACGAAGCCAGCCGGGATGGATCGGCCGCGAGAACGATCGAGTTGCTCATTCGGGGGCCCTTAGCACCCGGGCAGCCGGCACATCCCGGCCTTGAGCCGTGCCAGCTCCTGCACCTCGTCGGCGATCCGCAGCGTGGTCCGGGCTGCGGCGCGCGCCGCCTGCTGCGCCTCGTCGGTGAGCGCATACTTCAGCAGGAGGCGCCGTCCGAGCTGGTGGTGGTGCTGCTCGTCGGGCTGGATCCGCTCGCGGTACAGCGCGGCCGTCTCGGCGTCGCCCCGCTCGTCGCAGAAAGCCGCGAAGACCTCGTTCCGCGCCACCGCGATCGCCTCGCGGGTGAACTGCCCTGCGGCGGCCCGCTCGACGGTGGTGCGGAGAGATCGGAGGTGCGTGAGCAGCGGGGAGGGGCCGCTCGCCGAGGGATCGAACCCGGTCAGGTCGACCCCCAGCGCGGCCAGCCGCTCCTCGATCCAGCGATAGTGCTTCGCCTCGTCCCCGCACTGCCTTGCAAGCGCGAGCCGGGCGTCGATCTCGGGCGTGTCGCACAGCCACAGCGCCGCCAGCTCGGTCGCCTCGAGCTCGTTCTTGAGCGCGACCTTGAGCAGCTGCGCGACGCCCATCGCGCCCGGCGTCTCCCCCGCCGCCGACTTCCCCGCGAGCGCATCGAGCAGCGCCCGGTTCCCCTCTTCCAGCGTGGCAACGAAGGCCTCGGGCGTCACGGCTCCTCCAGATTTTTGTCGACAATAGCGACGCGCAACCGGGTTGTCGATGCTGGCAACGCGGTTGGCGATGGGCCCGGCAGATTCAACCCGTTCGCGACGGCCCCGCGCTTGCGTTGGCGATCGTCAGCCCAGGAGGCCCCATGCGGATTCGCCACCGTCGGATGCTCCACCTCGCGCTCGCCGTGCTCCCCGCCTGCGTCACGCCGCCCCTCGCCAGCGCGCCGTCGACCACCAGCTGCGCCACGCCGATCGAGTTCACGCAGAACGTGCGGAACAAGGTCGACATCCTGTTTCTCGTCGACAACTCCAAGTCGATGGAGGCGATGAGCGCCGAGCTGCGGGCGCGCTTCCCGCAGTTCCTGGCCCCCTTCAAGGCCCTCGCCGCCGAAGGCACCTACGCCGATCTCCAGATCGGCGTGGTCACCTCCGACTACGGCGCGGGGACGAGCGGATCGGGCTGCCAGCCTTCGCCGGGCGGCCAGCAGGGCCGACTCCAGGCCCTCGGTCAGTTCGCGGCGCCGTCGTGCCAACCGCCGCAAGGCGCGCGCTTCATCCGCTACGCCTTCGGCCCCGATGGGAAGGCGGTGGGCAACCTCCCGCCCGGCCAGGACCTCGACCAGACCTTCACCTGCATGGCCGCGGTCGGCACCAGCGGCTGCGGCTTCGAGCACCCGCTCGAGTCCGTCTATGCTGCGTTGCACAACAACCTGCCGGAGAACGCCGGCTTCGTGCGCGCGGACGCGCTGCTCGCGGTGGTCTTCCTGACCAACGAGGACGACTGCTCGGCGCCGCCCGACACCGACCTGTTCGATCGGCAGAAGGTCGCCGAGTACGGCTACAACGCCTCGTTTCGCTGCACGCGCTTCGGCCTCGTCTGCGGCACACCGGGGATGTCGGTGCCGTACGGCGACTCGGGGGGGCCCCTCGCCAACTGCCGCCCTGCCCCGAACGGAAAGCTCTTCGACGTGCAGCGCTACATCGATCTCTTCACCCGGCCGGCCGCGCAGGGCGGGCTGAAGGTCGATCCGCGCGACGTGATCCTGGTCGGGATCGACGCGCCTTCGGACCCGGTGATGGTCACCCTGCAGACGCCCGCGGGCCAGGTGGGCTCCTGCCAGTCCCTTCCGCCCTGGGATACGGAGTGCATCCCGACGCTCCAGCACTCCTGCCAGAACAACAGCCAGCCGGGGTTCTTCGGTGATCCGGCGGTGCGGCTGAACGCGGTGATCAGCGCCGCGCCGGTCCACCGCATCGCATCGATCTGCGACTCCGACTACACCGGCACGATGAAGGACGTCGCGGCGCTGATCGTCTCGCAGCTCAAGCCGGGGTGCATCCCGGTGACGCTCGATGACCCCACGCGGCCCGACTGCGTCGTCGAGGACGCGACCCTCCTGCCCAGCGGATCGCTCCTGGTGAGCCCGGTCCCGCGCTGCGAAGCGCCCGACGCCATCGCGCCCTGCTGGAGCCTCGAAGCGCGCGCCGACTGCGCGAAGCGCTCGCCGCAATCGGTCGGGATCACCATCCACCGCGGCGGCCAGCCGGCGCCGCCGAACACCACCGCCCGCGTATCCTGCGGCTCGACCTGCTAGTCTCCGCCGCGATGATCCTCGGCGCCCACGAATCCACGGCCGGCGGCCTGCACCTCGCCTTCGAGCGCGGCGCCCGCGACCGCGCCGACGCGATCCAGCTCTGGACCCGCTCGTCGCGGCAATGGGCGGCCAAGCCCCTCGATCCGGAGTCGGTCGCGGCCTTTCGGTCCGCCCACGCAGCGACGGGAAAGGACCCCATCCCGACCGCCGCGCACGCCACCTACCTGATCAACCTCGCGGCCCCCGACGACGCGGTGCGCGGCCGATCGATCGACACGCTGGTCGAGGAGTGCGAGCGCGCCGAGGCGCTCGGGGTCGGGCAGGTGATCGTCCATCCCGGGGCCGCTCTCGACGGTGGGCGCGCGGAGGGCGTCGCGCGGGTGGGGAGCGCGCTGAAGACGATCTGCGGCCGCATCGATCGCCGCGCCAGGGTGCGCCTGCTGCTCGAGATCACCGCCGGGCAGGGTTCGTGCGTCGGGTGCAGCTTCGAGGAGCTGGCGGAGATGCTCTCCCGCGCGGGGGAAGCGCGCCTCGGGGTGTGCCTCGACACGCAGCACATGTACGCCGTCGGGATCGACTGGACCACGCCGCGCGGCTACGACGAGACCTTCGCCGCGTTCGAGCGCGTGATCGGCTTCGCGCACCTCGAAGCGTTCCACCTCAACGACAGCAAGAAGCCGCTCGGTGGGCGCGTCGACCGCCACGAGCGGATCGGCGACGGGGTGATCGGCCTCGCCCCCTTCGCGCGCCTGGTGGGCGATCCGCGCTTCGCCACCCTCCCCGGCTACCTCGAGACGCCGCCGCTCGCCAGCGGCGACGAGAGCTACGCCGAGGGCCTCCGGCGCCTCCGCTCGCTCGTGTAGCTCACCGCGGGGGCCACACCGGGAACTCGCGCATCCGGCCGCGTGGGCCGCGCGTCGCCGCAAAAAGCAGCGCCTGGGCGATCGCCCCGGGATCGATCCACCGCGACGGGTCGGCGTCGGGCATCTCCTTGCGATTGCCCGGCGTGTCGACGGCGCCCATCGGGTAGACGATCGCCACCTGGATCGCGGTGCCGGCCAGCTCCTCGTCGAGCGAGCGGAGGAGCGTCGTCGCCGCACTCTTGGCCGCGCCGTAGAGGCTCATTCCGGGCGCGCTGCCGCTCCAGCCCGGACCGGCGGCGATCCCGGCGAGGAAGCCGTCGCCCCGCGCGAGCAGCCGCGGGAGCATCGCGCGGACCGCGTGGAACAGGGTGCGCACGTTGAGATCGAACATCCGATCGTACTGCGCGGGATCGACCTCGTGAAGGCGCCCCATGGCGAAGCCACCGACGGTGTGGATCAGTCCGTCGACCCGCCCGAAGCGCTCCTCGGCGGCGCCCACCATCGTCTCCGCGCCGGCCGCCGTGGCGAGGTCGACCTGCACCATCAAGCCCCCGGTTTGCGCGGCGCGCTCGCGCACCCGCGCCGAATCGTGCGCTTCGGCGAGCACGAGGTGCGCCCCCGCCGCGGCGAAGGCGTCGATGATCGGCCCGGCGATCGCGCCGCCGCTCCCTGTGATGATGAAGACACGATCTTTGAGCTCGCTCATGGACGGGGAGGATACGACAACCTGGCGGGCGTCACCGCACCGAGGCGGGGAGCATCTTCCGGCGGCGCAGGTGCAGGAGCAGCGCCAGGGCCGGGAGGGCGACAGCGACGGTGAGGAGGAAGAAGAGCGGCCAGCCCACCGCGCGTGCCACGAAGCCCGAGGGGGCGCCGAGGAGCCTCCCCAGGGCACCGGAGGCGCTGGTGAGGAGCGCGAACTGGGTGGCCGAGAAGCGGGGATTGCACAGCGCCATCAGCAGCGCGACCGCGGCGGCGATGCTGAGGCCGGTGGCGAAGTTGTCGACCGCGACGACGAGCAGCAGCAGGAGGTGGCTCTTTCCCGTCGCTGCGAGGGCCGCGTAGCCGATGTTGCTGAGCGCCTGCAGGGAGCCGAAGAGCAGCAGCGACCGCAGCAGGCCGAGCCGCGTCGCGAGCGCCCCACCGCCGAGCGCGCCGACGATGGTGGCCGCGAGGCCGAGCCCCTGGTTGACCGCGCCGATCTCGCCGGCGCGAAAGCCGAGGTCGAGGAGGAAGGGCGTGACCATCGTCGCGGCGACGAGATCTCCGACGCGGTAGAGGGTGAGGAACAGGAGGATCCGCAGCGCGCCCGGGCGGCGAAAGTAGTCGGCCAGCGGGGCCACCACCGCCTCCTGGAGGCTACGCGGCGCGGCCGAGTCCGTGGCGGAATCCGAGGCAGCCGCGGGCTCGGGAGCCGCGAGCGTCGCCACCACCCCGATCGCCATCAGCGACGCCATGAGGAGGTAGATCGTGCGCCAGGGCAGGTACTCCGAGAGCACCAGGGTGAGCGCGCCGGCGATCAGCATCGCGGCGCGGTAGCCGAAGACGTAGACCGCGCTCCCGGCGGCGCGCTCGCCCTCGCGGAGCACGTCGGTCTGGTAGGCGTCGGCGACGATGTCCTGGGTCGCCGAGAAGAGCGCGACCACCAGCGCGCAGGCAGCGATCGCTAGCGGGGCCGCGCGCGGATCGGGCGCCGCGAGGCCGGCGAGGGCGCACAGCAGCGCCCCCTGCGTCGCGAGCAGCCAGCCGCGCCGTCGCCCCAGCCAGGGCAGCCGGTAGCGGTCGACCAGCGGCGCCCACAGGACCTTCAGCGAGTAGGGCAGCGTCACGAGCGAGAACAGGCCGATCGTACCGAGGTCCACCTCCGCGCTCGCCATCCACGCGCCGAGCGTCGCACCGGTGAGGAGGTAGGGCAGCCCCGACGAGAAGCCGAGGGCAAACAGGAGCACGACGCGCTTTTGCCGGAAGACGGCGATCACCCGGGAAGTCTACAGTCGACAATCCACAGTCGACAGTCTCGACTCCGGCCCCGCACGGTCGGCTGTAGACTGGCGGGTGCCGACCTCCCCATGAGCATCGTCGCCTACATCTCGGGACACGGCTATGGCCACTTCACCCGCTCGGCGCCGGTGCTGGAGGCGCTCGCGAGAGAGACGCCGGTGCACCTCCGCACCTCCGATCGGGCGCTCGCGCTCGCCCGCCGCGCGCGCTTTCCGGCGACGGTGAGCGAGGTGGATGTCGGGCCGGGCGTGACCCAGCGCGGACCGCTCTTGGTGGACCTCGGAGCGACCCGGGCAGCGCTGGCGCGGCACCTCGAAAGCTTCCCCTCCCTGCTGGCGGAGGAGGCCGCCTTCCTGCGCAGCGTCGGGGCGCGGCTGGTCTTCGCCGATGTGCCGCCGCTCGCCTTCGCCGCGGCGGCGGAGGCCAGGATCCCGTCGGTGGGGCTCGGCAACTTCTCATGGAGCTGGATCTACGAGGGCTACGCGGCGCACGACCCGTGGTTCGCCAGCGCGGCGGCGCGGCTGGCCGAGGCCGAGTCGCGCGCGACCTGCTTCCTCGAGCTGGCGATGGGCGGTGGGCTCGATCCCTTTCCGCACCGCCACCCGATCGCGCCCGTGGTGCGCCGCCCGACGCAGAGCCGCGACGCCGCGCGCGCGCGCCTCCCCTTCGCCGACGGCGCACACGACGACCTGCGCCCGATCGTTCTGCTCTCGTTCGGCGGCTTCGGTGCCGAGCTGGACCTTGCCAGGGTGGGTGCGCGCTGCCGCGATCTCCGCCTGCTGGTGGTCTCGTCCCCCCTCGGTGAACCGCGCGAGAACGTCCGCGCGATCGAACCCAGCGACGAGCTCCAGCACCAGGATCTGGTGGCCGCCGTGGACTGCGTGATCGGCAAGCCGGGCTACGGCACCGTCGCCGAGTGCCTGGGTGCGCGTCATGCCGGGGCCGGCCCGACGCCGCTTTGCCACGTCCCCCGCGGCGAGTTCCGCGAGTACCCCGCGCTCGTCGCTGCGATCGAGCGCTGGCTCCCCTCGGCTCCGCTCACCGCCCGGGACTTCGCGAACGGGAACTTCTCGCCGGCGGTCGCCCGCGCCCTCGCATCACGAGCACCTGAGGCCGCTCCGATCGGCGACGGAGTGGCCGAGGCGGCCCAGGCGATCCGGGCGCTGCTCGCCGCCCGACCGTCGCTGGTGTAGCCTCCGTCCTCGAAGACCCAGGGGACGCTGTGGAGTCCCCGCAGGCTCAGAATCAGAAGCACTTCGCCATGGTGAAGGTCTTGGCGAGGTCGCTGATGCAGCCGAGCAGGCCCGGGCTGAGCTCGCAGCAGTTCTTGTTGCCGGGGTCGGCGGCGCAGTCGGCGCCGGCGTGGCAGACCTTGAAGACCTCGGTGGTCGGACAGCCGGCGAGCATCGTCGGGCAGTCGGCCGCGCACACCGCCTTCGCGCTGTCGAGGGTGCAATTGAGACCCATGCCGCCGAGCTTCACCGTCGCGCAGCAGTACTTCGCGTTGCCGCCGCAGTCCTCCGGGCCCTCGCAGGCGAACGAGGCGCTGCTCCCCGGGCAGGCGTTGGGCGCGACGCAGGCGGAGGTCATCTGCTTGGTGTCGACGCAGCAGACCTGCCCCTTCGCGCAGGTGATGTTGTTGCACTGCACACCGGGCAGCTTGGTGTCGAGGGGACCGCCTCCGGCGTCTTCACCGACGGGAGTTGCGAGATCGGGGGCGCTCGCGAGATCGGCCGGGGCCATGAAGAGGTCGGGGGTGCTCGCGAGATCGCGGGCGCTGGCGAAGTCGGAGGACGCGGCGGGATAGGAGGTGCCTCCGCCCCCGCAGCCGAAGGAGGCGACGAGGCCGAGCAGCAGCAGCGAACGCATGGGAGGTGCCTTTCTCGTCCCGAAGGACGCACAGGCGAGGAGGTCGTCACGGCAGGACGGGCTGGTGTCCATCGGGCCCCCGTGTCAGTCGGCGTCGCGCGCGCTGATGGCGTGCCGCTTGAGGAGCTCGCGGAGGTGGTAGCGCGTCAGGCCTGCGCTCTGCGCCGAGCGGGTGATGTTGCCCTCGTTGCGCGTCAACAGCTCCCGGAGGTAGGCCACCTCGAAGGCGTCGACGATGCGCTGCTTGGCCTCCTTGAAGTCGAGGCCGGGCGTCAGCGTCGGGGCTGCGCCCGTCGGCGCGGTTGCCCTCGCCGGGGCGGGCGGCTCGCGGTCGCGGCCGAAGGAGAGGTCGCGCTTCTCGAGGTTTTGCGACTCGCCCATCGCTGCGGCGCGCTCGACCACGTTGCGGAGCTCGCGGACGTTGCCCGGCCAGGGGTGCCCCGAAAGCGCCTGCATCGCCTCCGGCGAGACCGAGAGCGACTTGCCGATCTTGGCGCCGATCTCGCGCAGGAAGGTCTGCACCAGCGACGGGATGTCTCCCTCGCGTTCGCGGAGCGGCGGCAGCTCGACGTAGATCACCGAGAGGCGGAAGTAGAGGTCCTCGCGGAACGTGCCGGCGTTGACCATCTGGCGGAGATCGCGGTTGGTCGCGGCGAGCACGCGCGCGTCGAACTTGATCGTCTTGTCGCCGCCGACGCGCTTCAACTCGCGCTGCTCGAGGACGCGCAGGAGCTTGGGCTGGAGCGTGAGGTCGAGCTCGCCGATCTCGTCGAGGAAGATCGTGCCGCCCTGGGCCTGCTCGAACAGGCCGCGGTGCTGCCCGATCGCTCCGGTGAAGGAGCCCTTCTCATGGCCGAACAGCGTCGACTCGATCAGGTCGCGCGGGATGGCGCTGCAGTCGATCACCACGAACGGCTTGGCGCGGCGCGACGATCCGTTGTGGATCCCGCGGGCGATCATCTCCTTGCCGGTGCCGGTCTCGCCGGTGATCAGCACGGTGAGGTCCGAGGGGGCCACCTTCTCGAGGATGGCGAACACCTCGCGCATCTTCACGCTGCCGCCGATCGCGCGGTCGAAGCGGTCGCGCTCGGAGAGGGCGATTTCGACGATCTCCGAGGTGGGCGAGAAGCGGAGGTCAGTGTGGCCGACGCGGAACACCGAGCCCGGTTTGAGGAAGACCTCCTTCACCCGCAGGTCGCCGATGAAGGTGCCGTTGGTGGAGTCGAGGTCGCGCAGCCGGAAGCCGTCGTCGCGGGAGATCACCTCGAAGTGGGTGCTCGAGACCGCCTTGTCGCTGAGGACGAGGTCGTTGATGATGCTGCGCCCGCCGGAGACGCGTGGCTTGGTGATCTCGAGCTCGCGGCCCGCGTCGCCGCCCGAGGTGATCACGATCTTCGACTTGCGGAGGTGGCGAACGGTGGCCCGCCCACCCGCGAACACCGTCGTCAGGGCTGGAGCGTCGGAGGGGAGCAGCGACTGGGACACCGCGCCATCGTAGTGGCGAGGGGCGCGCATCGTCAACGAGAGTTCGGGTATCTCAGTTCACGAAGCGCTTCGGATCGCGGCCGCCCTGGATCACCTTGTAGCGGCGTCGCAGGCGCCACAGACGGAAGCGGTCCCAGGCGAGCAGGATGCGCTCGGTGGCACCGGTGGCGAGGGCGTAGCCGGCAGCCGCGCCCGCAAGCCATCCGGCGAGCCCGATCCACTGCTGGTTCAGGAGATCGATCAGCACCGGCAGCCCGAGGAAGAGGAGCGCTGCGGTGCGCCCGCGCATCTGCACCATCCCGAAGAGATGGACCGGCACGGCGCCGAGGTAGACGCCGAAGCCGGCGATCATTCCGGCGACGCCCGGCGAGCAGCCGCCGAAGATCGCCTCGGGGGAGAGCAGACGGCCGACCGCGGCGATCGCGGCGGCGCCCGCGATCTGGGCGACGACGAAGGTGGTCAGCATCCGCGACTTCGAGGTCAGCTGCTCGAGGGCGGTGGCGCAGAACCAGATCCCCATCAGCGAGCCGGCCAGGGCGAGCGGGTTCAGGTGAATCAGGCCGCTGGTGACCAGCTGCCACGGCTCCGGGCCGAGGGCGCGTCGCGGAACGAGCGCGAGATGCGACGTCACCCATTCGCGCAGCCCGGGGGTCAGGAACACGACGACGAGGAACGCGGCAGTCTCGAGGATCAGGAGGAGCGTGGCGCCGGAGGTCGGGCGGGCGCCCAGCCAAGTGGGGCCCGCAGCGCGAAACGAACCGGGGGGCGAACTACGCCCGCGGGGAGGTGGAGCCATGCCACGAAGGGTAACGACGCCGGGGCGAGGGGACAAGGCCGGCGACGATTTCAGTGAGGCTCAGCGCGGCCCACAGGCCGCAACCAAAAGCGCAGCCCGTGGGCCGCGCTGAACGATCCCACGGGGCGGGCCGCCCCGCCCCGCCGGCAGAGCCGTCGGGGTCCCCCCCCTGCCCACGGCGCGACTACGCGCGGACGCGGCCTCTGGCCGCTCGAAAATCTTCGCGCGCCGCGACGATTCTCGGAAGTAGTAGATCAGGGCGCCAGATCGCCCTCGCCACCATCGAGACAGGAGATCGCGACCTGGCCGCCACCGTCGGGGCAGATCGGCGTGCGGGTGCAGGGCGGGATCTGGATCCCGATCACGCTCAGGTTGGTGATCTCGCCGTGGAGGACCGTGCGGGTCACCGGAGGTGGGGCGTCACCGACGGGAGTCTTGCCGCAGGCGCGGGCCTCGATCGAGAAGCGGTAGGTGCCCTGCGGGAGCTCGAACCTCGTGGTGCCCTCGAGCAGGGGGCACGCGAATTCGTACCCGAGCGGGAAGCTGTCGCTGCCGCTCGCGACCTCGACGGCGTGCAGCGCCACGATGTCGACGTCGGCCTTCGTGCCGGCGGCGCGATCCTCGACGCGGCAGCCGGAGGACGCGAGCCCGGTGGCGGCGTCGAAGAGCTTCCAGCGGACCAGCGCCGCGCCGCACTTCCCGCCGGCCGAGGCGGGACAGCCCCCGGGCGCGCAGCCGGCGAAGGCAGCGAAGGCGACCAGGGCAGCGAGAGTGACAAGGGCGATCCGCACCCGAGGGACTCTAGCAGCCTTGGGTGCGCCGGGTCAGCACCCAGGCTTGTTGGTGCACTCCCCGGTGCGCGGCGTCGCGGCGCCCTTCCCGATCTCGCACCACGACGGGTACACCGAGGGCAGCCCGCTCTTCGGGTAGGGCGAATCGCCGCCCAGCCAGAACGGGTGGTCGAGGAAGAACTGCCACAGCGAGGCATAGCGCGAGAGGCCGGGCGGGGCGTCGATCGGCGGCTCCGAGTGACCACAATTGTGGACGCACTCGACGAAGAAGTGCCCTCCGGCGAGGAGCTGGACCTCGAGATCCTTCGACGCCGCCTCGAAGTTCACCACCCCCACGCAGCTATCGGTCGGCCCGCCCCACAGCACCACCATCGGGATCTTTCGCGCCGGTTTGCCCCACGGCTTGGCGAATCCACCGGTGCCGCCGGAGAGCGAGATCGCCGACGAGAGGCGGTCCGCGCGCGCCGATGCGAGCTGGTCGGTGAAGAGCGCCCCCGCGCTGACGCCGGCCGAGGCGACGCAGTTCTCTTCGATCGTGAACTGCGCGGCCACGCAGGCGAGCAGGTCGTCGAAGAACCGGAACTCCTCCTCCATCCGTGCGTCCGAGTCCACCACCGAGAAGGGCCACTTGAAGAGGTCGCCCTTCGAGGACGGGAGCACGGCGAGGAAGCGCTGGCCGTCGACCGCGCCCTGGATCTCGCCCTTCTTGTAGAACGAGTCCGCGCTCCCGCCCAGCCAGTGCCAGAGGAAGAGCACGGGCAGCTTCTCCGACGGGTCCAGGCCCTTGGGCACCGCGAGCAGGAACTTCCGCATCGCGTTCGAGGAGACGATCGTGTTCTCGCCTGCCCCCAGCTTCGGGCAGGTGCCGGCGTATTTCGGTGGCGGCGGCGCGAGCGTCGCGCCCGGGGGCGGCGCCTTGCGGCAGAGGTTCGGCGCGGTCAACGGTCGCGCGAGGTCGCGCAGTGCGAGGTCGGGCGCGCCCAGATCGGGCGCGGCGGCCGTGAGGTCCGTAGCGACGGGGAGGTCGGCCCCACCGGTGTCGAGACCGTCGGCGCTGCAGCCGCAGGCGAGCAGCAGGGCGGAAGGAAGAAGAGCGAAGCGGCACCGCGTCATCCCGGGCCGAAGGTATCACAAGCCGGCAGGTCGGCGATCGGGCCCGTCGTTACTCGGCGCGCCCGGTCCGGTTTAGCGCGGCCTCGGCGAGGAGGTGCTGCGCGCGCGCGGTGGCCTCGCGGGCATCGGCGGCGGCGCGGGCGGCCTCGGTGCGCGCCTCCTGCACGTCGCTGCGCGCGGTGCGAACCGTCGACTCGGCGTCCTGGCGTAGGGCGATCGCGGCGAGGCGCTCGCGGTCGAGCTCTTCGCGCAGCGCGGCGGCCTCGGAGCGCGCCAGGCGGGCGTCGGTGCGGGCGCGCTCCAGGTCCCCGGTGCGGGCCAGGTCCACCGTCGGTGGGGCGGCGGCGGGCGCCGGGCGAGGGCGCTCGAGCTCGATCACCATCTCATCGATCCGGACCCGCAGCCCATCGGCCTCGCCGTGCAGCCGCACCACCTCGTCGCGCGCGGCGCGGGCGTCGGCGCGGGAGTCGGCCAGAGCCTGGGAGAGGCCGCGAAGCTCGTCGCCGGGGCTGATCGCCGGGGCCGCCGCGGCCGCCCGGGACTTCACCGTCAATCCCTTCGGCTTCGGGGACGGCCGTCTCTTCGCGGGCGCGCGCTTTTTCGCCGCCGCGCCGCGCTTCGCCCCGGCCTTCGCCTTCGCCGGCTGGCTGCTCTTCGTGCTCGCCTTCTTGCGTGCCGTTGCCATGGTCCTCCGTCGCCAGCGAGCGCGCATCGTATCGCGGAGCGTCATCGCGATCCAGGCGGCGCTGCGGCGGGGGTGCGATCGCGGGCGGTCGGTGGATCGCTCCGGTCGCCCGGCCGTGCTCGGACGGGGCCCCGGCTCGCAGACTCGCCCCCGTCCTTGCGCGCGGCCAAGCGACCTTCGCTACCGATCACTGGGGATCACACCCCTGCGGCGGGGGTGTGATCGCCGACCCTCGGTGGAGGTATCCGCTGAGACCGGCCGCCCGCCCCCTCGGCGACGGCGACGGCGACGGCAACGGCAACTAAGCACCCCTCGGCGGTGGGCCGTGCTAAAGGAAGCCGCCGTGCGCCGGATCCGCAATCACGTCAACCCGCTCAAGACCGCCTACGCCACCCCGCAGGCGCAACGGGTTGCGCTCCCCGAGGTGGGCGAGGTCGAGGTGGAGCTCGGGTGCGCCGACGCGCAGTTCCTCTTCCAGCGCGCCGCGGCGAACCCCGGGGTGACCTGCCTCGGCGTCGAGATCCGCGAGGAGCTGGTCGACGACGTCAACCTGCGCGCCCGGGAGGGCGGCCTGCAAAACCTGAGGGCGGTGTTCGCCAACGTCAACGTCGACCTCGACGCGCTCCTCCCCGACCTGCGGATCGATCGCATCTTCCTGAACTTTCCCGACCCCTGGTTCAAGCGGCGCCACCACAAGCGGCGCGTGCTCACCGACGAGGTGGTGGACGTGATCCACCGCAAGCTCGTGCCCGGCGGCGCGCTCCTGTTCCAGTCCGACGTGTTCGAGCTGGCGCTCGAGGCGATGGCCGTGCTCGAGGAGGCCGAGCTGCTCGCCAACGCGCGCGGGCCGTGGTCGTTCCTGAAGGCCGAGAACCCCTTCCAGGCGCGCTCGCTGCGCGAGGATCGTTGCGCCGCGCGGGGGATGGCGATCTGGCGGATGCTCTACACCAGGGCGGCGTAGAGCAGCGGCAGCGAGACGTCGTACCGGTAGTTGATGCTCATGTGGGAGTCGTCGAACTCCTCGTGGTGGTGGGCGATCCCGAGGGTGCGCAGGCGGGCGGTGAAGATGCGCGCGCCGAGATCGAGGTAGTACTCATCGCGGGTGCCGCACTCGACGTGCACGAGGCGCATCGCGCGGAGCGCCTCGACGTGCTTCGGGTCGTCCAGCATGCGCACCGGGTCGAGCGCCAGCCAGCGCGCCCACACCGACGGGTCGACCTCGCCGGTCTCGAGGTCGAAGGGCAGCGCGAACCCGTGGGGCGACGAGGCATCCGGCGAGTAGCAGGCCGCCATCGCCAGGATCTCCATCGTCTCGATGAGATCGTCGGCGTACTTCTTCGGCGCCGCGTCGAAGTGCGCCAGGAAGCCCGCCACGCCGCCGTGCTTGCGGAGCGCGCGCACCACCTTCGGGAAGGAGAGGAGGTAGCCGTAGTCGAAGTAGAGATCGCCCGAGTGGGAAGCGACCGCGGAGATCAGCTCGGGGTGGCGCATCGCCTGCACGAGCGCGCCGTAGCCACCGGAGGATTTGCCCGCGACGCCGACCCGCCCGACGGGAAAGCGCTGCTTCAGCGACGGGAGGAGGTCCTGCCAGAGGTAGTCCTCGTAGCGCCCGGTGGCCAAGCTGTTGCGGTACTGCGAGCCGCCGTAGCGGGTGAAGCAGTCGGGGAGCGCGACGATCATCGGGCCGATCTTCCCGGCCGCGGCGAGCCGCTCCAGCCGCTGGCGGAGCCCCTCTTGCCACCGGTCGTCGGCGAGCAGCATCGCGCCGGTGCCGGTGTAGCCGGCGAGCAGGAAGAGCACCGGCAGCGGCGTGTCGCGATCGAGCACCGCCGGGACGAGGATCGGGAGATCGCGCGTCGCGGGATCGCCCAGCGGGTTGCCTGCGAGGGCGCGCGAAGGCACCGACAGGGTGTTGAGCTCGAAACGGACCGGGGTGGTGGCCATGTCAGTCTCCTTGCACTTCTTCAACCTGCCTGGTTGCGCGCGACCGCGCCCTCGAAGGTTTCGCCGCCGGCGTCGATGTAGAGGTGATCCCCGACGACGGTCACCGCCCAGCTCTGCCGCCGCTCCTCGCGCGCAGCGAGCGCCGAGACCAGCGCCGCGTCGACGGTCCACAGCGACACTTCGGCCGCGCGCTTCCATCCGGCGAGCTCGCCGCACAGCTCCTCGCGCCGCCTGGCGTCGGAGAACACGGCATGGACCACCGCCCCCGGGTGATGCTGCACCACCTTGCGCAGCTTCTCGCCCTGCGCGGTGCCGCACTCGATCCAGGTCAGGAGCCGGCCCGTGAGATCGTGGGTCCACAGATCCGCCGCGTCGGGCGTCGACAGCCCAGGGCCGAACGCGATGCGCTCCTCGTTGAGCAGGCACCACGCGAGCACGCGCAGGGCGAGGTGCTCGGCGCTCTCCGACGGGTGGCGCGCGGTCATCACCTTCTCCGTCGCCTCGCGCGCGCGGTCGACGTTCGAGAGCGCGATCCGGTACTCCATCCGCGTCGACGGGAGCGCCACTACGGGCCACCTGGAGTGCCGCCCGGGGTGGGGTCGACCAGCTCGAAAAAAGCATCGATCGACTGGAGGAGCTGCTCGCGGATCTCGGCGCGCGTCCCGCTCATCGTGTGGAGCGCCATCTCGTCCTGGCCCCCGTCGGGGCGTGGCACCGGCACGTGGAGGTGGGCGGCGCCCTCGCTGGCGCGGCCGGTGAACAGCCGGAGGCCGTACACCAGGGTGAGCTGCTCGCGGACCAGCTTGAGCGCCATCGGGCGAGGATAGCGGAATCCGTGCTAGTCTCAACCGCCGAGCCCGCCCCCTTGAGCGAACCGCCGCACACCGTCCTGGTCGTCGACGACAACCGCGTGAGCCGCGACCAGCTCGCGACCATGGTGGAGGCGCTCGGATACCGCGCGGTGACCGCCGATGGTGGGCTCGAGGGACTGCGGGTGGTGCGCGAGGCGCAGCCGTCGCTGGTGCTGCTCGATCTCGTGATGCCCGACTTCGACGGCTACAAGGTCGCGGCCGCGATCAAGGCCCAGCCGCGCTTCGTGCCGGTGATCCTGCTGACCGGCGCGAGCGATCTCGAATCGAAGCGGCGCGGTCAGGCCGCGGGCGCCGATGACTTCCTGACCAAGCCGGTCCATCAAGTCGAGCTGCAGATCCGGATCGCCGCGATGATCCGGATCCGCGCGCTCACCGAGGCGCTCGACGCCGCCAATCGCCGCCTCGCCGAGCTGGCCGACACCGACGCGCTGACCGGGATCGCCAACCGCCGCCGCTTCGACCAGCTGATCGCCACGGAGTTCGAGCGCTGCCAGCGCTACCAGCGCCCGCTCTCGGTGCTCACCCTCGACATCGATCACTTCAAGAAGGTCAACGACACGCACGGCCACGCCATCGGCGACGACGTGCTGAAGGTGGTCGCGGGGGTGGTGGCGAAGTCGCTGCGCACCAGCGACCACATGGCGCGGACCGGCGGCGAGGAGTTCGTGGTGCTGGCCCCGGAATCGAATCCGTCCGGCGCGCTCGCGCTCGGAGAGCGCCTCCGGCGGCGGGTCGAGGGGCTCTCGGTGGCCACGCCGAGCGGCTCGCTCCAGGTGACCATCTCCGTCGGGGTGGTGGCGTGGGACGGGGTCGGGGTGATCGACAGCCCGGGCCTCCTCAAGGCCTCCGACGACGCGCTCTACCAGGCGAAGGAGAAGGGGCGAAACCGGGTCGTGCTGGCGCTCGTGCGCGGCGAAGCGCCCAAGTAGTCCATGGAACCGGAGGCGGCGCGGGAGCCGGCATCGTCGGACGCTTCGGTGCGGGACGCCCGGGTGGTGCGCGTGCGCGGCGGCGAGACCTGCGCGGTGAGCGATCGGATCGCCGTCGAGGCGCCGCTCGAACTGCGCGTCGGCGGGAAGCCGCTGACGGTGATGATGCGCACGCCCGGTCACGACGAGGAGCTGGCCGCCGGCTTCCTCTTCACCGAGGGGATCATCCACCGCGCGGCCGATCTGCGTTCGCTCACACGGCCCCAGGGTCTCGTCGGTGACGAGGCGGGCAACGTGCTCGCGATCGACCTCGCGTCGTCGCTGGTGAAGCTCGGGACGGGGCAGCGGAGCTTCTACGCCTCGTCGAGCTGCGGGGTGTGCGGCAAGACCAGCATCGCCTCGCTGCGCTTCGACTCCCCGAAGGTCTCCTCGCCCCTGCGGGTGCGGCGGAAGGTGCTGCGCGCGCTGCCGGAGCGTCTCCGCGCGGCCCAGTCCGGGTTCGCCGAGACCGGCGGGCTCCACGCCTCGGGACTGTTCGACGCCGACGGGGCCTTGATCGATGCCCGGGAGGACGTCGGGCGCCACAACGCGCTCGACAAGCTGGTCGGCCAGGCGCTCCTCGCGGGCAGGCTGCCCCTCTCGTCGACGCTGCTGCTGGTCTCGGGCCGGGTGAGCTTCGAGCTGGTGCAGAAGGCGATCGCCGCGGGTGTGCCGGTGCTGGCCGCGGTGTCGGCGCCCTCGTCGCTGGCGGTCGATCTGGCGGAGCGCTACGGAGTGACGCTGATCGGGTTCCTGCGCGGCGACGGGATGAACCTGTACGCGCATCCGGAGCGGGTGATCGCGTAGCGCCCAGGGCGATTGACAGGCGACCCGGGAGGGTGCTAAGCGGCTCGCCATGCTCACCCGCTACACTGATCGTCTGCGCTTCCTCGTGAACGAAGCCCTCTCGTCGGAGCGCGGCAACCAGCTTCGCCCGGTGAAGGTGCTGCGGGAGGTGCTCGGCACGGCCAACGACCTCGTCGGGCGCCCCTTCTGCTCCATCGAGGAGCTTGACCGTCGACGCAGCCGGGGCGCACCGGTAGTGGTCGTCGAGGCGCCGAAGAAGCGCGAGCCCGCGCCGGTGATGCTCTACTTCGACGGCAAGGACCACCGCACCAAGAAGAAGATGGAAGAGCTGCTCCAGGGCCGGGACGTGCCCTTCCAGGTGCTCGACTGCACTGACGACGAGGCCACCCGATCCTGGGCCCTCGCGACGGCAAAACTCCCCGAATTTCCACTGCTTTTCATCGCCGGGGAGCCGATCGGCGGGCTGCACGAGCTGACCGCCCTCGATGTCAACGGCGGCCTCGCCCGCCGCGTTTTCGGCTAGAGCAACCGGTTTCGCAGCCGTCACTTTCGCTTCCCCGGCGCCGCCGCTGTGCTAGCATCTCGCCGTGCGGCCCGGAATGGGCCCACCCCACACCCGACGGGAGCAAGGACACATGGCCAGCGAGAACGACGGCAGCAACTCGACGAAGATCTGGGACATCGCCACCGTGGCGCTGATGGCGGTGGTGCTGGTCATGGCGTTCAGCGACGCCACACGGCCCTACGCGATCGGGATCGGCGTGTTCGTTCCGATGGGGCTCGGCGTGATCGCCGGCCTGCTCGCGATCATCGATGGCTTCGTCAAGGGCGGCAAGTCGGACGCGGGCGCCGCGACGATCATCCTCGACGTCGGGATGGTGCTGCTGGTGATCGCGGTGATCGGCCTGGCGATCAGCCCCGGGACCCGGCCGCTGGCGATCGCGATTGGCATCTTCGTCCCCGCCGGCGGTGGGCTCATCGCCACGCTGGTCGGCATGGTCGACTACATCCTGAAGCACGGCACCTCGAAGGACGACAAGAACTTCAGCTCGCTCGCTCCCGAGGAGGAGCGGAGCTTCCTCGGCCACGAGCGCTTCATGCGCGCCAACGAGGGTCGGGCGAACCTGATCGGCTTCGGCTCGGCGGGCGCGCTGTTCGTGGTCGGAATGGTGGTCACCCTCGGCCTCTACACCCCATGCTTCAAGTTCTGCCAGCACGCGCCGAGCGGGTGCAAGACCGAGGCGCAGCTCTCCGCCTTCAAGGCCTCGTGCCAGACCTCCTGCGCCAACCTCGAGAAGATGGCGGGTCTCCAGATCTCGAGGGCGCAGCCCGGGCTGGAGAAGGAGAGGCGGCTGGCGATGGAGCCGGTGTCGGGAACCGAGTTCGTCCAGGCGCTCGAGGCGTGCAGCTTCGCCAACGGAGCCGGCTCGACCTGCGAGAAGGTGGTCGAGAAGGCGATCAGCATGGGCCTGTGGTGCGAAGAGAAGTAGCAGGTCCTTCGACTCTCTCCCGCGACGCGATCGTCGCCCTCGACAAGCAGCACGTCTGGCATCCCTACACCGCGATGGAGGAGTACATCGCCAGCGGCGCACCGCTGGTGATCGAGCGCGCCGAAGGGGCGCGGCTGCATGACGCCGACGGGCGCGTGTTCCTCGACGGAAACGCATCGTGGTGGGTGGCCGCGCTCGGCCATCGCCACCCGCGGCTCCTGCGCGCCCTCGCCCGCCAGGCGGAGACGCTCGGCCACACTTCGCTCGCCGGGGTGACCCACGCGCCGGCGGCGCTGCTGGCCCGCGATCTGTGCGCGGTGGCTCCTCTTGGGCTGACCCGGGTGCTGTTCTCCGACGACGGCTCGACGGCGGTGGAGGCGGCGCTGAAGATCGCGGTGCAGTTCTTCGGGCAGAACGGGCGGCCCGAGAAGCGCCGCTTCGTCGCGCTCGACGGGGCGTTCCACGGCGACACCGCGGGCGCGGTCAGCCTCGGCGGGGTGGAGGTGTTCCGGCGCCACTTCGGGGCGCTGCTGTTCGACGTGGTGCGCGTCGCCTCTCCGGCGCCTGCCGACGAGGAGGACGGCGAGGCGTGGCGTCGTGCCTTCGCCGCCGTCGAGGAGCTGCTCGCCACGTCGGCGCACGAGATCGCGGCGGTGGTGGTGGAGCCGATCGTCCAGGGCGCCGCCGGAATGCGCGCGTACGCTCCGCGCTACCTCGCTGCGCTGCGGGCGCTCACCGCGCGCCTCGACGTGCTGCTGATCGCCGACGAGGTCTTCACCGGCTACGGCCGCACCGGGCCGATGTGGGGGTGTGATCACGCCGACGTCGCGCCCGATCTCCTGTGTACGGCCAAGGGCTTCTCGGGCGGTCTCCTGCCGATGGCGGCAACGCTGGCGAGCGAGCGCCTCTTCGACGGCTTCCGCGGTGGCCGCGAGCGCGCGCTGCTCCATGGCCACAGCTTCACCGGCAATCCGCTCGGCGCGGCGGTGGCGCGCGAGGTGCTCGCGATCTACCGCGACGAGGACGTGCTCGGCCAGGTCGCCCGGAAGGCGCCGCGCCTCGCCGCTACCGTGGCCGAGCTGCGCGGACGGCCGGGCGTTCTCCGGGTCCGGCAGATCGGGATGATCGCCGCGGTGGACCTCCTCCCGTCGTCGACGCGCGGCGGCTACCTCGGCGAGGCGGGCTGGCGCGTCTACGAGCAGGGGCTCTCTCGCGGCGCCCTCCTCCGCCCGCTCGGCGACACCGCCTACCTCACGCCGCCGCTGACCATCTCCGACGGCGATCTGGACCAGCTGTGCGGGATCTTCGTCGACTCGGTGCGAGCCGCTACATGATGCTGAGCGACTTCAGACCGGTGCGGAAGCGGACCAGGATCGAGCCGCGGAGCACGTTCTCGATCTTGCCGCGCCCGTGCTCGGCGTGCTGGACGATCTCGCCCGCCTTGTAGCGCTCGCGCACCACGAACGGACGCACCACCGTGGCCTCCGCGAGCTCCTTCTGGAGGGCGAAGCGCTCCTCCTCCTTCTTCCGCGCTTCCATCTCCTGGCGCGACGGCTTGTAGGTCGCGGCAGTGGTGGCGGCGACGATGGGGGAATCCTTCGATCGCGCGGGCGTGACCCGGAAGCCGTGGCGCGCGTTGCACCCCTGGCAGATCACCTGCTTCGGCTTCCCGTCGACCAGCGCGAAGATGTGGTGCTCGGTCAGGCCGGCGCAGGTGCCGCACCAGGCCTCGATCTCGCCGCCCACGCGCAGGTGGGGTGTTTCGCCCCGCTTGATGTTCACCGCGTCGCGTCGCGGCTCGATCGATTTCGACGGCGTGCGCTGGAGGAGGAACGGCCAACCGCCCCCTGCGGGGACGTCGGAGGCGTTGGCCACCGACTGTCCCGCGCTCTTCTGCGGCAGCTTGCTCGCCTGCCGGCGCAGATCGGTCACCCGGCGACCCGTGGTGCGCTCGACGTGGCCGCGCTGGGATTCGGGGATCTCGGTGACGATCGCTGCGTACTCGTCGGCGACCGCGGCGATGGTGCGGTGGGCGCTGATGACCTCGTCGGTGGTGGGGTTCTCGGCGTCGAGCACCTTCACGATCAAGTCCGTCGCGTCGATGATCTTTTCCGATAGGTCGTGGAGTTTGCTGCGGATGGCCTCGTCCAAAGGGCTTCGCCTCCGATGTCGCCCCGCCTTCTATCACGGAGCATCGGACGGGGCTAGTGGCTTGCTAGTGGCTCTGCTACTCGACTAGTGGGGCTCGTCCACCACCGTCACGTACGACCGGAACTGCGAGGCGTACACGCGCTCCTGCCACGCCACGGCGATCGCCCCTGACCCGGGCGCGGCGGCGAGGCGACAGCTGGTGATCTCGGCGCGCGAGAGCCGTGGCACGCGCCGCGCCGCGCCGATCGGGAAAAGGTCGCCGCCTCCGAGGAACACCAGGGTCAGCTCGCCCTGCGGGTCGCGCGCGCAGGCGACGAAGCGCGGCCCGTCGACGGCCACGTCGGGGACCATGCCGAAGGTCGGGATGCTGGTGTTCTGGCGCTGCTCCTTCTGCGCGAAGCCACCGACGGAGACCACCCACACCGGGGCGCCGCCGCCCGGGCCCGGGACCTGCGCGACGATCCCCACGTCGGCGGCCCGCGCCACGGCGCGCGGCACATGGAGGATCTCGGGGATGTCGACGCGCCGGAGCTCGACGCCGCGGAGCATGGGCGTGACGTGCAGCTCCCGCTCCCGCCAGAAGAGCAGCGTCGCCTCATGCATCGTCACCACCGCCACCTCGCTGGCGAAGCTCCTCTGGGTCTGCAGCAGCGACGGGCGGCAGGAGTCGCTCGGCGGCCCGCCGGTGAGGTCGATGCGGTGGCAGAAGACATTGTCGGAGACCAGCGCGGGCGGCGCGCCGAAGGTGTAGGCGAGCACGACGCCGCGGTTCGGACCGAGCGCCACCGACGGCGCGCTGAAGCCGAAGGGCGCCTGCGCGGTCGGCTCGCTGCGGGTGAAGTGGACCATCGGCTTGCTCTCGCCCGGCGCGAGGCTGACGAGGTGCAGCAGCGCGCCCTGGTCGGAGTTCTTGCGGAGGGCGATCACGTGGCGGCCGGCGCCCGGATGGTAGAGCACATCGAACGCGACATCGCCGATCTCGGAGAGCACGGTGAGGTCGGTGCCGGCGGAGGTGAAGTGCAGGCCCGGCGGCTGCGCAAGCCCCGCGCTGTTCTGCTGCCAAAAGGCGCCGAAGCGCGTGCCATCCCAGACCGGCTGCGGCGCGGCCGTGCCGTCGGAGGAGACGCCGAGGAGGAGCGGGGGATCGGGCTGTCCGTCGGCGATGCAGAGCTGCTGCCCGCAGCGGTAGCCGCGTGGGCACGCGCCATCCCCGCAACGGAAGGGGGAGCTCCCCTGCGGGCCGAGGTCGGGCTGGTAGCAGCCCGAGGCCAGCAGCGCTCCCGCGAGCGCGGCGGCTAGTTCCAGGATCCGCATCAGAAGCGGATCCATGGCGGTGCGAGGGCGATCGGCGCGCGCGTGCGTGCGGCCCGCTGTTCGCCCGGGCGGGACGGCCACGCGAAGAGGATCGCCCCCACCGCGACCGCGACACCGCCGATCGCCAGCGCGGCGATCGACGCCGCGGCGTAGGCGCGACCGGAGGAGTCGAAGCTGCTCACCGACGAGAAATCGATGGTGGGCAGCCCCGTGCCGGGCTCCCGCGTGCTGGCGCCCGCGAGGTGATCGGCCGCCGCGCCGGCCTGCCACGCCAGGATGGCGCCACCGGTCAGCAGCAGCACGCCGACGCCGAGCAGGGTGTAGCGGGCGATCACCTCCGGTGGCGGGCCGGTGCGGGCGAGGGCGAGGGTCACGTTGGCGATCTCACCCTGGGCCGCGTCCACGTCCTGTGCGAGGCTGGTACCGCCGCTCCGGAGCGTGACGTGAATCCGCCCCGGCGCGACCGGGATCGCGTCCGTGATCGGGACGGTACCAGCGGGTTTTCCGTCGACGAACACCTCGGCGCCAGCAAGCGACGATGTGATCCGCAGCGCGGCGCGGTGGGCAGGCAGGCGGAGCGCGGAGGACGGTGAGCCGGTGGGCGGCGCGGTGGCGATCACCTCGCCCTCGTCGACCAGCTCGGCCCGCAGCGCGAGCGTCGCCGAGGGGCGGGCGAACTCGCCGGGCAGATGGGCGGTGTACCTCCCATCGGGGCGACGCGCCATCGGCAGGGTGGCCGAGAGCCCGGCGCTCTCGTCGGTGACCACCATGCGCACCACCAGGCCCGCGAAGGGCGCGGCGACCGACGCCGTGAGGTCGAGCGCCCGCGCGGCCACCTCGGGGACCACCGCCGGATCGAGGTGGATCGAGGCCGCCGCCCGCCTCTCCGCCCGCTCCGCCTCGCGGCGCGCCGCCTCCTCGAACGCCTGCTGCAACCGCGGCGACAGGTCACGAGGCGGGCGCAGCGACGGGGCGAGCCGCAGCGCGCGGCGGATCGCGAGCACCGCCTCCTCGGCCCGCCCGAGCGCCACCTGCACGTACCCCTCGAGGAGCCACGCCTCGCCGAGCTCCGCGGCGCGCGCATCGGGAGCCCGCCGCGCCTGCTCGAGCGCGATCAGCGCCTGGTCGTATTCGAGCCGTTCGAAGTGGCGCCGTGCGTCGTCGAGCGGCGCCGCCAAAGCGGGGGCGGCGAGCGCGAGCAGCACGAAGAGAGGCGCGCGCGCCGATCTCACGCGCGCAGCCCGTGCTTCTTCAGGAGGTCGTAGAGGTGGCGGCGGTTGAGGCCCGAGCGGCGCGACGCCTCGGCCACGTTGCCCTCGGTCGCGCCCAGCAGTGCGGTGAGGTAGGCGCGCTCGAAGCCGTCGACGAGGCGCTCCTTGGCGTCGGAGAACGGCACGTCGAGGTCGACCTTCGCCGCCTCCGCCGGAGCCTCGCGACGGCCGGCGCGCGGGCGACCGCCGATGTGGATCGGCAGATCGCAGAAGCGCATCCCGGGTGCGCCGGCGCAGGCGAGAGCGCGCTGGAGCACGTTGCGGAGCTCGCGCACGTTGCCCGGCCAGGCGTGCCCGGCGAGCAGCTCGAGGTTCGGCCCGTCGATCGCGCCCGGCGACGCGGCAGCACCGTCGCGGAGGAACTTCTCGATCAGCACCGGGAGATCCTCGATCCGCGCCCGCAGCGGCGGGAGCAGCACGTGCACCACCGCGAGGCGGTAGTAGAGATCGGCGCGAAACGTCCCCTCGTCGACCATCTCCTGCAGATCGCGGTTGGTGCCCGCCACCACCCGCACGTCCACCCGCCGGCTCTCCGCGGCGCCCACCTTCCGCACCTCGCGCGTCTCGAGCACGCGGAGCAGCTTCGGCTGCAGCTCCGGAGGCAGCTCGCCGAGCTCGTCGAGGAACAGCGTCCCGCCGTGCGCGCGCTCGAAGGCTCCGGGGCGGGTGTCGACCGCGCCGGTGAAGGCGCCGCGCACGTGCCCGAAGAACTCGCTCTCGACGAGGTTCGGCGCGATCGCGCCGCAGTCGAGCGCCACGAAGGGCGAGGAGGCACGCCTTCCTTCGGCGTGGAGCGCGCGTGCGACCACCTCCTTGCCGGTGCCGGTCTCGCCCTCGATCAGCACCGACGCCTCCGCGTCGACCACCCGCTCGAGCACCCCGAACACCTCGCGCATCGGGAGGCTCTTCCCGAGCAGGTCACCGAAGCGCTCGCGCGTGCTCGCCGGGACCACCTGGTAGCGCTCCGCGCCGAGCAGGCGAAGCGCGCTCTTGCCAACGAGCAGCGTGGTGCCGGCGGGGAGCAGCGCGTCGTCGAGCCGCGCCCCGTCGAGGAAGCTGCCATTGGTCGAGCCGAGGTCGCGCACGCGGAAGCCGTCGCCGTCGGCGGCGATGTGGACGTGATTGCGCGAGACGCGCTTGTCGCTGAGCCGCAGCCCGCACTCCGGGCCGCTCCCGACGGTGACGCCGCCCTCCGGGATCGCCACCTCGCGGGGCACATCGGGCCCGTCGACCACGGCGATCCGCGAGCCGAGGCCGGGGAGCGCGCGGCGGGCGGCGCCCGGGTGGGTGACGAAGGTCGCGTCCGTCCACTTCGCGGGCGGGATCAGGGGGTTCCCTTCCCGAAGTCGAGATGGACCAGCTTGCCCTCGCCGGCAGCGACGGTGAAGGTGACGCGGCGGGTGCCGAGCGTCGGGTTGCGTGCGACCAGGGTGTGCGATCCCGGGGCGACCTGCACCGGCGGAAGGGGACTCATCCCGAGGTCGCGGTCGTCGAGCCAGGCGGTGCCCCACGGCTCGATGCGGATGCGCAGGGTGGCGCGCTCGTCGCCGCTCGCAACGGTGGTCGGCGTGGCCGGCTTCACCGTCGGTGGGCGGTGGGTCGGACGGACGACGGTCGGGAGGGGAGGCGGCTTCGCGGCGACGCCCAGGAGGGGCGGCCGGGCGATCTCTGGGGCGATCGACGGGGCGGTCGACGGTGAGGCGGCGGTCTTCGGCGCCATCGTCGGTGGAGGGCCCGCGGGATCGCCTCGCGAGGCGAGCATCATGCCGGCCAGCCCGGCAGCGCCAAGCCCTGCGACCGCAACGACCGGCCATCGGCGTCGCCACGCGGCTGGGGTCGGCTCGACCGTCGCCGGCTCGGCCAGCGGGAGCGCCGATGGGCGGGCCGCCACCGTCGCCGGCACTAGCCGGCGTGCAGCAAGCTCGGAGCGCAACGCCGCCCCTGGATCGGAGCCGGTCTCGGTCGCCTCGCGACCGGGGCCCGCTGTCGTCCCCGCTGGCGTCGCGCTCTCCGGCTCGGCGCTCGCCACCAGCGCGGGCATCATCCCGGTGGTCCGCGACCGCTTCACCTCGCGCGCGAGCGCCGCCAGCTCGGCCGCGAGATCATGCCGTGGCGCCTGCGCCAGCACGCCCATGAGCTCGGTTCGCAGCTCGCCAGCGGTCGCGAAACGCGCCTCCGGATCGCGGGCGCAGGCTCGCGCCAGGATCGGCGCCAGCTCCGGCGCCACCAGCGCCAGCGACGGCACGGCGGCCGCGCGCGCGCGCTCGAGCATCTCGATCTCGTTCTCCCCGTCGATGGCGTACGCGCCGGTCACCAGCTCGTAGAGGGTCAACCCGAGTGCGAAGACATCGGCCCGCCCGTCGAGCGGCTTGCCCCACGCCTGCTCCGGCGACATGTAGGGGATCTTCCCCTTCAGCGCGCCCGCCTCGGTCTGCGTCGCCCGCCCCGCCGCCTTGGCGATCCCGAAGTCGGTCAGCTTCACCTCGCCGTGGGTCGAGATCATCACGTTGGTCGGGTTCACGTCGCGGTGGACGATCTCCAGCGGCCGCCCGTCGCGGTCGCGCGCGTGGTGCGCGTAGTGGAGCGCCGCGGCCATCTCTGCGGCGACGTGCGTTGCAAGCTCGACGCCGAGCGGCCACCCGCGCCGGGCGAGGAACCTCTGGCAGGCGCGCAGCGACACGCCGTCGACCATCTCCATCGCCAGGAAGTAGCGCCCCTCGGCGAAGCCGAAGTCAAGCGTGGCGACGATGTTCGGGTGAGCGAGCGTCGAGGAGAGCCGCGCCTCGTCGACGAACATGGTCACGAACGCCGCGTCGCGCGCCCACTCCTTGCGGATCGTCTTCAGCGCGACCTCCTTGTGGAAGCCCGCCGCGCCCCGCACCGTCGCGCGCCACACCTCGGCCATCCCGCCGGAGCCGAGCAGCTCGAGCAGCTGGTACTTGCCGACCCTCGAGGTGGCTGCAAGCGCCTCCATTTCGGGTCGATCCTAGCATGCCGAGCGGGTCGACCTGAGTGGTCCACCACTCGCCTGCGTCCTCGCGGGTGAGTGCCCGGCCACTCACCTGCGCGCCGCCGACGGTGCTTGCGCTGCGATCCGCGCCGCTGCGCCGGCTGGCATCGCTCGTGCTCTACGAGGTCTCGTGCGCCACTTGAACCGGCGCCGAGGAGAACCCGCCATGACGTCCAATCTCTACTCGCTCTCTGTCCGCCTCGTACTCGGGACCGCTCCCTTCCTGTTCCTGGCCGGATGCGGCGGGCAGGAGGGCACCGCGGAGGAGATCGTGCCGCTCGCCTCCGAGCTCTCGCTCGAGGCCGGCGAGGACGAATCGCCCGCCAGCTCCACTAGCGCCGCGCTGATGCCCAAGGGGCCGCCGAGCCTGTTCCGCCTCGCCCGCGAGGGGATCCAGCGCTTCAACGGCGATGTGCACGCGGTGTTCGACCGGATCCACGACATCGCGATGAACCAGGAGCCGACGATCTCCGAGCCCGGCCGCCGGGTGTGGCTGCGCAAGGACGGTGACTCGATGCTCCGCCTGGTCATCGAGCGGAAGAAGCTCGGCGAGATCGGCTACGCGCCCGAGGACGAGATGCCGGGCGACGACGCGGTGGGCGACGGGCAGGCGCCGCAGGACAAGAACCTCGTGGCGTGGCGCTTCGCGCTCGAGATGAAGAAGGTCTCCGAGGAGGATGGCGCGTTCCGGCTGTGCGCCCATGGCCACGTGGTGCGTGTGCAGGGCGAGCCGCTCGGGACCGGCGCGGTGGTGGTGCACCGGGCGCGCATCGCCGAGGTCAAGCCGGAGCTGGTCGGCTCGCGCGAGCAGCTCGCGGTGCGCTTCGATCACCGGGGCAAGGCGCGCCGCACCGTGATCCGCCACCGCGCGCAAGACACCGACGGCAACTCGGTCCGCTCGGCGTGGATCTACCGCCAGTTCGACGGCAAGGCGGGCGTCCTGAAGATGGTCCGCTTCGGTGACCTGCCCTACACCCCGGTCAGCGGCGGCAAGAACGAGCTGGTGACGCTGCTCTCGCAGTGGCTGCGCACTCCGAAGGGGCTGGTGGCCCGCGCCCACGCCGAGATCACGCACGGCGACCTCGGCCCCGACAAGGTCCAGATCATCGAGTGCCTGGACGGCATCGACCACCTGGGCTTCCGCCTCGTGCTGCTGAACGACGGGACGATCCACAAGCTCGCGTCGATGGGCGACCCGGCCGCCTGCCACCCGTTCAACCGCGACATCCTCCCGCCCGCGCCCGAGGGGGAGAAGCTCCCGCCGGACGCCGCCCCCGCGATCTAGTGTCCTGTCCGAGAAATTCTTTGCAGAATTTCTCAGCCAGAACACGAGCCATGATCCCACGGGGCGTGCCGCCCCGCCCCGTCGGCCCTCCCCCAATCGATCCTGGGGGCAAGCCCCCGTCCGCCTGGGTCCCCACCCCTGCTTGTATGAACACCCTGTGAAGGAATTCGCGTCATCGGCTGGAACCTCCGATGATGGAGAAAGACGGAATCCGGGAGAGGGTCGCCGTGCCCTGCTTGAGGCTTCGTCCTCGTCCGTGAGATCGGCGCACTCTGCGAACTTCTGTGTCGGGCCACTAGATCCAGCTCGCCAGCCGAGCGAACCGTCACGAAGTTTGCCCCGGCGATCGCCCGCTGCTAGCTTTCGCGCATGTCGCGCGTCCCGGCGCTCCTGGCGCTGCTCTCGCCCTGGGCCGCTTTCGCCGCGCCGCCCCGGGCGCCCTCCTTCGACCCCGCGCAGGCCGCGCCCTACTTTTCGGATCGCGCCACCGGCGCTGGCGCAACCGCGATGGAGCGCTTCCACGTCGAGGATTGGGCCGGCGCCGCGAAGCAGTTCGACGCCTACCTGGCCGCCCACCCACGGGCGGATGACCGTCGCCAGGCGGCCTTTCTCGGCGCCTATGCGCTCTCGAAATCGGGCCGCTTCCCCGAGGCAGCGGAGCGCTTCGACGGCCTGGTGAAGAGCTACCCGCTGCTGGCCGACTACCACCTCGTCTACGCGGCGCGGGCCTGGCTCGCGGCGAAGCGCTTCCCGGAGGCGCTCGAGCGCGCAGCGAAGGTGGATGTCGCCTCGCCCCTCGACGCCGAGGCCCGCTTCGTCCGCGCCGACGCCCTCGCCGCCGCGAAGCGCACCGCCGAGGCTGCGGCGGCCTACAAGGCCTACTTCGACAGCTACCCGAAGTCCTGGCGCGAGCCCGAGGCGCGACTGCGCTTCGCCGAGTCCGTCGCCGAGCTGGGGGCCGAGCGCTGGCCGGAGGCGCGCGCCATCTACCGCGACCTCTTCGTCCGCGTGCCCACCAACGGGCCGGGACGGGCCGCCGAGGCGCGCCTGAAGGCCCGGGATCCGGGTGCGCTGCGTCTCACCGGACCGGAGCGGCTCGCGCGCGGGCTCGCGCTGTTCGAGGCGATGCGCAACCCCGAATCGGAGGCCGACCTCCGCGCCGCGCTCGCCGCGGGAGGGCTCGACGGAAAGCAGGTCTGCGTGGCGACCTATCACCTCGCGCAGAGCGTGTTCAAGCAGCGCGATCGCCCGCGCGCCGCGGCGCTCTTCGACGAGTCGGCGGCGGCCTGCGCGAAGGTTCCCGCGGACATCCTCGAGGCCGCGGATCTGCACATGAAGGCGCTCTACCAGGGCGCGCGCTGCCACGCCGCGCGCGGGGAGGGGCAGGTGGCCGCCGACCTCTTCGCCCGCGCGGAGGCGTCCCACCCGTCGCACAGCTACGCCGACGACGCGCGCCTGCGTCAGGCCGAGGCGTTCGCGGAGCTCGCCCAAAGAGCCCGGGAGGCCGCAAGAAAAGGCGGCCCCACCGACGGTGGCACAGCGGCCGACTACGAGGCCCGCGGTACCGCGCTGCTGGCCGATCTGGCCGATCGCTACCCGGGCGGCGACAACCGCGGCGAGGCGCTCTTCCGCCTCTTCTTCCGCGCGTGGCGCGCCGACCGGATGGACGAGGCGAAGCGCTGGCTCGACGAGACGCTGGTGAAGGTCCCGCGCGAGGAGGGGTGGTGGGAGGCCGGGCGCACGCTCTACTGGTCGGCCCGCGTCGCCGAAAAAACCGGTCACAGCAACGAGGGCGCTGCGCTCTACACCCGCTGCGCGCGCGAATACCCGCTCTCCTACTACGCCCTCCAGGCGCTCAACCGGCTGCGCGAGACCCGCCCCGCCGACGAGAGGAAGCTGGCCGAGAGCCTGCGCGCTCCCGCCGCGACCCCCGCCGACCTCGCCTGGCACTTCGCCCCGCGAGCGCTGTTCGCCGAGCCCGCCTTCCTGCGCGGCGTGGAGCTGGCCCGCCTCGGCCTCGGCGGCGAGGCCAGGCGCGAGCTCGCCTCCGTCGGCATCCGCGCTCCCGAGAAGGGCGCCCCGATCGAGGGCGTCGCCACCGAGGAGCTGCTCTGGCTGGCGAGCGTGCTCTACGATCGCGCCGGCGAGTATGCCCTCTCGCACTGGATCCCGCGCCACGCCTTGACCGGCTACGCGCGCAGCTGGCCCACCGGCCCCGAGCGCCGCCGCTGGGTGCTCTCCTACCCGCGCGGCTACGGCGACCTGATCGTCCCGAACGCGCAGAAGAACGGCCAGCCCGAGGCGCTCCAGTTCGCGATCGTCCGCGAGGAGTCGGCCTTCGATCCGCTCATCGAATCGTTCGCCAACGCCGTCGGCCTCACCCAGCTCACGCAGCCGCCCGCGAAGCGCTTCTCCCAGGGCCTCCCCTACACCCGCGAGGCGCTCCGCGACCCGGCGATCAACGTCACCATCGGCGCCCGCGAGCTCGGCTACCTGTGGAAATACTTCGACGGCAGCGGCGCCCTCGCCATCGCCTCCTACAACGCCGGCGAAGGCGCGGTGATGCGCTGGCTGCGCGCCGCCCCGAAGGACGAACCCCTCGACGCCTTCCTCGAATCGATCCCCTACGACGAGACCCGCGGCTACACCAAGCGCGTCCTCTCCAGCTGGTTCGCCTACCACTGGCTCTACGGCACCGGGGACCCCGTCCCGCCTCTGCCCATCGCCGCCGAGTTCCGCAAGCCGAAGCCCGCACCGACGAAGTAGCGCATCGTGATAGCCGATCCCGCACCCTCGCGTCGCTGACTGCCGAAACCCGCGATCAAGGCCGAATAGTTTACAGTGGGGCCACGATGCGCCTCGCCCTCGCCCTCGCCCTCGCCCTCGCCGTTGCCGGCTGCAGCACCCCGCTGCCCGACGACGGGCCGTGCCGCTCCCCGCCCTTGAACAAGGGACCGTGGGTGATGCGCGCCGACGACACCAGCGCGGCGGTCTTCTGGGAGACCAGAGACCCGGGCTGCGTGGCCCTCGGGCTCACCCTCGAGGCGGGCGGCTCCGAGAGCCTCCTCACCGGCGCCAGCGTCGCCACCACCGTCGAGTCGAGCTATGGCGTGAACCAGGTCATGATGCCGGACATCGCCGGCACCTACTACCTCGCCCGCGTCGACGCCACGAAGCTCTCTCCCGGCACCTGCTACACCTACCGCGTCCGCGCCACCGACGGCGCCCCCGACGCGCGCGGCCGCTTTTGCACCGCCCGCCCACCGTCGCTGGAAGGCCAGCCGCTCCGCTTCTTCGTCATCGGCGACACCAACCCGCGCATTGGCCACACCGCCGACGTCCTCAAGCACACCCTCCCCGAAAAACCCGACTTCCTCCTCCACACCGGCGACATCCAGTACTACTCGTCCACCGAAACCTGGTCCTACTGGTTCGGCGCGATGGCCCCCATGCTGCGCGCCGGCGCCTTTTTCCCCGCCATCGGCAACCACGAGGACGAAAAGGAGGGCGGCGGCACCGAGTTCGCGGACTACTACGATCGCCTCTTCCACCAGCCTTCACTCGATGGCGACGGCACCCCGAAGTGGTACCGCTTCACCTCCGGCGGCGTCTGGTTCCACACCATCGACACCGAGGAGCCCTACGACTCCGGCTCGCCGCAGTACCTCTGGCTCTCCGAGAGCCTGAAGGAGGTCGCCCAAAAGCCCGGCTACCGCCTCTCCGTCATCTACATGCACCGGAACCTCTACACCATCGGTGACGCCCACCCGAACGTGGAGGTTCGCAAGAGCCTCGCCCCGCTCTTCGCCGCCTACAAGGTGCGCCTCGTCCTCTCCGGCCACATGCACGGCTACGAGCGCTTCGAGGTCGGCAGCATCACCTACATCACCACTGCCGGCGGCGGCGGAATCATCACCGAGGTGACCAAGAACGCCCCCCTCTACCCCGAGGACGCCAAGCTCCGCGTCGTCGGCCTCCCCGCCTACCACGCCATGCTCTTCGACGTTCGCCCCCTGGGCACCGCCACCGAGCTGCACGGACGCGCGATCGACGAGTCCGGCGCCACCCTCGACGACTTCACGCACACCATTCCCTGATTTCGGATGCCGTGGTACCATCCCGCCATCCGCGGCAAGGCATGCGCCCGCGCCACGGACGGAAAATGGAGGTCCCCATGGGTCGAAATGGATTCCGCGTCGTGCTCCTCGGAGCCGGTCTCGCGTCCTCGCTCCTCCTCGGCTGCGGCGGCGCCGTCGGTGGCGGCGGCAAGGGGGGAGGCGGTGGCGGTGGCTCGAAGGACCTCACCTTCTCCTTCGCCAGCGACGACCTCGCGGGGCAGCCCAACCCCGAGGAGGACGGCGGTGGCGGCGGCGGCGGCGGCGGCGGCCCGAACGCCTGCGGCGACAACGATCCGCTGTGCATGGGCAAGAACTTCGGCCCCACCTACAACAACCCGTTCCCGGTCGGCGTCGACAAGCCCGCCGATCCGAACGAGCGCGACGAGGGCGTCGGCAAGGACGCCAACGGCTACCTCGGCCTCGATCAGACCAAGGCCTCCTTCGACTTCCTGTGGGCCGCCAACACCGGCGACTGGCAGCGCGGCACCGTCTCCAAGTTCAACTCCAAGACGGTCCGCGAAGTGGCGCGCTACTTCACCATCACCTGCAACTCGCTGAAGGGCGGCAACACCGGCGCCTGCGACGGCAAGAACGGCTGCTGCGCGATGGACAGCTACCCGCAGTTCCAGAACCGCCAGAACAAGATGCCGAGCGGGGTCTACCAGTCGGTCAGCCTGATGTCCAACATGCCGTCGCGCACCGCGGTCGACTTCAACGGCGACCTCTACGTCGCCAACCGCGCCTTCGGCGGCCAGTCGTCGGTGACCAAGATCGCCAACGACACCAGCAAGTGCGTCGATCGCAACGGCAACGGCAAGATCGAGACATCGAAGGACTCCAACGGCGACGGCGTGATCCAGTGCGACTGCAACGGCGACGGCATGTCCGACGACATCGCCAGCGTCAAGGCCAAGCCCTGCCAGGGAGCGCAGGAGTTCTACGGCCTCGACGACGAGTGCATCCTCTTCACCACCAACACCGGCCCCGCGAATCAGCTCGGCCGCCCGCTCGGCCTCGGCCCCGGCGCGCTCGACTTCGGCCCTTCGGACGCCTGGGCGGGCACCTACAGCGACGGGCGCTTCTACCGCGTCGACGGCTCCACCGGCATCACCAAGGACATGGCGCAGCTCCCCAACAGCTGCCATCCCTACGGCCTCGTGGTCGACTCCTCGCAGTACGGCTGGGCCGGCAACCTCGGCGCCGGCCTCTGCTACTTCAACACCAAGAACACCGCGGAGGTGGGCGTCGCGCGCCCGCCCAACGGCGGCAGCCAGCAGGGCTACGGCATCACCCTCGACCGCGACCAGAACATCTGGCTGGCCTACTCGAGCGCCTACCGCTACACGCCCGATCGCTCGGCCAAGTTCGCCAAGCTCGGCGACGGCTTCTGGACCACGGTGCAGAGCCCGGGCTCGCAGATGGGCGGCGGATCGATCCTCGGCATCGCCGCCGACTCGCGCTCGCCGAAGGCGTTCTTCGTATGGGCCGGCGGCGGCACCTCGGTGGTGCGCATCCCCGCGTCGGACATTCCGATCCCGAAGGGAATGGACTCCACCGTCGACGGCTCGGCCTACGCGGCGGTCAAGGTGGCCGGCTCGGCCAAGGGCGTCGGCGTCGCGGCCGATCAGAACGTCTTCAACATCAGCCCCGGCAGCGCGGTGATCACCCGCGTCCAGGTCGACGCGCTCGGCAAGATGACCGCGCCGGACATCGTGACCGCCCCGATGGGCGCCAACAAGTGCCCGGGCGGCGATCGCTGCGTCTACGCCGACGGCCACTCGGAGCAGCCCTACACCTACTCCGACTTCACCGGTTTCGGCCTGAAGAACTTCACCCGCCCGAAGGGCACCTGGGCCTACGTGATCGAGGGCTGCAAGGACGGAACGGGCGCCGCCGATACCGAGTGGTTGAAGGTGAGCTGGGACGCCGAGACGCCGATCAACACCAGCATCACCGTCGCTGCGCGCGCCGGCATGACCCCCAAGCCCGACCTCAGCTGGGGCAAGTGGACCGAGGACTTCAAGCTCTCGCCGGCCGATCTCGCGGCCAACATGGCGCTCGTGCCCAACATCAAGGACTCGTTCTACCTCGAGGTCGAGGTGCGCTTCTCGACGATGGACAAGAACAAGACCCCCAAGCTGAAGGGCGTCCAGGTGGCCTACAAGTGCCACAACATCCCCGGCTGAAACCCGCCCCCATTTCCTGAAAGCCCGATGCGACCGAGTCCCCGAAGACCCAGGGGACGCTGCTTCGCCGCCTGCGGCGGGTCTTTGAGGCGGAGGACGTCTCGCCGCCGCGCCATCCTCCCCGGCGTGCCCACGATCGCCGGCTAATCCGTCTCACCGGCCGGTCGGCAGCCAATCCGTCCTGCGAGCCACGATTCACCCAGGGCCGGTTTCCTCGACGGGAGCCGGCCCTTTTCTTTGTCGCGGCTTGAATGCCGCCTACCGCTGAGCAACCCTCTACAAGGCGCGGCCAACTCGCGGTTCCACCGGCAGGAGTGCCAACTGCTTACGATCCTTCGGCACCGGCCTCCTCACCGCCCTCGGCATTTTCGCGCCTCGCGGTTTCGCTCCGTCCGGATCGTCCACGACGGGCTCAGCATCTACGGCAAACCTAAACCTGCTACTTCCAGGCCGGGTGCGGCTTAATGCCGGCATCGTTGCATCGCTACACGAATCGACGACATCACCGGAGTGAGGAATCAGTCTTGTTGGGCCAAATTCACCAGTTGTATGCTGGCTCTCAAGGCCCTTCCATCGTCGAACGACGCAAGGGACGCATTGAGAGGGTTTCTCATGGCGCGGCGCAAGAGTGTATTGACGCCGTTGGAGATCATTCCACTGGAAGGTGACGATGTCCTGACATCTGCGCTTGTCAACACCATCGAGAGCTACGTAGCGGCGAACTCGGAAGGTGGCCGGAGAGCACAGGCCTGCGCTGCGGGTCTCCTTGACGCCGTGTTCGGCTCGGATCGTGTGGTCGTGGGTGTCATCAACCACCCTGATCGGCGCGCCCCGCTCGACATCGCCGTCCGAGGCAAGAGTGGAGGGTTCGACCTAGTGTTCGAGGTGAAGGACAACCCAATCCTCGAATTTCATGTTCGCTCCAGCGTCGAAAAGACCGTCAAGGATCACGCCCTTCGCAACCTGGGATTCATCGCTGTCAGCAAGCACCAGCGACATGCGAACTTCGACGAGGCGAGCAGATGGGCCGCCAGATGCGGAGTCAAACTTTCGATCTTCACGGATTGGGCGACTTTCTATTTAGCATGCAAGTGTTTTGCGCCTGCCTCCAAGGAGGTCTTTGAAGGTCTGGCTTTCCGGCACATTCTGAGCCGCGCGTTCGACCTGGATGTGGATCGTGACGGAATCACTACGATGCGGCGCAACTGCGCAACGAGATGCTGAGAGTGAGCGAGGAGCAGCACCGTTGTGGACTTCGCGGAATCGGCGTTCCGTCGTCTCCGGCGCTGGCGCCCGGCGCGCCCGACCAGGTGGAGGTCGAGGCGCGGATCGCGGCGCTCGCCCCCGAGCTGAAAGCTCCGGCCGCGGCGGCGGCAGTGCCGGCCCCGGCGCCGGTGCCAGCGACGGTGAAGACCACCGAGGTCTCGGCCGACCTGCGGGTGCGCGTGGCTGAGACCGATCTGTTGACCTACCCGGACCTGTCGGTAGATCGCACACGCGGCGTGCAGTGCATCCGGCGTCTTGAGCCGGTGGACTCCCCGCAGCTCGGCGGCGAGATCGAATACCCCGGACGGGATGGCCAACGTTTCGTGGAATCCGAACTCGGTCTCGTACGCGGCGCGCAGGGTCGCGTCACCGAGGCGGACCGGCTTCACCATGCATTCGAAGCGTACCAGGTCGGAGATGCACGTCGTGTCGCCGAGGCCCGGCGATGTGAGCGCGGCCTCGGCCGCCTGCTGGCAAAGAGTCGCTCCCTCCACGCGATCGATCAGGATGCACGCGTCGAGATGGACCTTCACCCATCACCCATCATCCCCCCAGCTGGCTCGCTCCTCGGCGAGCTGAGTGTCGATCTCCTCAGCCGAAAGCAGCCGATCGGGGTGGCTGGCGCGCCACTCATCGATCGTCGCGCGCGACGCCGCACGCGCGGCCGCAGAACCGGGGCGCGGCGCCGCCGATGCGGCGGGCGTCACCAGCACGATCACCTCCGCCATCCCCTCGGGGGTGTCCTCCGGCGGCTCGATCTCGATCCTTCGCGAGCCCGGGATCACAACCGTGACCTTGTGCGCCTGTATCTCGTTTCTCCTCGTCGGGCAGGATACCAGATCGGTGCCGACGAGCGTCAGCGGCGTAACTGAGAACGTTGGTATCGAAGATCGAGGACGCTTCAGCCGGCGTCGTCATAGAAATCATAGAAATCGGTGCGAGAGAGGAGCTGGGGCGCCCCCAGATTCCAGACGGAGAGCCTGGGTCGGGGCGGCGAAGGGGCAGGCCGGGCCGATCGCCGGATCACGTGATCCGCGGCCAGAGCACGTGGACTCCCAGCACATTCGGCGGCGGCGGCCAGCCCCGCCTGGTTGCGGCGCCGGCCTCCGGGGGCCGGGAAGCCAGGGAGCGCGCCGTCGGCTCAGCGAGCCTGCGCGCACGCCGGGCAGCGCGGCCGCCCCTGCGTGGTAGGCAGGCACTCCTCGCACAGCAGGTGGAGCCGGTCGTCGCACAGGGCGGGACGCGGGGTGGTGGCGGGGCAGCCCTCGCAGGCGAGCCGATCGAGGGCGCGGGCTCCCGCCGGCAGTCGCACCACCAGGTCGCGCGCCGCCTTGCGCCGTCGGAGATGGAGGCGCAGGTTGACGGTGCGCGCGGTGGCGCACACGACGGCGGCGGGCGCGAGCGAGACGCGCACCGCGTAGCGCGTGGCGAGGTCGCGCACCTTGGCGTCGCGCTCGGCGACCAGCTGGCCGAGCTTGGCGGTGATCGCCTCGGGGGCGGTCGCCCGCCGGGGCCTCCGTGCCTCGGTGATCAGCGCCGCGAAATACTCGACGATCCGCGCGTGGTCGCGGGTCTGGCGGCGCGCCACGCTGTCCCGGATCTCCGCCACGGTCGCGCCCGCGGTGCAGGCGGCGCGACGGGCAATCCATGCCACGGCGCTCGGCGGGACCGTCGCGGTGGACGGCGAGCGCCGAACGAGACAGCGCGCGGGATCGAGCAGCGCCGCGAACTCCTCGTCGGGGGCGCCGCCGTCGCGCGCCTCCACGACCACCGTGAACGTGCCCTCCCAACGATCGTCCGCTTCGGCGACCCAGGCGATCGCCGCCGCCACGTAGGTCGCCTCGCCGGGCGTAGCGTCCACGAGATCGGCCAGCCCGTTGCGCACCACGAAGCGCTCGGCCACGGCGCGCGCCTGCGCGATCCGGGGCCCGTCGAGGTCGAGACGCACCGCCGCCACCGGGGTGCGGGCGCGCGCCTGGCTGATCAGGCGCTCGAGGAGCGGCGTGCCGAGGCCGCAGGGGACCACGCCCGGCGCGTCCAGGTCGAGGCCGAGGCGCACCTCTTCGGCGAGGCCGAGATCGCGCGCCGCCTCCGCGGGCAGCACGGCCATCGCGCCACCTTGCGCCTGCTCGACGAGCGCGCCGCCGGCGACGAGCGCCTCCAGCGTGAAGCCGAGCGGATCGATCAGCGCGCCGCTCACGTCTCGAAGTCCTGGCCGAACAGGGCCTCGTCGAGGGCGCGGGTCTTCTCGTAGGCGCCGCGGGCGCGCAGGAGCTCGTCGGCGATGGCGTCGAAGCCGCGGTCGATCTCGGGCTCGCTCCTCGCGGCGGCGTAGAGCGCCAGGATGCGCTCCTCGAGGTCGCGCTCGTCGGCGAGGTTGCCCAGCACCATGTCCATCTCGCCCACCACCAGCTCGAAGAGGTGCACCCGACGATCGAGCACGTCGAGCACGCGCTCCTCGACGGTGCCGCGGGCGCACAGGTTGTACACCTGCACCTCGGCGGTCTGCCCGAAGCGGTGCAGGCGCCCGATCCGCTGCTCGATCATCATCGGGTTCCACGGCAGGTCGAAGTTCACCAGGAGGTGGCAAAACTGGAGGTTCTGTCCTTCGCCGCCCACGTCGCTGGCGAGCAGCACGCGGGCGCCGCCGCGGAACGCCTCGATGGCCTCCCGCTTGGCCGCGCCGTCGAGGCCACCGTGGAACGAGACGTGCGGAATGTTCTCCGAGGTCAGCAGCCCGTCGAGGAACGAGAGGGTGTGGCGGAAGCGGCTGAACACCAGCGCCTGGTCGCCGTGGGCGCGCAGCAGCTCGACGAGCGCCTCGCCCTTGCGAGTCGCCGCGACGCGCGCGGCAAGGGCGGCCGCCTCGGCGAGATCCGCGACCAGGGCAGGTCCATGGCGCTCCCCCTCGCGCATCTTCTCGAGGGTGGCGCGCACCGCGTGCGGGCTCGATCCCGCCTCGACCAGCAGCGTGGCGGCGGCTCGACGAGCGCCGCCGTCTTCCGCGTGGGTGCGCAGGAGCGTGACGATCCGATCGTAGAGCGCCCGCTCCTCGGGCGAGGGCTCCACGGCGATGGTGGTGACGAAGCGCGGCGGCAGCTTGAGGCCGCTCTGCGCGCGGGTGTTGCGGATCATCACCTCGCCGAGCAGCGCGCGCAGGCGCTCCCGGTTCTTCGGCGAACTGGGGTCCTTCGGGTCGACGAACTGCTTGCGGAACGCGGCTGGCGTCGGGAACTGCCCTGGCTTGAGGAGCGTGACGAGCTGGTAGAGCTCCTCGAGGTCATTCTCGATCGGCGTCGCCGTGAGCAGGAGCAGGAAGCGGCTCTTGAGCCCGTCGACGAGCTTCCAGGCGAGGGTCGTGCGGCTCTTGAGGTGGTGCGCCTCGTCGATGATCACGAGGTCCCAAGGGTGCGCCTGCACGGCCGGCGCGTGGCGCGCGCTCCGCGCCAGGGCGAGCGACGCGACCACCACGCCCTCTCCGCGCCAGAAGTCGTCGGGGTCGAGGCGGAGCTGCGCGTCGTCGGTGCGCCGTGACTCGACGCCCGCCCTGGCCTGCAGCTCGCCCGCCCACTGCGCCACCAGCGGCGGCGGCACGAGGATCAGCACTCGCCGGGCCATCCCGCGGAGCTGGTACTCCCGCAGGACCATGATCGCCTCGATGGTCTTGCCGAGGCCGACCTCGTCGGCGAGGAGGGCGCGGCCGCGCAGGGCGCGCAGCACGCGGCGCACCGTCTCGATCTGATAGGCGTGCTTCTCCACCCCGGCGAGCGACGAGAGCGAGAGCAGGTCGCCGAAGCTCTCGGCCGAGGCGAGGGCGTGCGCGGCGAGCGTGTGGGCAACGGCGGCGAGGTCCGAACGCGTGCCCGAGAGCAGCTCCGCGAGCGCGGCGACGTCGAGCCCGGCGATGGAGACGCTCGGCATCGCCGGCGGCGGCGGGTCGGGGATCGCAACGGCGGTGGAAGTGAGGCGGGCGGCCACGGATGAGCGGTACGGGAAGACGGCTCGACGTGTCAAGGGATCGCGATGCTGACCGCCGATCACTTTCCTCCGACGGGGCCTCGCGCGACCACGCGGAGGGCGTGCCCGTCGAGGACTCCGGCGATCCCGCCCGCGGTCATCAAGGCTTTGGCGAAGTCTTGGACCGCGATGCGCATGCCGAGGGTGATGAATGACTGCCGAGGCCCCTTCTTGCGACAGACCCTGGGTGGCTCCGCGAGCAAGTACGGATTCAAGTGGGGCCTTAGCGGAGGGGCAGGACGAGAGCGGTCTCGATGCGTGCCGTCGAAGGTCCCGATCGGCCATCGCGGCACAGCGTACCGGAAGCGGTCAGCGCAGAGCGGCGCGAGAAGGATCTTCGGATCTTCGTAGGTCGTCCTTGGCCTTGCGGTGGACCGCAGCGGTCTGCTCTACTTGCCGCCGGGATGGATGACGCTGCCAAGGAGGGTCGGGCTCTCGCGATCACCGGGTGCGCGACATCGTCCGCCTGATCGACGACGTCAACGGCGCCCGCCGCTCCACCTACGGCGAGCTGATCAAGCGCGGCGAGAAGCGCAAGCTCCCGGTCGACTGGCCGAACCGCTTCTTCCGCCGCGGCTCCTACGAGGCGCGCGGAGGCGAGGCCGACCCGACCGACGAGCCCGACGACGGCTGAGTACCCCTTCGACCCGCCGAAGGCGGCGAAGCTACGCGCGCGCCTCCCCGAGCGCATCGACCAGCTTCGCGAGGAAATCGTCGAAGGTCGCGAACGCCGCGTCGACCTCCACCCGAACGCCCGCGACCTGGGCCGCGACGACGGCCAGCTTCGCCCCGTCGAGCTCGATGGCATACGCGTGGCGAAAGAAATGGCGGAAGCGGAGCACCTCGCGTAGCGGGCCGATCGCGGAGCGGGGCAGGACGGGAGGGCGAACGCCCGGCAGATCGAGGATCGCGCCCCGCAGCAGCTCGAGGTGCCAGTCGCCGCCGGTGGGCTCCGAGCCGAAGGTGCGCTCGATGCGCTGGAGCATGCCCTCGATGGCGGTGTAGTAGCGATGGATGTGAACCGCCGCGAGCGCGAGATTCGGGGCCTCCTCCGCCGCGAGGCGATTGGCCCCCGCGGCGATTCCACGGCCGAGCGCTTCGATGACCACCCGGTCGGGAGCGATCTCGGCCTGCAGGCGCACCAGGCGGGCGCGCATCTCCGAGGGATCAGCCATGGAGGATCTCGCCGGCCGCTTCCAGTCGAGCGAGCAGCGAATCGCTCGCCTCCTCGATGGGAACGAGATCGACCGGCCTCCCGGCCGCGAGGCAGAGCCGATCGAGCGCCCTCCAGTAGTCGCGCGGCGCCAGACCGAGTACCGCGAGGTCGATGTCGGAGTGCCCTTGGAGCTCGTTGCGGGTCAGCGAACCGAAGAGGGCCACCCGGCGGGCGTGAAACTCCTCGACCAGAATCCGCACCAGCTCGGGAAGGCGCGCCCGCGACTCCTCCGCCCGCCGCGCGCGTGCCTCGCGCAGCGCCTGATCGCGGAGGCGCATCGTCCGCAGGTAGGGGCCGAGATCCACGCGGCGATCGTAGGCATGGCGCGCCGGTGGCGCAAGCTGCCGGGGGTCACCGCAAGGTCACTGTACGTCTCTGGTTCTTAAAGGGCCTCGCTCGTTGTGCTACCATCGGCGCCGATGTGCCTTGGGCACGGACGTAAATGGAGGTCCTCATGAGCTCTCGGAACGGTTACCGCGCCTTGCTGCTCGGAACCAGCCTCGCCTTCCCGCTCCTCTCCGGCTGCGGCGGCGCCGTCGGTGGCGGTGGCAAGGGAGGTGGCGGCGGCGGCGGCTCGAAGGACCTCACCTTCTCCTTCGCCAGCGACGATCTCGCCGGGCAGCCCGATCCCGATCCCGACGTCGACGGCGGCGGTAACAACGGCGGCCCGAACGCGTGCGGCGACAACGACCCGCTGTGCATGGGCAAGAACTTCGGCCCCACCTACAACAACCCGTTCCCGGTCGGCGTCGACAAGCCGGCCGATCCGAATGAGCGCGACGAGGGCGTCGGCAAGGACGGAAGCGGCTACCTCGGCCTCGATCAGACCAAGGCCTCGTTCGATTTCCTGTGGGCCGCCAACACCGGCGACTGGCAGCGCGGCACCGTCTCCAAGTTCAACTCCAAGACCGTGCGCGAGGTGGCGCGCTACTTCACCGTCACCTGCAGCTCGCTAAAGGGCGGCAACAGCGGCGCCTGCGACGGCAAGAACGGCTGCTGCGCGGCCGACAGCTACCCGCAGTTCCAGAACCGCCAGAACAAGATGGCGAGCGGGGTCTACCAGGCGGTCAACCTCATGGCCAACTCGCCGTCGCGCACCGCGATCGACTTCAACGGCGACCTGTTCGTCAACAACCGCGCCTTCTCCGGGCAGTCATCGGTGACCAAGATCGCCAACGACACCACCAAGTGCATCGATCGCAACGCCAACGGGAAGATCGAGACCTCGAAGGACACCAACGGCGACGGCGTGATCCAGACCGACTGCAACAACGACGGCGTCGCCGACGACATCGCCAGCGTCAAGGGGAAGCCCTGCCAGGGCGTGCAGGAGTTCTACGGCCTCGACGACGAGTGCGTGATCTTCACGACCAACACCGGGCCGTCGAGCCAGTACGGCCGCCCGCTCGCCCTCGGGCCAGGCGCGCTCGACTTCGGTCCCTCGGACGCCTGGGCCGGCACCTACCAGGACGGCCGCTTCTACCGCGTCGACGGCAGCACCGGCCAGACCAAGGACATGGTGCAGCTGCCCAACAATTGCCGTCCCTACGGCCTGGTGGTCGACTCGCAGCAGTACGGCTGGGCCGGCAACCTCGGCTCGGGTCTCTGCTACTTCAACACCAAGAACACGATGGAGACCGGCGTGGCGCGCCAGCCCAACGGCAACCAGTCGGGCTACGGCATCACCCTCGACCGCGACCAGAACATCTGGCTCGCCTCGGGCAGCGCCTACCGCTACACCCCCGACCGCACCGCGAAGTTCGCCAAGCTCGGCGCCGGCTTCTGGACGACGGTGCAGAGCCCGGGCTCGCAGATGGGCGGCGGCTCGGGCCTCGGCATCGCCGCCGACTCACGCTCGCTGAAGGAGTACTTCGTGTGGATCGCAGGCGGCAGCGCGGTCAGCCGCATCCCAGCGTCGGCGATCCCGGTGCCGAAGGGGCAGGACGAGACCGTGAACGGCGCGGCCTACCCGGCGGTGAAGGTGGCCGGCTCGGCCAAGGGAGTGGGCGTTGCGGCCGACCAGAACGTCTTCAACATCGCCCAGGGCACCGCGGTGATCACCCGCATCCTGGTCGACGCGAAGGGCACCATGACGATGCCCGATCTCGTGTCGGCCCCGATGGGCGCCAACAAGTGCCCGGGCGGCGATCGCTGCGACTACAGCGACGGCAAATCGCCCTCGCCCTACACCTACTCGGACTTCACCGGCTTCGGCCTGAAGAACTTCACCCGCCCGAAGGGCACCTGGGCCTATGTCATCGAAGGCTGCAAGGACGGGACGGGCGCCGCCGACACCGAGTGGATGAAGGTGAGCTGGGACGCGGAGACGCCGATCAACACCAGCATCACCGTCGCTGCGCGCGCGGGCATGACGCCGAAGCCCGACCTCAGCTGGGGCAAGTGGACCGAGGAGTTCAAGCTGTCGCCGGGCGACCTCGCGGCCAACATGGCGCTCGTGCCGAACATCAAGGACTCGTACTACCTCGAGGTCGAGGTGCGCTTCTCGACGATGGACAAGAACAAGACGCCCAAGCTGAAGGGCGTCCAGGTGGCCTACAAGTGCCACAATATCCCCGGCTGAAAGCCGGCTGATCGGCGGCGCCCTCCCCCTCCCCCTCCTACTTCTTCTTTTTTCGGCGACGGAAGAAACCGCCCGAGTCCGCCTCGGGGAGGTCGCTCGCGCCGTCGAGGGCGGCGAGCTGCTCGATCAGCTTTCGCTGCTCGTCGTCGAGGCGCTTCGGGACCACCACCTGGAGCCGCACGTGGAGATCGCCGCGCCCGCGCGCCTCGACGTGGGGCACGCCGCGCCCACGCAGGGTGCGCACGGTGCCCGGCTGGGTGCCCGGCTCCACGTCCAGCGACTCGTCGCCGTCGATGGTCGGGATGGCCACCGTGGCGCCGAGGACGGCCTGGGCGTAGCTGATCGGGACGGTGGCGATGAGGTCATCGCCTTCGCGCTCGAAGCGCGGGTCGGCCGTGACGGAGAACTCCACGTAGAGGTGGCCCGCCGGCCCGCCCGCCGAGGCCTGGCCGCGCCCGGGGACGCGCATCGTGTTGCCCTCGTCGACGCCGGCCGGGATATCGATGGTCACCGTCTCGCGCTTGCGCTCCACGCCCCCGCCGCCGCAGCCGTCGCACTTGTCCTTCACCACCCGCCCCTGGCCGCGGCAGGCCGGGCAGGTCGAGGCGATCCGCACGAAGCCCATCGACTGCATCACCTGACCGCGGCCGCCGCAGGTCGGACAGGCCACGGGCTGGCTGCCCGGCCTCGCCCCGCTGCCGCTGCAGCGACTGCACGGGACGTGGCGGTCGAAGGTGATCTCCTTCTGGCAGCCCTTGACCGCCTCCTGGAACGTCAGTTGGAGCCGGGTCTGGAGATCGCCGCCGCGGCGCTGCCCTCCGCGCCCGCCGCCGCCCCCGAAGACGTCCGCGAAGTGGCTGAAGATGTCCTCCATCCCCGAGAAGCCCTCGAAGCCCGACCGCCGCGGACCGGCGTGGCCGAACTGGTCGTAGAGCGCGCGCTTCTCGGCGTCGGAGAGCACCCCGTAGGCCTCGGCGGCCTCCTTGAAGCGCTCCTCGGACTGCTGGTCACCGGGGTTGCGATCGGGGTGGTGCTGCATCGCGCAGCGACGGTAGGCGCTCTTGATCGCCGCGTCGCCGGCCCCGCGCTCGACGCCGAGCACCTCGTAGTAGTCGCGCTTGTCCATCGTATTTTCCGGTGAACCTAATCTTGCGCGCGACGGGTGTCAATCGCCGCCTGGCGCTCGACGCACCCGGCCAGCGACGAGGAATCAGTCCCCGAAGACCCAGGGGATGCTGTGGTGCCGCCTTCGGCGGGTCGGTGAGGCTCAAGGGATCGGGACGAGGAGCGGGGGGAGGGGCGGGAGCTGAACGGGCTGCTCGCTGAAGATCTCCTTCAGCGGCTTGCCGGCGAGGCCGGACGCGATCGGGAGGCCGAGGGCGTAGAGCGCCGTCGCCGCGGTGTCGAGCGTCGAGACCGGGCCCTGGATCCGGTAGCCCTCGCGCACCCCCGGTCCGCGGGCGATCCAGGGGATCTCGCGGTCGATCATCAGCGCGCCCGAGTGGGTGTGGTTGTGGCCGCCGTGATCGGCGCTGAGGATGATCAGGGTCTCCGCCGCGAGGCCCGACTTGTCGAGTGCGTCGAGGATGATCCCGAGGCAGCGATCGGAGTGGGTGACGGACTGCTTGTACTTCTCGGAGGCCCAGCCCGAGGCGTGTCCGGCCTCGTCGGGGTCGGAGAAGTGCACGAAGGTCAGCGGCGGCTTCACGGCGACCAGGTAGGCGGCGGCGTCCTCTGCGACCCTCTTGCAGTAGTAGCCGGGGCGCTCGAACACGTCGACCGAGCCGGGCGGGACGATGTGGCGGAGCTTCGACTTGCCGACGAACATCGCAGTCTTCATGCCGTGGGCGATCGCCGAATCGAAGATCGTGGGCACCTTGATGTAGCCGCGCGACGGGTGCCAGTTGTTCCAGGTGAGGCCGTGGGCCTCGACGTCGAAGCCGGAGAGCATCGCGGCGTGGGAGGGCAGCGTCGAGGCGGTGCGGATGGTGCGCGCCTTCCAGGAGTAGGAGCCTCGCTGCCACAGCGACTCGTGCCACGGCAGCCTCAGCGTGCTCACGATGTCGGGACGGAGGCCGTCCTCGCTGATGATGAGGACGCGCTGGATCCGCGGCGGCTCGGGCACCGCGGGCGCGGCGCCACCGTCGGGAACGGACGCCGGAGGAGCGTTCGCGGCGGTCGCGACGGGGGCGGCAGCCGCGATCGGGGCGGCGGCCACGATCGGGGCCGGGAGACCGGCCGACGGCTCGGCGCCCACCGGGAGGACGGCGACGACCACGGCCACGAAGATGGCCAGGAGGGCCCACCTTGCCGTCGGAGACGCCGAGAGCTGCCGCATCGACCAATCGTAGGCCCCCGCCTCGCCTCGCGCAAGAAATGCCCACTTCGCAGCGCTCGCGCAAGCGCCGGGGTGCTTAACGGAGAAGGGGGTCCCTCCGCTCACGTAGTCGTAGTCGTAGTCGTAGTCGTAGTCGTAGTCGATTCAGGGACACTCTCGCGCGGGGGATCACCTCTCCGGCACAAGCGCGTGAGCATCTCCACGATGCGGGTGAGCAACTCCATGGCCTGTCGCCGAGTGTCTTCCTCGGCGAGTTGCAGGACCGCAAAGGCATCCACGATCGCCTTGCACTCCATCGCGGAGCCCCGGGCGATGCTGTAGAAGCGGGCGCCATCCGGCGCTCCGAACCGGCCCGCTCCATC
>SHYY01000199.1 GCA_009692555.1 Myxococcales bacterium
CGTAGTCGTAGTCGTAGTCGTAGTCGATTCAGGGGCACTCTCGCGCGGGGGATGACCTCTCCGGCACATGCGCGTGAGCATCTCCACGATGCGGGTCAGCAACTCCATGGCCTGTCGCCGAGTGTCTTCCAAGGCGAGTTGCAGGACCGCAAAGGCATCCACGATCGCCTTGCACTCCATCGCGGAGCCGCGGGCGATGCTGTAGAAGCGGGCGCCATCCGGCGCTCCGAACCGGCCCGCTCCCTCGGCGATGTAGGGGGCATCCTCCTGTGTGGCCAGGGTGGTCGGTTGGCAGGAGGAATTTGTTGCGGGAGGAAGTTCGATTGCCATCGCTGCGGACGGAACGACTACGACTACGACTACGTGACGAGCAAGAGCCAGCAAGAGGGCCCCCTCCGCTGTTAAGCACCCCCGAGGGCGCTACGAGGGCGCTCAGACGGTGAGGAGGCGGTAGTGGAGCGCGCCGACCCGGTTCAGGCCGCGATGGAGGCGGAATCTGCGAGCGAAAATAGCACTCGACTGGGGCTGATCGGGGGCCGCGGAAGGAATGTAGACTCCGTCCTGGAGACGGAGGATCTCGAAGCTTACCTCGTCGCCCCGGGCGTCAATCAACCAGTACTCGGGGATCCCACGGGGATCCCCGCCCGGGCGTAGGCGGCGCGCAGGGCCATCTTGTCCTTCCGCACCGACGAGTCGCTCACGACCTCGACCACCAGATCCGGCGTGCCTACCAGTTCCTTGTAGCGGTCGGGCCGGGCGGTCATCGCGCGCCTCGCCACCCTTCCCGACTCGAAGCTGGACCAGGAGACGAACAGCAGATCGGGCTCGCAGTTCAGGCCGGCGCCCTCGTGGCTCAGCAGGGTCTGCTCGTCGTGCATCTCGCCGAGGTCTTCGTCGTCGACGATGCGCCCGAGGGCGACGGTCAGCGCGACCTGCACCTTGCTGTGACCCTCCAGCTCCTGTGGGCTCATGTCGAGGATCACCTCACCATCGACCCACGCCGCGCCCAAGTTCTCGGGAAACTCGTCCGACGTCGCCCATTCCCGAAAGCCCAGGTGCTCGATCGCCGAGACCGGCACGCACACCTGGTCGCCCGATCGATCGAAAAATTCGAGCGTCGCCGCCATGGGCCGATTCTAGAACCGCGCCCTGCCCGGCACTACTCGCCGCCGACCGCCCGCGCCTCGACCACCGACGGGGGACTGCGCTCGGGGATCGGTGTGGGTGTCCGCTCTCCCTCGAAAGACGCGCCGAACTCGCGGTGGCGGCGCACCATCCGCGACGCGAGCGCCACCGTCCCGACGGCGGCCAGCGCCGCGCAGACGTAGAGCCCGGCATGCAGGTCGTGCGTGTCGATCGTCCAGCCGACCAGCGGCGCGAACATCCCGAACGCCAGGCGGCGGGCCATGCTCTCGACGGAGAGGAGGGTGGCGCGGTGGCTCGAGTCGGCGATCTCGCGGTTCAGGAGATCCTTCGACAGCGGCGAGTAGACCCCGCTCGCGATCCACTGCAGCGCCAGCATGGCGATCCCGATGCCCCCGAGGAAGCGCCCGAGGACGAGGTAGGAGCCCGCCAGCACCGCCGGCAGCGTCCACACCAGCGTGCGCTCACCGATGAGGCGCCGGATCGAATCGATCCGCTGCGCCCCGAACGCGGCGAGCAGGGAGAACCCGGCCATGATCATTCCGACGTCGGAGATCGAGAAGCCGGTGGCGGTGAGGAGGGGCTGATGGAGGTAGATCCCCATCCGCACCAGGGTGAAGATCAGCGTCGAGAAGATCACCGCGAAGCGGAGCGGGGGGTGGCTCAAGACCAGCCGCGCGCTGGCGATGATCTGCGACGACACCCAGTGCGAGCCCTTCTGCGGCCGCTCGTAGCGCGCCTCGCCGAGCAGCCCGGCCACCCCGCTCGCGGCGAGGCACACCAGCGCGGTGACGAGGTAGGTCATCGCCACGTCGTGGCGCGCCAGCCAGCCCCCCGCGGCGAGCGCTACCGCCGCGCCGCAAAGCTTGGAGGCCGAGGCGGCGCCCTCGTAGCGACGGTACTCGTGGGCCCGCCCGGCGTCGCGCAGGCGGTCGTAGAGGTAGGCCGAATCGGAGCCGGAAGAGAGCGTCATCCCGAGCGCGAGCAGCCCCTCACCGATGGCGAACAGCACGAACGAGTGGCCGAGGAAGTTGATCAGGCAGCCCGCCGCCATCATCAGCGAGCCGAGCACCATCGCCCGCTTGCGCCCCCAGCGATCAGCCAGGACGCCGGTGGGCACCTCGAACAGGACCGCGGCTACGCAGTAGACGGTGTTGAGGAGCGTGATCTCGGTGACCGAGAGCCCGCGGGCGCCGAAGAAGACCATGATGATGGGCGCGAAGAGGTAGGAGGTGGAGAGGAAGCGGTAGAGCTGGAACAGCGCGAGGTCGCGGGGCAGGGTGGACTTCGAGAACCGCCGCTCGCCGACGGGTCGTTCGCTCACGGGAACACCAGCACCCGCGCCGCCCCGTGCTGCTTGATCAGGCCGTCGATGTAGCGCAGCGTGGCGTCGCGGCGCAGCATCACGGCGGCGATCTCCTCGCGGCTCAGCACCCCCGGATCCCCGTCGAGGGCGCGCCGGTAGGAGGTGGCGTCGAGGGTGCGCAGCGCGGTCACCAGGCGGCGCGAGAACTTCTGGGTGCGCGTGAGGTAGGTGCGGCACTTCAGATGTCCCTCCGGGTCGAGCTGGAAGCCGAACGCGTTGTCCATGTAGTAGAGGGTGCGGCCGTCGAGCGAGGTCATCATGTTGCCGCCCGAGAAGCGGTCGGAGTTGTTGGTCAGCATGTCGAACACCAGCAGCGTCGAGAGCTGGGCCATCATGGCGAACTTCTCCGGGGGGATCTCCTCGCCGATGGTCATCCAGTGCCACCAGGTCATCACCGCCTCGAGGGTGTCGAGGTGGGAGTCGGCGATCGCCGGGATCCAGTAGGAGACCTCGCCGCGCGTGAAGCCCTCCTCATCGAAGACCGTCTCGGCCTCGATCCGGGTGACCATGAAGCTGGTGTCGGGCGGGAGCTTCCCGATGAGATCGCTGCGGTGGAGGGTGCGCATGGTGGCCGGCGGCACCCCGTTCAGGCCGAGCAGGCGGTTCAACCGGTAGGCAGCCACCTCCTTGCGGGGCACCGTCTGCGGGTTGGTCTGCTTGGGTTTGAAGGCGGCGCGGCTGCCGTCGCTGAAGGTGAGGCGGAAGGAGATCGACGAGCCACCCTTGTTGTGCTTCGCCTCCGCCACCTGGGCGGTCAGCATGTGCTCGATCAGGAGCTCGTCCTTCATCCCCATGAAGGTGCCGGTCGCCGTGGTGGTGATCGCCACCGGCGGCGGGTCGAACGGCCTGGGCACCACCGCTGGCTCGCGCGCCGCCCGCTCGGAGGCCCCGTGGGCCTCGGCAAAGCCGGCGCCGACGCGTTGCGCCCCGAGGACGAGCAAACCGGAGACGCTGCCGAGCGCGGCGAGCTCCAGGAGGATGAACCCCCAAAGCTTCACGATGAAGGAAGCCTAACATCTCCGTCGGGGAATCTCAAATTTTCAGCGTGTCCATGCTACCTTCCTGAGAATCATGGCCGAGCCGTTCGCCGTCTGCTCGATGTGCAGGAAGCAGCTCCACTTCGGGGACAAGGTCTGGCGCTGCTCGGTGTCGACGTGCAACAGCGGCCGCGTCAAGCTCGTCTTCTGCACCGTCGGCTGCTGGGACGCCCACCTCCCGACCGCGCGCCACCGCAACGCCGCCGCGATCGAGGAGATCGCCAGGAAGGACGGCGCTCCCGCCAAGCGCTGATCGTGGAGCCCGCCTCAGAGCCCGTGGGAGAAGGCGAGCTGACCCTGGTCGTCTCCGACCTCCACCTCGGCGCCGACCCCGAGCTCGACGACTTCTACTCCGACCTCGATTTCGCCGACTTCCTGCGCTTCCATTCGCAGGCGCCCGGGCACACCGCGCCCGTCCACCTGGTGATCAACGGCGACCTGATCGACTTCCTCCAGATCGACCCCCGGGGCCAGCGGCGGATCGAGCACGACCAGAGCACCCCGCTCTGGCTCTCCGAGGCCGAGGCGGTGGAGTCGATCGAGCAGGTGGCGGCGCGCCACCACGTGTTCTTCGCCGCGCTCGCCGGGTTCGCGCGCGCCGAGGGGCACCGCGTATCGGTCCTGCGCGGCAACCACGACATGGAGCTGGCCTGGCCGCGCGTGCTGGTGCGGCTGCGCGAGCTGTGCGGCAGCCCGCCCGAGGGACACCTCGACTTCCCGCTCGACGCGATCTTCGACGAGCCGACCGGCCTCTACATCGAGCACGGGGCCCAGTACGACCCGCTCAACGCCTCGCACGATCTGCGCGACCCGTTCCTCGATCGGAGGCGCCGCCGCCTCGATGTCCCGGTGGGCTCGGTGCTGGTCAAGGTGTTCTGGAATCGCGTCGAGCGCGAGTTTCCGCACATCGACAAGATCCGCCCGATGTGGGACTCGGTGAGCTCGCTGCTGGTGCAGCGGCCGACCTACCTTTTCCTGCGCTTCGACTACTTCGTCGATCTGGCGTGGGGGATCGCCCGCTCGTCGGCGTCGGGCCTGCTGCGCCTCTGGCCACGCAGCGGCGGCCCGCCCCCGACCGGCCCCGGCGACCCGCGCACCCTCGGGCAGCGGCTGGCGCGGCCGGGTGGCGTCGGGAGGTGGGCGGCGATGGTGGTGCTCACCTTCGCGGCCTATCTGGTGATGCGCGGCGCGCTGATCTGGGACGAGCCGGGGATGCGCGAGGCGAGGGTGGTGCGCATCCTGTCGCGGCTGTTCAAGGACTTCGCGTTCGGGATCGGCGCCTCGTTCGGGACGGTGATCGCGGCGCGGCTGCTGCGGCGGCTGCTCCACCGCGTCGCCACCCTCGGGCTGATCCGCAATGTCTTCTACCGGCTGACCGTCGCCGCGGCGTCGGGCCTGTTCTTCTGGGCGATCCTCAAGATGTTCTGGATCCCGATCGGCGGGATCGTGGCCTTCTACGTGCTCGTCGACGCGGCGCGGGGCGTGACGCCGGCGGTGGCGGAGGAGGCGCTCGGTGCGCCCGCGGAGCCTGAAGTGATGGCGGCGCTGCGGCTGCTGAGGCACGAGCGGATCCGGACGGTCATATTCGGTCACACCCACGTGCCGATGCAGATCGATCTCCCGTCGGGGAAGCGCTACATCAACTCCGGGACCTGGGTGAAGGTGGTCGATCTCCGCAACGCGCGCACGGCGCCCAATGAGCTCAACACCTACGTGGCGATCCGGGGCGGGGAGGCGGCGCTGATGTCGTGGCGCGGGACGGAGCCGGCGCGGCGCTTCGGAACGCCGACGGTGCTGCCGCAGATCGTGGCCAGCGCGTCGATGGTCTAGCGGGAGTCTGGCGGGCTACCGCGCGGCGTCGATCGCCGCGACGATCTCGGACTCGTCGGCGGGGCCGATCAACACCTGGCGGATCAGCCCCTTGCCGTCGACGATCACCACGTGGGGGAGGCTGTCGACCTGGTAGCGCGCCGAGACCGCCTCGCCGTCGAGAGCGATCGGGAGGGTGAGGTGGGCGCCCTGTGCAAAGGCCTCCACCTGCGGGAGCGCCGGCGCCCCCTCGACGTTCACCGCGACGAAGGCGACGCTTCCGCGGTAGCGCGCGGCGAGGCGATCGAGCGTCGGCAGCTCGGCGCGGCATGGGGGACACCAGGAGGCCCAGAAATCGATCACCGTCGGGCGGCCCGGCGCGGCGAGGAGCTCGAACCGGCCACCCCCGAGGAGCGGCAGGCTGAAGGGGGGCGCGGCGGTGCCCATCGCGAGCGGGCGCAGGGAGGAGCGGTTCCGGCCCACCCGCACGAAGTTGAGCGCGGTGATCGCGACCAGCCCCACCAGCAGCGCGTGGCCGGCCCACTTCCCGAGGTTCACTTCTGCTTCTTCTGCAAGAGCACCGCGGCGGCCTTCACCAGCGGCCCGGGGATGCTCTTCGAGCGCGCCACCACGCGGAGGTCCTTCATGGTGAGGAACGGGAGGTAGCCGATCGTCGTCGAGAGCGTGGCCTTCGGATTGTTGACCAGGTTCAGCTTCACCAGGTAAAGGCGGGTGAAGTTCCGCTGCCGCGCGATGTACCGGATCACGTCCTCCGAGAGGGCGCGGTTGGCGGAGTATTTGGCCACCTCGTTGTCGCCCATCTGCGGCGAGCTGATCGCCGCCAGCGCCACCACGCGGTTCGAGTCGCGCACCAGCACCGAGCGGGCGAAGGCGTTGCCGAGCGTCGCCAGGCGGATCTTGCCGGGGATCGAGAGCGAGCCGATCGGGACGTTCCTCTTCTCCTCCACCTCCCGACCCGGCTGGTCGACCTCCTCGGCCTCGCCCTCTCCCTCCGCGTCCTCGACGGGCTCCTTGAGATCCTGCATCCCCTCCCCTTCCATCGCCGCGACGTTGAACGCCGCGTCCTCCGCTCCGGCGATGATCGCCTCGCGGTCCGGCGCGGCATCGAGCGAGGCCTTGAGCTCGTCGAAGCCGGGGATCCCGTCGACCGGGACGCCGTTGCGGATCGCCAGCTCGACCGCCCGGATCGCCACCGACATCGGCGTCTTCCGGTTCAGGTAGAGCGCCGCGACGATCGGCGGGTGCGCGAGGAGGCGCTGCTCGTTGCGGGCGATCAGGATCAGCTCTGCCTCGCCGCACACCGACGCGAGGTGGGCGAAGGTCTCGTCGGCGACGGCGCGGTTGAAGAGGATGGTGTGGAGCAGCTTCGGGCGCCCGGCGATCTTGCGGGCGAAGAAGTCGAGCACCCGCGAATCGAGATCTCTGGCGAGGGCGCCCGCCAGGACTCCGTCCGGGAGCTCGCCGGCGGTCTTGCGCGCGGTGACAGCGGTATCCTCGAGGACCGGCTGACCATCGCCCTCGATCGCCCACGGCTCGGCGAGCTGGTAGAGCAGGACCGCGAGGTCGGGAGGGGCGAGCGCCGCCAGGCCGCGCGCGGCCATCAGCTTCATCGGCGCGGGACCGGCCACCACTCGACGGACCGCCTCGGGGAGCCGCCTGTCGTCGAGCGGGGTCAGATCGAGCGCCATGGCTATCTCCCTGCGATCATCATCTGCGCGACGCGGAAGGTCGGGCAGGCGGTGGAGCTGCGTCGGTCGATGTCGTCGGCCACGAGGTCGATCGAGCGCCACAGGGCGTCGAAGTTGGACGAGACGGTCACCTCGCTGACCGGGCGGGAGAGCTGGCCGTGTTCGATCAGGAAGCCGGCCGCGCCGCGCGAGAAATCGCCGGTGACGGCGTTGAAGCCGAAGCCCATCAGGTCGGTCACGTAGAGGCCGCGCTCGATGCCGGAGAGAGCCTGAGCGGGCGTCGCGGTGCCGGGCTGGAGGATGAAGTTCGAGGTGGTGACGTGGGGTGCCCCACCGACGCCGCGGCCGGCGCAGCCGTTGGAGGTGCGGCCGAGCTTGCGCGCCGAGTAGGTGTCGAGGAGGAAGGTGCGGAGGATCCCGTTCTCGACGATCACGTTCGTCCGCGAGGGCAGCCCGTCGCCATCGTAGGGGCGTGAGCCGGGGGCGCGCGGGATCAGCGGGTCGTCGACGATCGTCACCAGCGGCGAGGCGATCGCGGTTCCCTCGCGGTCGAGCAGGTAGCTCGATCGACGGTAGATCGCGCCGCCGGAGAGCACCGAGAAGAGCGCCCGCAGGAGGCCGCGCCCGGCCTCGGGATCGAACACCACCGGCAGGGCGCCGGTCTCGATCTTCTCGGCGCCCAGCTTGGCGATCGTCCGCCGCGCCGCCTCGCGCCCGACCGACTCGGGCGATTCGAGGGCGCTCGCGAAGCGCGCCGCGGTCCAGTAGTGGCCGTTGCGCTTCTTCCGCCCGTGGGGCCCCTCCTCTTGCTCGTCGGCGATCGGCTCGACGGTGAGCGACTGGTAGGAGCTCCGGTAGCCGCCCGAGAAGCCGCCGCGCCCGCGCCCCTCGATCGCGAAGGCGGTCGCACCGGAGGTCCGGGAATAGGTGGCTCCCTCGGAGTTGGTGATCTTGTCGGAGTAGCCACGCGCCGCCGCCTCGCCTTCGCGCGCGAAAGCAATCGCCTGCGCGGCGGTCACCGAGAGCCCGGCCTCGTCGTAGAGCTCCAGCTCCGGCAGCGGCGAGGGCGCGAAGCTCCCCTCCGCGGGCAGCTCGTTCAGCTCGTCGGGCTCGGCCAGCTCGGCGAGGGTGACGCTCTCGTCGATGAAGCGATCGAGCGCCGCATCGCCCGTGCTTTCCGAGCTTCTGCTGCCCCGCGGCGGCAGTGCGCCGCCGAAGTCGGAGGTGTAGGTCACGGCTGCGCGGCGATCGCGGAACACGCGCAGGCCGAGCACACGCGAGCCGGCCTCGTGGACCAGCTCCGGCTCGCCCAGGCGCACCTTCACCGACAGCTCCACGCTGTCGGAGATCATCGCCTCGGCCGCCTCCGCGCCCGATCGCACCGCCCGCGCCGCCGCCCGCCTTGCCAGGTCCTTCAGCTCCTCGACCGGGTCGCGCATGCTCTAGGCCCTCGTCCCGCCGACGGTGATCGCGGCGATCTTCACGGTGGGCGTACCGACGCCGACGGGCACCGACTGCCCGTCCTTGCCGCAGGTCCAGATCCCGTCGGAGTACTGGAAGTCGCTGCCGAGCATGGTGACCTTGGTGAGCACGTCGGGCCCGTTGCCGATCAGGTTGACGCCCTTCAAGGGCGCGGTGAGGCGGCCGTCCTCGATCAGGTAGGACTCGGTCAGCGAGAAGACGAAGTCGCCGTTGGAGATGTTGACCTGCCCGCCCGAGAAGCGCTTGGCGTAGACGCCGCGCTTGACCGAGCGGAGGATCTCCTCGGGATCGTGGGGCCCGGCGACGAGCAGGGTGTTGGTCATGCGCGGCATCGGGTTGTGGCGGAACGACTGGCGGCGCCCGTTGCCGGAGGGCGGGATCTTGTAGTGCTTCGCCGACAGCCAGTCGTGCATGTATCCGACGAGGATGCCGTTTTCGATGAGGGTGTTCGAGCGGCCGGGGTTGCCCTCGTCGTCGACGTTGATCGCGCCGCGCGAGTGGCCCACCGTGCCGTCGTCAACCACCGTGCACAGCTCGGAGGCGACCCGCCCGCCGATGCGCCCGGAGTAGTTCGAGGTGTTCTTGCGGTTGAAGTCGGCCTCGAGGCCGTGGCCGATCGCCTCGTGGAGGAGGATCCCCGAGTCGCCGGGGCCGAGCACGACCTCCATCTCGCCAGCCGGCGCATCGACGGCATCGAGCATCGCCAGAGCGATCCGCGCGGCCTCGGCGCCGTGCCACTCGGGGGAGCGGTCGTCGAAGTAGTCCATTCCCTTGCGCCCGCCGCCGCCCGACGATCCGGTCTGCCTCTTTCCACTGTTATCAGAGGATTCGGCGATCGCGTAGACCCCGTAGCGCATCAGAGGCTGGGTGTCGTGAAAGAGGCGGCCGTCGGCGGTGACGATCAGGATCTCCTTCTGCTCCTCGGCGAAGGTGCACACCACCTTGGTGATCCGCGGGTCGGCGGCGCGGGCGGCGAGGTCGCCCCGGCGGAGCAGCGCCAGCTTCTCGGGCGCGAGCACCGAAGCGGTCGGGGTGGCGACGGGGTAGAAGTCGGGGATGGCGACCGGCACGACCTGCTCGGGGGGCAGCGTAGAGCCCGCGGCGGCGATCTGCGCGGCGGTGCGCGCGGCGCGCTTCATCGCTTCGGGCTCGAACTGCTCGCAGTAGGCGTAGCCGGTGGCGTCGCCCTTGAGCACGCGAACGCCGAGGCCGCAGGTGATCCCGCGCCCGACCGACTTGACGCGCTGGTCCTCGTAGGTGAAATCGGCGCCTGCCCGGTACTCGAAGAAGAGGTCGGCGTAGTCGCCGCCGCTCGACAGCGCCAGCTCGAGGAGCTTCCGGGCGAGCGGAGCGCTGATCGACTCGAAGTGCGAACCGAGGGGCGGCGCGGCGGTGTCGTGGCGGGTGATCATCGGGGGTCCCTACGATATGGGGGATGGAACGGGACGCCGCCAGCGGATCGCGAAGCGGCTACTTGCTTTTGTTCTCGCGCCCGTCAATCGCCGCGAGGGTGTTGCGGATCGCCGCGGCAGCCTCGGCGATCTCCGCCTCGCCGCCGCCCAGCCACAGCCGCCCGACGGCGCCGAAGGTGATCACCTCGAGGAGGTGGATCGGCGCGGCCTTCTCCGCCTCGTTGGCGGCGATCCCGGCGTAGGCAGCGGGGTGCACCTCGAGGGTGTAGAGGGTCTGCATCTGGTTGATCATGTCGCCGTGGCGCATGCGATTGATCAGCGCGGCGTGATGGCCGTCGATGCCGGTGATGGTCTGTTCGGAGACGATCTTCGGCTTCAGGCGATCCCTCTCCGCGACGCCGAGGCGCTCGAGGATCGCCGATCCGGCGGCGCGCACCTCGCCCTGATCGTAGGAGTGGACCTCGAGCAGCCCGTAGGCGCGCTCGACGATCTGCATCCCGGGGATGACCCGGGTGCCCTTGAGCGCGGCGTCGGTGACGGTGTTGATCGCGATGCCGGGGGCGATCTCGATCAGCAGCGAGGCCTGGCCTTCGAGGGGGAGGACGCCCTGCGCCACCGTCTGGAGGAACGACGCGAGCTGGGGTTGCAGGACGTCGAGGTAGGTGAAGGTGCGGAGCTCCATGGGTGGCGCGGACCGTACCGCGGGAGGGCGCGGCGGGTCAAGCCGCTCCGGTTGCTCAGGTGCTTAACGGAGAAGGGGGTCCCTCCGCTCACGTAGTCGTAGTCGTAGTCGTAGTCGTATTCAGGGGCACTCTCGCGCGGGGGATCAGCTCTCCGGCACATGCGCGTGAGCATCTCCACGATGCGGGTCAGCAACTCCATGGCCTGTCGCCGAGTGTCTTCCAAGGCGAGTTGCAGGACCGCAATGGCATCCACGATAGACGTCGAGCTTCTGGTAGGCCAGCAGGGGCATCCTCCTGTAATCCTCCTGTGAGGCCAGGGTTGTCGGTTGGCAGGAGGAATTTGTTGCGGGAGGAAGTTCGATTGCCGTCGCTGCGGACGGGACGACTACGACTACGACTACGACTACGTGACGAGCAAGAGCCAGCAAGAGGGCCCCCTCCGCTGTTA
>SHYY01000200.1 GCA_009692555.1 Myxococcales bacterium
GTCGATTCAGGGGCACTCGCGCGCGGGGGATCACCTCTCCGGCACATGCGCGTGAGCATCTCCACGATGCGGGTCAGCAACTCCATGGCCTGTGACGTCGAGCTTCTGGTAGGCCAGCATGGGCATCCTCCTTTGTGGCCAGGGTGGTCGGTTGGCAGGAGGAATTTATTGCGGGAGGAAGTTCGATTGCCGTCGCTGCGGACGGGACGACTACGACTACGACTACGACTGCGACTACGTGACGAGCAAGAGCCAGCAAGAGGGCCCCCTCCGCTGTTAAGCACCCCCGGCGGCTGTGTCCGGCGGCTGTCCGCTGCGTCCACTGCCCGCTCCCCCTCGATGCTACCCTCGCAGCCCGAGGTTCCATGCCCACCACCCGCTCGCTCCTCCTCGCGCTCCTCGCCACGGGCTGTTCGCGACCGCAGCCGACGCCGCCCGACCTGGCGCGACTCCCCGATCTCGCCCGGGTCGCCGTCGCTGCGCCGGAGCCGCCCCGGCTGGCGGAGGTCGAGCTGGTCGGGCAGCTCGAGCTCCCGAAGCAGGCGCGCGGCGAGCCCCACGTCTACATCACCGACGGGCCGTGCTGGCAGCCGTCGACTCGGGCGTTCTCCGAGACCCTCGCCGGCGCCACCGGGTTCTTCAACGAGGTGTTCGTTCCGCAAGGCACCAAGCTGTGGGTATGCGCGGCGATGCTTCCGAAGAGCGGTCCGATCGTCCATCACGGCGCTCTCGAGAAGGCGCCGCTCGCCGCCAGCGGCACCGGTGAGGTGCTCTACAACGACCTCCGGATCAAGCTCACCAAGGGCGCGCCGGTGACCCTCCCCGCGCGCCGCGACGGCACCGTTCTCCCCTGAACCTCCTGCCCGGCCCGCGCCGCGCACGCCGCAGTGGGCGCGGCGCCTGGCGGCGCGCGCTACGCTCACCCTGTCATGCAGGCGCGCCTCGACCTTGATCGCGAGCGAATCACCGACTTCTGCTGCCGCTGGAAGATCCGCGAGCTGGCGCTGTTCGGCTCCGTCCTGCGCGACGATTTTCGCGACGACAGCGACGTGGATGTGCTGGTGGCGTTCGACGATGATGCCCGCGTCGGTGAGGTGATCCCCCGCTGCGAAAGTGCCTCCGATCCTGGGCCGACCACGACCACGACCACGACTACGACGAAGTGAGGAGCCGGAGGGGGCCCCCTTCTCCGTCAAGCACCCGGGGGGGATCGCCGCGTTTGCGCGCCCTTCCTGGATGTGGCACCAAAGGCGCGATGGGTCGGCGGCCGATGCTCCTCCTTCTCGCCCTCGCAGGCTGCACGCAGCCCCGTGCCGCCCCCACCGTCGACGCTCCGGCGCGGGAGAAGGTGATCACGCTGATCGCCACGGCCGAGGTGCGCGGGACGCCCGAGCCGTGCGGCTGCCAGAGCGATCCGCTCGGCGATATTGCGCGCGTCGCCACGGTGCTGGCCGAGGCACGCAAGGTCGGAGGGGCGCTGCTGGTCGACGCGGGGGGGCTGCGCTACGGGGCCGAGCCGCAGAAGCCAGCCGAGCAAGGGCAGGCCGAGCTGAAGGCGAATTTCCTCGAAAAGGCGTGGCACGATCTCGGCGCGATCACCGGCGTGGGCGACGAGGATCTGACAACCGGCACCGCTGCGCTCGCCGATCAGGGGCGGCTGGCGGCCAACCTCTCGCCCATCCCCCACCCGCGGCTGGGCAAGTTCGTCGACGTGAAGCCCCACGCGCTGCGCGACGTCGACGGGATCGCGGTGGGAGTGTTCGGGCTGGTCGGGATCGCCCCGGAGGGGATGCAGATCGCCGATCCCGTGACGATCGCCGAACGGGAGGTGACGGCGCTCCGCAGCGAGGGAGCGAAGGTGATCGTGCTGCTCCTTCATGCGGGTCGCACCGAGGCGCGCCGGATCGCCCGCGCGGTCCCCGGCATCGCGGTGATCGTCGCGGGCGACGAGGTGGGCGAAGGCGCCGAGGCGGAGCAGGTAGGCGAGACGATCATCGTGCAGCCCGCCGCCGAGGCGCAGAAGGTGGCGCGCGTGGAGCTGCACCTCGTGGCGGGCCAGGTATCGACCGCGCTCTTCGACGGCATCGAGGGCCGCGCCCGGGAGGTCGCCCGCCTCGAGAAGCGCCTCGCCGAGACCGACGCCACCCTCGCCGCGCTGGCCCGGGATCGCGACGCCGACCTGGCCTTCGTGAAGACCCAGGCCGCCCGCCGCGCCACGCTTGCCGCGGATCGTGATCGCCTGCGCGCCGCGCCGAACACGCCCCCCGCCGGCTCCTACGCGATCGCCTCGCTGGTCCCGATCCGCCGCCGCATCCCGCGCGACGAGAAGCTCGCCGCGGCGATGAAGCGGCTCGACGCCGACGCCGGCGAATGGAACCGCAGCCACGGCGAGAAGGTGCCCGTGCCGTCGGTGAAGCGCGGCGAGGCGCGCTACGTCGGGATCGAGGAGTGCGCGCTGTGCCACGAGGCCCCGGAGAAGGAGTGGAAGACCACCGTCCACGCCCGCGGCTGGGACGAGCTGGTGAAGATCAACAAGCAGTGGAGCTTCGACTGCATCAAGTGCCACGTCACCGGCTACGGGCAGGCGGGCGGCTCGGCGATGGCCCACGTCGACGGGCTGACCTCGGTGCAGTGCGAGGTGTGCCACGGCGCGGGCTCGCTGCACGCGGACAAGCCAAAGAAATTCCACATGAAAATGCCAACCGAGGCCGACTGCAAGGGCTGCCACACCCGGGATCACTCCGACACCTTCGCCTTCGAGGCCTACCTCCGCGATGTCCTCGGTCCGGGCCACGGAGCGAAGCGCCGGGCCGCGCTCGGCGACGGCAAGACCGGCCACGAGCTCCGGCACGCGGCGGTGGAGCGGGCGGCTGGCAAGTAGCGCGCGGCTCGCGGCGTTCTTCGCTCTTGCCGTCGCTGGCTGCGCTGCGCCCGGCCCCACCTTGCGTCGCTCGGACGGGGCGATCGTCCAGGAGGGCAATGCCACCTGGTACGGCCGGGAAGCCCACGGCGGCCCCACCGCCTCGGGCGAGCGCTTCGACATGAACGCGATGACCGCCGCGCACCTCCGCCTGCCGATGAACACCGTGGTCGAGGTGGAGAACCGGAAGAACGGCCGCCGGGTGACGGTGCGGATCAACGATCGCGGCCCCTACGGTCGCGGGCGGATCATCGACGTCAGCCACGCCGCAGCGAAGGCGCTCGGGATGCTCGACGACGGGGTGGTCCCGGTACGGATCCGCGTGATGCGGTGAGCTACTCCGTCGCCGGTGCCGGGCTCTCCCACCATCCTGCGACGGAGATCTCCCCCTCGAAGGGCGGCAGCACCGTGCTGTCGGCATCCCCGGCGCTGTGCACCAGCGTGGGCAGCCCGTCGCGCGTCTGGTAGACCTCGACGAAGCGCGCCACCGGCTCGACGAGCCAGATCCAGCCGACGTCGGAGCGCGCGTAGAGCGGCAGCTTCAGGCGGCGATCGTCGCGCCCGTTGCTCTCGGAGAGCACCTCGCAGCACCAGTCGGGGACCCGGAGGATCGGGTTCACCCGGACGAAGTCGGGATCGGCCGCGACGGGCCAGCCGGAGATATCGGGGACAACCAATCGGTTGCTCGGCAGACGGACCTCCGCCTCCACTTCAAACCACCAGCCGCTGCCACACCGACCTTGCGGTCGAAGCGCCGCAACGACTCGAGAATTCCCCGCGCGGTGAAACGGTGGGGACTGCCCCGCCGTGGCATGGTGCGCAGCACGCCCGGCTCCACGATCTCGCCGGTGATCCCTTCGGGAAGCTGCTCGATCTGCCGGTACAACTCCTCGAAGGTGAGGTGCCTCGTCGCGGGTCCACCCATGGGCGGAAGTTCTACGCCGAGGCGTGGCGATCTTCCAGCCCGGGACGGGGAACGCAACTTCTCGCTCGCCGCTCCTGATCAAGCAGGTCGAAGCGCTGCAGGCCGAGCTCATGAAGATGAAGGACGAGGACAAGGGCAAGTCCCTCGCTCCGAAGATCGGATACAATTCGCAGCTGTCGACGAATCTGTCGAAGCTCAAGACCAAGCTGAGCGAGGTCGCCACCGTCAAGAAAGCGAACGCGAAGCACCACTGAGCCTGGGAGCTATCGGGCAGCGGCACTCCGCGGTTCACTCGATAGCCACGCGGGAGGAGGGCAACTTCGCGCTCGCCCTTGCCGATAATCTGGGCGAAGCTGCATCTTCCACTCGGGAGGCCCCATGTCCCAGCACGACCGCCAGGATCGCGAACGGATCGCCCCCTCCGCACCGGAGGCCGTGCCGCCTCGCGCCGAGATGCCAGCGCCGCGCCGCGCCGGGAACCTCCAGCTCAAGGCCGATGGGCCGCTGCCGTCGGTGGAGAGCCTCGATGGCGCACCGGGAGCCCGCTCGCCCAGCGCCTCCGATCGCGCCTACGGTCCGATCCAGATGAAGGCCGGGGACACCAGCTCGGAGACGGTCAGGAACGCCGCCGAGCAGGGGGTCGCGGGAGGCGGCGGCGCCCTGCCCCACCACGACGCGATCCAGACCGCGTTCGGAAAACACGACGTGAGCGGGATCAGCGCCCACACCGGCGCCCAGGCCACCCAGGCCAACAACACAATCGGCTCGCAGGCCTACGCCGTCGGTGACCAGGTGGCCTTCAAGGGCACCCCCGATCTGCACACCGCGGCGCACGAGGCGGCGCACGTGGTCCAGCAGCGCGGCGGCGTCCACTTGAAGGATGGCGTCGGCGAGACCGGCGATCAGTACGAGCGCCACGCCGACCAGGTGGCGGACGCGACGGTGGCCGGCAAGTCGGCCGAGAGCCTGCTCGACCCCTACGCGGGCGCCAGCGGCGGCGGCCGCGGCGTGCAGAGCAAGGCGGTCCAGCTCCTCGGCACCGCCCTCGACAAGGAGCTTCCCGTCGACGCGGCGCTCCCCGCGCACGGCGAGGAGAAGGGCAAGCAGCGAAAATACTCGCCCGAGCAGTACATCGAGATGTGGGAGAAGGAGCAGGGTCGCAAGGTCACGCCGCAGGAGCGCGAGACCATCGCCCGCGGCTGCATCGGCATCACCGCCAACAACCTGGTCGGCGGCGGCAACCCGCTGAACTACGCCGAGAAGACCTTCGGCAACTTCGATCAGGCGCACAAGGCGATGATCGAGGGCAACAAGACCCTCGATTCGATGGCGACCATGCCGGGCGGCGCGATGGGCGGAGAGGCGCGCTACGTGGTGTTCGCCAAGCTGTTCTGGTCGAACCAGTCCGAGGTCTGGGAGGACCGCCTGAAGCCCGACGACAAGGCGTTCCAGCCCGACGAGAAGACCGGCGAGGTCGACATGACCGGGTACAAGTACAAGGCGCAGTCGCGCATCAAGAAGGACCCGAAGACCGGCCAGGATCAGAAGTACGGCTACGTGAACTTCGACTACGGCTTCTGGGACGAGGCCAGCCAGTGCTTCTGGCACGCCAACCACATGCAGTACAAGGACGCCAAGAAGGCGGCCGAGGACCCGATGATCGTCCTGCAGAGCACGCGGGACAAGTTCGTGAAGGGCTACTTCGACTTCGATCGGATCGTCTTCTGCATCGCCAAGGCCGAGAACTACGCCCCGGGCCTCGCGGCGATCGTCCACGCCGGCGGCGGGGGAACCTGATGGTGCCGGAGATCGACAGCGACCCGACGCACATGCTCGACCAGACGATCACCCTGGTCGGCACCGCGCGCGACGGGGCGGCCGGCGCGGCGGTGATGCTCTCCGACGGGACGCCGGTCTACGTGAAGGGACTCACCTCCTGGGACGACGCCTGGGATCGCAAGCGGATCCGGATCACCGGGATGCTCAGGGACCGCAAGATCGGCGGCGATCCCGACGTCAACGCGAAGGGCGAGGTGAGCCACGGAATGGAGGGCGACTCGCTGGTGCTCGAGGACGCGACGTGGGAAGCGGCCACCTGAGCAGGGCTGCCGCGCTGGCGGCGATGATCGCCTGCGGCGGGTGCGCGACCACCGATCCGGGCAGGGAGACGCGGGCCGCGGCGGTCGCTTTCGGGCCGTCGGTGGCGACGATCGCCGAGGCCCAGGCGGCGTCGGGCAAGGTGGTCCGGGTGACCGGGAAGGCGCAGCGCGAGAAGCTCGGCGACTCGGTCGACACGCCGGGCCTTTCGGTGATCTGCATGGGCCCGCGCTTCCCGGACGATCGCATCGGCCAGACCGTGACCGCCGAGGGAACGATCGAGCTCACCGAGGAGCTCCAGGCCACCGTCGGGCCGAACGGCGAGATCAGCCAGGGCACCGAGCCGGGCACATCGAGCTGGGTCCTCCGCCGCTGCACGCTGCGCTGAGCCTGATCGGACCCGCCGGAGGCGGCTCATCGGCGTCCCCTGATCTACTACCTCCGGGAATCATCGCGGCGCGCGAAGATTTTCGAGCGGCCAAAGGCCGCGTCGGCGCGTAGTCGCGCCGTAAGCAGGGTGGGGCCCCCGCGAGCTTTGCTTGCGGGGCGGGCGGCACGCCCGCGGGACCTTCAGCGCGGCCCGCAGGCTCCGTTTTGGTTGCGGCCTGCGGGCCGCGCTGAGCGCGTCGGGCTCGGGCTCGGAAGAACTCGCACAGTCGAGGTAGGCACCACCACGCAGCCCTGAAGGTCGCGCGCTGATTCTGACCGCCCCGACGCGTGTCGAAGCACAAGCCCTCATCGCCAGAGCTGACTCCATCCCTTGATCACCTGACGCTGCTCCTCGCTGACCGGCAGGCGACCGGCCGCGGCGTCCTTCGCAATTGCCACGATGAACCCATGCGGACGCAGGAGCGAATGCACCTCCGCGGCCACGCCACCGAGCAGGCGAGGATTGGCCAGAGTCCTCAGAAAGCCCGAACGGGACCATCGAAAGCGTTCGTACGCGTCAACGAGCGCCCGAGCCAGCCGCGCAATCCGGAAGGCCACCGAATCGTCCGCGTAGGGATGGCCCGGCAACACCGGCGAGATCTCCCGCCACGCCCACTCCGGAACCGCCCCACGCCGGACCGCCTCCCACACCACCGCAAACGTCTGCTCGCAGAGCTCCGCGCCGTTCGCATTCTGCAGTCCGACGGCGAGCACGAAGGAATGGTCTCGCTTCCCGATTGTCTACTGGTTTCGCACCGTACCACATCCGCCCGATGTCGCCCCCTGCGACCGCGTCGCTACGTCTGCGTCCCGCGCGGCTGAAGAGGCGCGAGGCGCGCTACCAGATCACCTCGACTCCGGCTGCCGCCGCAGCTCCCGAGCGCGAGCGTCTGCTCGATCGGGCTGTGGCCGGAGATCAGCACATCGACGGCGCCGGTGGAGATGAGCGCGCCGCCGGAGAGAGAGCGCGCGCTCACATGGACCGCGGTCGCCTTCTCCGGCGGGATCACCACCCCGCGGCGGCTCCCGCCGAAGAACTCCGCGGCCTTCCGGGGCACCATCACGGTCTGGCCGCCGTTCAGAGCCCGCCGTGCCCCGAACTGTTGACAGGCTGTCAACAGTTCCCCACTCCTCGGGTGCTTAACAGAGAGGAGGGTCCCTCCCCACCGCCCGTGGCCACGGCCACGGCCACGAAGAGTGGGGCCCCCTCCGCCGTTGAGCACCCCACCCATCCCATCGGCGTGCTTAACGGCGGAGGGGGCCCTCCTCGCGGCGCTGCACGTAGGCGTGGTCGTGGTCGTCGACGGCCACAGGAAGTGGGGGCCCCCATCTCCGTTAGGCACCCCATCCCATCGGGGACGCTGGTAACGATCCGCCCTTCCTGCTATAGAGGGCCGCGAATGCACCGGATGGGGCTCCTCGCGGTCGGCTTGTTCGCACTCGGCTGCGGCGGATTCAAGGCGCTCCCCGTTGGTGACGGCGGCAGTGGCGACCTCGCCGGGAGCGCGGGCGCCGACATCGCCGCCCCGCCCGGCAGCGACCTCTCCGGCCTCCCGGAAGGCGACATGGCGAAGCTCCCGGGCGACCCCGACATGGCCAAGCCGCAAGGCGGCACCGGCCCCGGCCCCTACGGCGCGCTCCCGAGCGGCTACTGCTGCACCGCCAACGTCGAGTGCCGCTTCCGTCGCTGCCTCGCGATGGCCGGCGGGATGATGTGCAGCGACAACTGCGACGGCGACGGCTCCTGCCCCGAGCCGGAGTACAAGTGCATCGGCGCGACCATGTTCGACCCGGGCCGCTGCGAACCGGTGGTGAAGGCGATGAAGTGCACCCTCGCGGCGATGTTCCAGCGCGGCGCGAAGAAGCTCGGCGCTTGCTGCAGTGCAACACACGACTGGAAGGCGGGCCTGGAGTGCGAGGGGGGCCGCTGCGACGCCTTCGGCGACATCAAGAACCCCTTCATCTGCAACCAGGCGTGCGCCAAGGCGGCCGACTGCCCGGGCGCCTACAAGTGCACGCCGATCGATGACAATCTCTCGATCTGCCTGCCGTTCGCCGACCCCTACACCTGCAGCTGAGCCCGCCCACGCCATGAGCGAACTCCTCGATCTCGACGAAGTCCACAAGCACTACGGGCTGTACCACGCCCTCAAGGGGCTGACCTTTCGCGTCCCGGGAGGCACCACCGGCCTCCTCGGACCGAACGGCGCCGGGAAGTCCACGCTCCTGAAGGTGCTGCTCGGCCTGCTCCCCTTCGAGGGCTCCGCGCGCGTCTTCGGCATCGATGTGCGCCAGCGACCGCGCCACATCCGCGCCAAGGTCGGCTACATGCCGGAGAAGGACAACTACCTCCCGGGGATGAACGCCATCGAGTACTGCGCCTTCGCCGCCGAGCTCTCGGGGCTGCCCGGCTCGGAGGCGATGTCGCGCGCCCACGCCATCCTCGAGTTCTGCGGCCTCGGCGACAAGCGCTACCAGAAGATCGACGGCTACTCGACCGGCATGAAGCAGCGGGTGAAGCTGGCGCAGGCGCTGGTGCACGACCCGGAGCTGTTGCTCCTCGACGAGCCGACCAACGGGCTCGATCCGGCGGGGCGCGACGAGATGGTCGAGCTGATCAAGTCGCTGCCCGAGCGGCGCGGCTGCGCGATCCTCCTCTCCTCGCACCTCCTGCCCGACGTGGAGTACCTGTGCGAGCGGGCGATCCTCCTGCATCAGGGCGAGGTCTACTACTCCGGCACCATCGAGGCGCTCCGCCGCGCCGACACCGAGGAGACCTACGACGTGCGCGTGAAGGACGACGAGGAGAAGCTGGCGCGCGCGCTCGAGCAGAGGGGCTGCAAGGTGGAGCGGGACGGCATGCTGCTCGCGGTGCGCCTCCCCAAGGATGCCGGCGCCGACCTGATCTTCGTCGCTGCGGAGGCCGAGAAGGTGCAAGTGCGCCACCTCCAGGCGCGGCGCCTCACGCTCGAGGCGGCGTTCGTGCGGGTGGTCAACGAGGCGACGGCGAGCAAAGAGGCGAGCACGGCGCGCGGCGGCAAGCCCGCCCAGGGTGAGCGGCGCGAACAGAGCGCAGAGGAAGTCGAGGCAGGAGGTTGAGATGAGCATCCGCGATCGCGGCTACAAGCCCTACGAGGGGCAGCACACCCCGCTCGCCGGGCGCTGGAAGGTGGTGCTGCGCCACTCGCTGCGCTCCACCGCCAAGCAGCCCTGGGTGGTGGCGATGCTGATCCTCGCCGTCTTCCCGATCCTCGGCTGGGGTGTGGTGATGTACATCGCAGCCAAGCAGTGGGCCTCGATGCCGCTCGAGATGGCGGCGCAGGCGGGCGCCCAGGACCCGGGGCAGTACGTCTACTACTACTTCATCAGCTGGTACGGCGCGCCGATCTTCGCGTTCCTGATGGCGATGTTCGCCGGCGGGGGCGCGATCGCCGACGACACGCGCAACGGCGCCTACCAGTTCTACTTCGCGCGGCCGATCTCGCGCGAGCAGTACCTCGTCGGGAAGGTGGTCCCGGTGGTGCTGCTGGTGGCGTTCGTCTCGCTCGGTCCGGCGCTGCTGCTGGCGATCGTCCGGGTGGCGCTGGCGAAGGATCTCGCGGACGCGGGGCACCTCCTGGTCGGGCTGCCGCGGGCGCTCGCACTCGGCACCCTCGAGGCGCTGGTGCTGGCGCTGCCGGTAGTGGCGCTCTCGTCGCTGTCGAAGGGCCGGGGCTACGTGCAGGGCGCCTTCGCGACACTGTTCATGCTGCCCTGGATCATCGGCGGGATCTTCAGCGGGATCACCCGCAACCCGTGGCCGGCGGTGCTCTCGATCCCGGCCAACCTGGGATCGATCGGCGCAAAGCTCTACGGGATCGACGTGCCACCGACGGACTACCCGGTGCCGTGGCCGATCGCGCTGTGCGTGCTCGGGGGGATGATGATCGGCTCGCTCGCGCTCCTGCGCTTTCGGCTGGCGGCGGCGGAAGTGGTGGCCGGATGAGCAGTGTGGCGAAGGATGCGAGCGCCCGCCCGAAGCTGAAGTCGGACGTCCGGCGCGTCGACGAGAAGATGATCACCTGCGAGCACGCCTCGAAGTGGTACGGGCAGATCGTCGGATGCAACGACCTCACCCTCGAGGTGGGGCCGGGGATCACCGGCCTCCTCGGGCCGAACGGCGCGGGCAAATCGACGCTGATGAAGATGATGGTCGGGCAGCTCCGCCCGTCGAAGGGGACGGTGCAGATCCTCGGCGAGCCGGTGTGGGGCAACCCGTCGCTGATGAAGCGGATCGGCTACTGCCCCGAGCACGAGGGCACCTACGAGGACCTCACCGGCCTCGAGTTCGTCTCGTTCATGACCGAGCTGCACGGCTTCTCGCGGAGCGAGGCGAAGGCGCTCGCGGCGAAGGCGCTCGGCGAGATGGACCTCACCGCCGCGCAGGACCGTCGGATGGGCGAGTACTCGAAGGGGATGCGGCAGCGCGCCAAGCTGGCGCAGACCTTCGCCCACGATCCCGACGCGATCTTCCTCGACGAGCCGCTCACCGGCTGCGATCCGATGGCGCGGGTGAAGATCATCGAGGTGATCAAGAAGTTCGGGAAAGCGGGCAAGTGCGTGCTGGTGTCGTCGCACGTGCTGCACGAGATCGAGGCGATGACCACCGAGATCCTGCTCATCCACAAGGGGCAGATCCTCGCCGAGGGCAACGTCTACGAGATCCGCGAG
>SHYY01000019.1 GCA_009692555.1 Myxococcales bacterium
GGCGCTCCGAACCGGCCCGCTCCCCCGGCGATGTTCCAGGGGATGGAGAGCGCCGCACGTTTGAGCTCTTCGGTGAGAAACGAGTTCCCCCTGGGGGCGCTCGTCGCGATCTGCGACGCAAGGGCGAGGAGCTCGACGGCGCGGCGATAGACGTCGAGCTTCTGGTAGGCCAGCATGGGCATCCTCCTGTGTGGCCAGGGTGGTCGGTCGGCAGGAGGAATTTGTTGCGGGAGGAAGTTCGATTGCCGTCGCTGCGGACGGGACGACTACGACTACGACTACGACTACGTGACGAGCAAGAGCCAGCAAGAGGGCCCCCTCCGCTGTTAAGCACACCGGACCAGGGCCTTCCCAGGGCCTTCCGTGGGCCTTCCCGGCGGCCTACCGGCGGCCCCAACTCTGTTGACGGAAGGGCCAAAGGCAGACCACTATCTCGGGGTTCGCGCTCCCCCGGCCTTGCAGCAGGGCGGAGAGATGTCCGAATCCGCCAGCCAGAACCAGGAGAAGCTGATGAAGCGCCCCTCGGCCCCGAGCACCCTTCGCCTCGCGGCCCTCACCACCCTGACCACCCTTCTTGGTGCCTGCGTGCCGGGGCCGAATGATCCGGCGGCGCCGGCGGCGCCGGACCGCTCGTTGACGCGCGCGCTGGTCGCCCCGAACGCCCCTCTTCGCCAGCATGCCGAGGCCGCTGGCGGCTACGCCAGCTCCGTCGACGAGCGGGGCGTGCCGACCTTCATCTTTGGTTCCACGGCGGTGCTGCCGCCGCCCGGCTCCACGCACGAGGCCGCCGCGCGCTTCCACGCCGCCCGCTTCGCCGGCGCGCTCGCCCTCGGGCCGGACGCGCTCGCGCTCGCGCGACCGGTGCGGGTGATCGACCGCGGCCCGCGCGGGACCGTCGTTCACCTCCGCCAGCGCGTCGGCGGGGTGGAGATCCATGGCCGCGAGCTGCGCCTGCTGCTGCGGCAGGATCAGTCTCTGGTCGCGCTCTCGGGCGCGCTCCACAACGCCCCCGCGCTGGCCCCGGGAGCCGCCTTTGCCCGGTCGCCCGACGTCGCCCTCGCGGGCGCGCTGTCGCACGCGCTGGGCGCCCCGGTGGCGGCAGCCTCGGTGGTCGATCTCCACGAGATCGACGGCGACGACGCCCGCTACCAGCTCGCCGACGGCGACTACCTGCTGCCCGAGGGCGCCCTGGTGCGCAAGGTGCTGTTCCCGGAGGGCGATCTGCTCCGTCCGGCCTTCTTCATCGAGTTCTACGCCGGCCGCCGCGACGGGGAGTCGTCGGCCTGGCGCTACCTCGTCGCCGCCGACGACGGCACCGTGCTCCAGCGCGTGAGCCTCACGCAGAACGAGTCGTTCAACTACCGCGTGTGGGCCGACGCGAAGGGCGACAAGCGGCCCCTCGACGGACCGATCGCCGACTGGACCCCGCACCCGACCGGGCAGGCCGATCTCAGCTACCCGCCCTTCGTCCCGTCGGTGCCGATCGCCATGGAGGGCTTCAACAAGAACCCGCAGGGCAAGGCCGATCCCTGGCTCCCGTCCGAAGCCACCGAAACGGTCGGCAACAACGTCGACGCGTACACCGATCGGGTGCGCCCCGAGGGCCTCGGCGGCGCCGACTTCCGCGCCAAGATCACCGGGCCGCTGACGTTCGCTCAGGTCTACGACCCGACCAAGATACCCACATTGAACCCCGAGCAGGCGATGGCCGGGATCACCCAGGCCTTCTACAACACGAACTGGCTTCACGACTACTGGTACGACTCAGGCTTCGACGAGGCGGCCGGCAACGCGCAGTTCGATAACCTCGGTCGCGGCGGCAAGAGCAAGGACCGGATGCACGTCCAGACCCAGGACAACTACCTCCCACCGGCCGGCCAGGTGGAGTCGCGCGACAACGCCAACATGAGCACGCCCTCCGATGGCCTTTCGCCGAAAATGCAGATGTTCGTCTGGTCGGGGCGCGAGCGGCGCGTCCTCCACACCTCGCCGCCCGATATCGACCACCCCTCCGCCACCGCCTCCTTCGGCCCGGAGAACTTCGAGATCTCGGGCCTGCTCGCCGAGGTCGACGACGGAACCCTCCCCAACCTCAGCGACGCCTGCGAGCCGATCAAGAACAAGAGCGCGATCGCCGGCAAGATCGCCCTCATCGATCGCGGAACCTGCACCTTCAAGCGGAAGTCGATCAACGCCCGCGACGCCGGCGCCATCGCGGTGCTGATCGTCAACAACCAGGCCACCGCCGCTCCGCGGATGGGCAACGGCGATCCGACCGCCGAGGTGCTCCTCATCCCCGTCCTCTCGACGACCAAGGCGGCGGGCGCGGTGATCCGGACCGCGATGATGGCCGGTCCGGTCACGGCCCGCTTCAGTCGCAAGAGCGATATCGACCGGGACGGCGGGCTCGCCAACACCGTCGTTGCCCACGAGTGGGGGCACTACCTGCACCACCGCCTCTCGGAGTGCAACGGCACCCAGCAGTGCGGCGCGATGTCCGAGGGCTGGGCCGACTTCGTCGCGATGCACATGATCGCGCGCCCCACGGACAACCTCGCCGGCACCTTCGCCACCGCGATCTACGCCTCGGTCGCGTTCAACGACCCCGCCTACTTCGGCATCCGCCGCCTCCCGTACAGCACCGACTTCCGGAAGAACGGCCTCACCTTCAAGCACATCGCCGACGGAGAGGACCTGCCCACGCACATGCCACGCAACGGCGGCGCCGGACAGAACTCCGAGGTCCACGACGCCGGGGAGGTGTGGTGCACGATGCTCTGGGAGGTCCACGTCGCGCTGCAGAACGCCGGCCGCATGCGCAAGCCATCGCTGTCCTTCGAGGAGGTGCGGCGCCGCATGGCCGACTACATCGTCACCGGGCTTCAGATGGCTCCCCCCGAAGCGACCTTCACCGAGACCCGCGACGCGCTGATGGCAGCCGCGGGCGCGAGCAGCCCGGAGGATCAGGTGGTGATGGGCGAGGCCTTCGCGCGGCGCGGCGCGGGCACCTGCGCGGACTCGCCGCCGCGAGGCTCGGCGACGCTCGAGGGCGTGGTCGAGGGATTCAAGGTCCAGCCGCGGCTGGTGGTGGGCGAGGTGACGCTCGATGACTCGGCCAAGAACTGCGACGGCGACGGCGTCCTCGATGCCGGGGAGCGCGCCAAGATCACCATCGAGCTCTCCAATGGCGCCGCGCTGCAGACGCTGGAGGGCGCGACGATCACGCTCACCACCACCACCAAGGAGGCCACCTTCACCGGGCCGACCACCTTCAACATCCCCAAGCTCGGCCCCCTGAAGTCGACCACCATCACCACCGAGGTGTCGCTCGATCCGAAGATGGCCGCCGCCGGGGTCTTCTCCCTGAAGGTCGCGCCCTCGAGCGACGCGGCGTGCGAGAACGCCACCCGGGAGCTGTTCTGGAAGATCAACTACGACCTCGGCAAGGAGTCCACCGCGAAGGACGACTTCGAGGCCCCCGCGGACAAGGTGTGGACCGCCACCGGCAAGGCCGCCGGCGTCTGGACGCAGATCGCCAGCGACTCGAAGAACCACGTTCGCCACGCCACCAACCTGGACCGGGTGAGCGACACCGCGCTCGAGTCGCCCGAGCTCCAGGTGAGCTCGACCGACTTCTTCCTGATCCGCTTCGAGCACCGCCACTCCTTCGAGGCCAAGGACGTCGACAACGTCCGGGTCTACTACGACGGTGGCCTGGTCGAGATCACCGATGACGGCGGGGTGACCTGGCAGGACCTCGGAGTGTTCTCGAACCCAGGCTACGGTGCGAAGATCACCAACCCGTCCGACAACCCGCTGACCAAGCGGAAGGCGTACGTCGACAAGAACTTCGGCTGGCCCGACCGCGACAAGGTGACCCTGAACCTCATCGACCAGTTCGCAGGGAAGACGGTCAAGATCCGTTTCCGTATCGGCACCGACGGCGAAGGCGGCGAGTCCGGCTGGGACATCGACAACGTCTCCTTCCATGGCATCACCAACACGCCGTTCACCGGTGACGTCTTCGACGCCGGCAAGTGCGGCGAAGGCCCGCGCGGCCCGATGCCCGAGATGGGCGGCTGCAGCATCTCGGCGCGGACCGCGCCCGTGCTCTTCGCCCTGCTTCTCGGGGCCCCGCTCGCGCTGCTCGCCCTTCGTCGCCGCCGGCGCACCGCGTAGCTCGATCCAGCCCCATCCCCCGGTACGCCCCTCTCCCAACCTCTGAACGGATCTCCATGCCGCTCCCAGGCGGGCGCGATCGCGCGGACTGCGGCAGCGCTCCTGGACGGCGAGGAGGGGGGATCATGCAGGGATGCGGTACCCTCCTCGGGGCGAGGAGGGGGGATCATGCAGGGATGCGGTACCCTCCTCGGGGCGAGGAGGGGGGATCATGCAGGGATGCGGTACCCTTCTCGGGGCGAGGAGGGGGGATCCTGCAGGGATGCGGTACGCTTCTCGGGGTGAGGAAGGGGGATCACGCGGGGCGCGCGCGGATTCCTGCTCCGTGGTGCGGTGAGCGGAGGGCTAGAACGAGATGCGGGCGCCGAGGCGCATCGAGAGCGGCGCCTGGTACTGGGTCGGCTGGCCGTAGTTCGGGTTCAGGTTGGGGACCCGGCCGTCGGTGCGGCGGAGGTTCTTCAGGTCCTGGTAGTGTCCGTCGGGGATCGGCAGCACGGCGTCGAAGGCGTACTGCTGGTCGACGGCGATCACCTGCTGCTGGTTGAGCAGATTGAGCAGGTCGATCGTCACCTCGGCCTTGATGCCCTTGCTGAAGGTCTTCCCGTAGCCCAGGCGCGCGTCGAAGGTGGTGAGCGGGGGCGTGCGCCCACCCGACCCGCGCGGCAGGATGAAGGTCTCGTTGGGGCCGTAGGTGGGGTGGCGGCCGAGCACTTCGATCGGCGTGCCCGACTGCGCGGAGAAGGTCAGGCCGAGGGTGATTCCACCGGCCCAGCCGAGCGGCAGCTGGTAGGAGCCGATCAGCTTCACGTTGTGCGGGCGGTCGTTGGGCAGCGGGCCGTTGCGGTTCACGAGCAGCTCCGGCAGGTCGTACTGCGAGGAGATGTTCGGATCGAGCTGGCCGTTCGACGGAGAGAACAGGCCCGGGTAGTTGCCGGTGGTGCGGCTGTAGGTGTAAGAGGCCGTGAAGATGAAGTTATTGGAGAGCCGCTTGGTCGCCGTGACCACCAGTGCGTGGTAGTCGCGCTTGGGCTTCTCGAAGGTGGCGGTCGTGTTGTACAGCGCGAGCTGCTTCGTCGCGTCGTTCTTCTGCTTGGTCAGGTCGTCGATCTTCGTCTGGTCCGTCGTGCCCTGGATCTGCTTGGCCAGCGCGCCGATCTGGTTCTGCAGCTTCTTGATCGTGTTCGGGTCGTTCGGCTCGCCCGGGTTCGCCACCACGTAGGTCTCGCCGCCATCGGCCGACACGTCCTCGATCACGCGGCCGAGGTTGCGGTACTGGTACGAGGCGCCGAGGACGATGTCGAGGCCGACGTCGAACATCACGCCGCCGATCACCTCGTTCGAGTACTGGCCCTGGAGCTTCGGCGAGACGAAGCCGAAGGTGCCGCCGAAGAGGTCCTGGCGCTTGACCGCCGGGAACTCGCACGTGGACACGTCGACGCGGCCGTTTGCGTCGGTCTTGCAGCCGCCCGCCAGGCCGGGCCCGGTCACCTGGAAGACCAGTCCCTCCCCCGAGAACTGGCGGTCGTTGATATCCATCGGGATCGACTCGTAGAAGCGCCCGTAGCTGGCGTAGAGCTTCGAGCGGCCCTTCCCGAGCACGTCGTAGGCGACGCCGACGCGCGGCGCCCAGTTGTCGTCGATGCTGATCTGGGTCTTGCCGTTGATGTCCTTCGCCTGCTGGGCCTCCCAGCGCACGCCGGCGTTGAGAGTGAAGCCGGGAATGAAGCCGACGTTCCACGAGTCGCGCAGGTAGACGCTCTCGTTCAGGGTCGCGGTGTTCGCGGAGAAGCCGTTCGGGCGTCCGGCCACGCCGTCGTGGACCACGAACTTGTTCGGGTCCTTCGCATCGACCGAGCCGTACTGCGTGCGCAGGACGTACACGTCCTTCGGGTCCCCGGTGCCGGCGTCGAAGGTCGTATAGCCGCCGCCGCCGGTGTAGGCGCGGTGGTGGTCGAGGTGGTTGTACTCGAAGTCGCCGCCGAGCTTGATCGCGTGCGTGCCGAACGCCTTCAAGAAGTAGGTGGCGCTCCCGGCCGCGACCCAGCGCTGGGCGACCTCCTTGTCCTCGAAGCCGAAGCCCTGGTCGGAGTAGTTGTTGGCGGGGCACGGATTGAACTTGATGGTCTCCTTCTCCCCGAGCTTGGTGGTCTTGCACGGTTCGAGTTCGTCCTCGAAGATTTGCAGGGAGTTCGCGCGGGTGTCGACGTTGCGACCGCGCTGCCCGCCGATCGCTGAGGGCCGGAACTCGTCGTTTTCGTAGTGCCAGCCGACCTTGAAATCGAGCTGCAGCTTGCGGTCGAGCAGCTTGCTGGTGAATTTGGCGACCACATCGTGGCTCACCGACGGCGCGGTGAACGCCCCCACGCCCAGGGCCGCGTTGCCGTTGGCGACGGCGTTGGTGGAGAAGTCGGTCGTGCCGCCGAAGTAGGCGATCGAGAAGTTGTTGTTGTCGTTGATGCGCAGGTTCAGCTTGCCGATCCAGTCGTACTTGAGCCGCTGGGTGCTGGAGCGCGACCAGAACCGCGGGTCGAGGTCCTCGGTCTTGAAGGCCGCCGCCTTGGTCGGAGCGCAGAGCGCCTCGTTCTGGTCCTTGAGCCACGACGGGCAGGTGATCGATTGATCGAGGTCTCCGAGGTAGGCGTCGTCGGTGGACTTCGGGTCGACGTTTTCGGCGGTGCGCCGCCGCAGGATGCGGAGGAAGGTCGCCTTTTCGTAGGTGGGGGTGAAGCCGCCGTAGAAGAAGAGGCGATCCTTCACGATCGGCCCCCCGAGGTCGAAGCCGAAGTCGATCACATGCCCGGCGCCGGTCTCTGCGGTGTTGTTGTGCGGCAGGAACGCCACGGCCTGGCCGGGGCGCGCGACCAGCGGCGAATCGAGGACGAGGGGGGTGTAGAACAGCCAGGCCCCGCCGTGGAACTCGTTCGAGCCCGACTTGGTGATGACGTTGACGATGGCGCCGGTGGCGCGGCCGTACTCGGCGTTGTAGCCGCCGGTGATGATCTCCGTCTCGCCGATGAACTCGATCGAAAGCCGCGACCCGGCGAGCCCGGTGGTCGGGTTGGTGGTGTTCAGGCCGTCGATGAGGAAGGAGTTCTCGGGGCCGGTGGCGCCGCCGAAGGAGAAGCCCACGGCGTCACGCGATGAGCCGGGCGCGAGGGTGAGGATCGAGGAGAAGGTGCGGCCTACCGGGGTGTTCCGCACCAGCTCGTCGGTGATCTGGGTCTGCACCTGGGTCGACGCCACGTCGACCGAGGCGGCGCGCTCCTTGATCACGTAGGTCATCTGCTTCGCGGTCGCGGTGGGGATCGCGGCGGGGACGGTGAGTGTCTTGTCGGCCTGGACGTGGACCCCCGGGCGGTCGACGTGCACCGTCGAGAAGTAGAATCGCACCACGTACTCGCCGGGCGCGAGGTCGGTGATGACGTAGCGCCCGCCCGAGTCAGTGAACTCGGTCTGCTCCCCCTGGGGCCCGGTGGCGGTGACGGTGACGCCCGCCAGCGGTTTGCCGGTGGCCTGGTCGGTGACGGTGCCCTGGATGGTGCCGGTGATGGAGGCGGACGCGGTGGCCGAGAGGGCCGAGATGGCCGCGACGACCAAGGCGGCGCGCGCCCGAGGCGAAAAGAATCGGTCCATGGTTGGAAGGCTCCTAGTGTCCCATCCGAGAAGTTCGTCGCATTTGTCGCTGCCGATCCATCCCACGGCGCTTCGTTTCTCCTCGGTCACTTGCACCCAGCAAGCTCCCTCGTCGCGCCTCGCGCGGCGGGCGCCTCGACACCGAAAAACGCAACCAACCTCTCGGAGGGGACACCACTACTGTCCGCCGACGCCGCCGTCGGCAGCGCAGCCGGTGATCATGTCGGCCGGATTCAGGAGGGCGCACTCCCACTCGAGCAGGAGCTCCTTGGCCAGGAAAGGCTCGTGCTTGTCATCGTCCACACCCTCGGGCTTGCGCTTCACCTTGAAGGCGACCTCCTCGAACGGCGTGAGGCCGAACGGATCCATAGAGAACCGCGCGCCGCAGCTCTCGATCGATATGGCCTCGATCGACACGGTGTAGTCCCCCTCCTCCCACTCGGCGCGATCGCGCCCGGAGACGCGGAAGATGTTGATCTGCGGCGCGGGCGTGCACTGGTTGGGATCCATGACGCCGTTGACGTAGAGGTAGCCCGGCGACGCCGCGGTCTCGACGATCTCGCCGTCCCGCCGCACCACCGCCTTCAGCGACCTCGGGACGAACAGCGCGCTGGTCTTGATCACCAGCACGTCCTTCACGTCGAGCACGCCGTTGAGATCGGCCAGCGCGCCGCCCGCGGCGTGGAGCCCCTCGGTCTTGAACTCGTAGGAGGTCGCCACGGCCGCCTTGTTGATGTCCTTGGTCACCGCCTGCCCCTTGGCGTCCTTGATCAGCTCCGGCTTCAACCGGATCGAGTAGGTGGTGAAGAGGTTCATCGGGTTCTTCGGCTTCAACACCAGCGCCGGGCCGAGCGGGTTCAGGAACAGGTCGGAGGTGAGGGTGGGGGAGCCGGTCGGGTCCCACGACTTCTCCGCCGCCAGCTCGTTCCCATGGGCGTCGTAGAAGCCGATGATCGACGGATCCTTCAGCTCCCACTTGTCGACCCGGCCGGTCATCATGTTGATGGTGGCGGTGGCGATCTCCGGAGCGAGGATCTTGCTGAAGATGATGCGGATCTGGTTGCCGCCGGTGGTGCCCGAGAAGATCGCGCCGAGCGCGGGTGGCGTCTCCTCGGGCTTCAGCGGATCGGGGCAGATCTTCGTGTCCAGGTTGCACGGCGGGTGGCTGAAGTGGTCGCCCGTCGTGCACGGCTTCTGCTCGCTGCAGCTGACCTTCGGCGACTTGTCCAGCAGATCGGTGGCGACGTTCCGCCCGCCGCGGGGCAGCTCGTCCTGGATCAGTATCTTCATCAGGACCGGCGCGGAGGGATCCTCCGGCAGCTTGCCGTTGTCGAGGCTCTCGCACGACAGCAAGGGGGCGGTTGCCAGGGCGAGGAATCCAAGGGCATACAGGGAACGGGGGCGCATTCGGTCGCTCTCCGTGGTGGGTGAAGGCACCGCAGCGGTCACCGGACTGCTGGGGGCCTCAAAATCGACAGATCGGCAAAAAAAGTCAAGCGGTTCCCTCGCGGCGGCGACCAAAAAGCCGGACCGCCAGCGGCGTGAGCGCCAGGGTTGCGAGGATCCGGAGCGGCTGGGTCAGCTTGGTTGCCACCCACGCGGCGAGGAGCGTCCCCGCGCCCGAGGAGGCGCTCTGCACCGAGACCCCGAACTTGATCGCCGCCGCGAAGCCGGCGAAGGTCACCGCGAACAACCCGAAGTAGACCGCGAAGGCCACCGGACCGTAGGCGCGGATCAGCCCATCGAGGCGCGCCTTCAGCGACGGGCGGGCCGGGCGCGGCGGCGGGGTGGCGGCCGGGACGGAGACCGGCGGATCGGCCGGCGGCTGGTCGGTTGGACTCAAGCGTGGCGACGGTACCACGGGCCGCCCGGCCGCGCCTGTCGAAGTGTGCGAAGTGTGTGATGATGCCGCGAACCAGGAGGACGCCCATGCCCCTGAAGCTCCCCGCGCTCGATCCCGCCACGGTCACGCCGGGCACCGACTCCAGCTATCCCGAGCCATTCCGTTCGCGGGTGTTGCCGCGCGAGAAGCGAGCTCTCGGTCAGGCCCTCGGGCTCCGCGCGCTCGGCGTCAACCTGACGACGCTGCACCCGGGCGCCGAGTCCTCGATGAGGCACTGGCACTCCGGCGAGGAGGAGTTCGTCGACGTGATCGAGGGGGAGGTCGTGCTGCGCACCGATGGCGGCGAGCAGGTGCTCACGGCCGGCATGTGCGCTGGCTTCCGGGCCTGCGTCGCCGACGCCCACCAGGTGGTCAATCGCAGCGACCGGCCGGCGCGCTATCTGGAGGTCAGCGACCAGAACGAAGAGGGCCAGGCAGAATACCCCGATGTCGACCTCGCCTACGGGCGTGGCCCCGATGGGGGCTGGCGGCTCTGCCACAAGGACGGGACGCCCTATGCGCAGTAGTCGCCAGCGGCGCTCGGACAAGGAAAAGGCCCGGAAATCTCGCGACTTCCGGGCCTTTCGAGTTTGCGGGGTGGACGGGACTCGAACCCGCGGCCTCCGGCGTGACAGGCCGGCGTTATAACCGACTTAACTACCACCCCAGGTGGTTTCTGCTGCGAATCTCGGTGCCTCCGGTAGGCGCAGCAGGGTTCGAACCTGCGACCCCCGGCTTGTAAGGCCGATGCTCTTCCGCTGAGCTATACGCCCGTGGGTCGCTCCCTGCTTTGCCGCCGAAGCCCGCTGCTTATACTTCGCAGGGTGGGAGGTGTCAACGGGTATTCGCCCCCCCCCTACGCCCCCCCTCGTCGACCTCTTCTAGCTATAGCTAGCACGGCCACCGAGGGTCGACTCCTCCTACAACTCGTGGGGCATGTGATCGCGCGGGGAGCGGAAGTAGCGCAGCGGCGAGTAGGAGACGAAGTTCGAGACGCGGCTGGTGTAGACGCAGGCGTAGTCTTCGACCTGCTCGCCGAAGCGCGAGTTCTCGACGCCGACTTTGAACAGCGGGCCCCACCACGGGTTGAAGTTGCGCTCCACCTCGCGCTCGATGGCGTCGACCTCGCTCCCCACCTCGCGCAGCGCCACCCGCAGCCGATCGAGCTGGATCCCAACCTCGCTGCGAGCGGCCTCGAGGGTTGCCACGCCTTCGGGGACCTGCCCCGGCTCGAGGCGGTGAAGCTGCTCTTGCACCATCTGCTGGAACAGCGCGTCCGAGTCGAGCCGCACCCGCTGCCGATCGAGCTCCGCGATCCGCGTGATCTGGGGCTGCATCCGCTCCGCCGCGGCGAGCTCCTCCTCGAGCTCCTGCACCACCATCGCGGTGCGCCACACCGAGGCCTTCTTGGCGCGCAGCATGTCCCCGTAGATGTGATCGCCGATGTAGAGCACGCGGTCGCCGCGCACGCCGAGGTGGTGATCGAGCTCGCCCACGTTGCCGCCCTGGTAGATGTGCCCGCGCAGCAGGGCTCCGCCCATCGGTGGACCCAGCTCGGCGCCGGCGGAGTCGAGCTCGATGAACGGCCGCTTCTCGGTGAAGAAGGCGGGCTTTTGCGCGCCCACCATCACCACGTCGAAGTAGCTCCGCCACGAGGGGTAGGCCGCGAGCTGCCCGTCGAGCAGCCAGGTCATCAGGTGGTCGGTGTAGTCCCAGTAGGAGTTGGTGAGCAGGAAGAGCTTCTTGCCCGACGAGCGGAACTTGTGGAGCGTCGCCGCGACGTCGGGCTCGCGGTGGAGGTACTCGTCGAGGTGCGACTTGATCACTCGCTTCATCGACTCGTCGCGGTGGGCCTCGTCGATCGAGTCGCGGATGTCCTGCCACAGGCGCCCGTAGCGGACGCGCCCCGGGCGCCCGTCGAGGAAGTCGATGATGCGGGCGAACATCACCGCCTCGGGGAGCGCGAACAGGGTATCGATCCAGGCGTAGCGCGGCGACGAGAGGCGGATGCGCTGGGTGCGGTAGAGGCGGTGGCGCTCCTCGCGGTCGAGCTTCTTGCAGCCGTGGTAGACGATGTCGACGTGGCCGAAGCGGTCCATCTTGAAGATGTTGCCGTGGAGGCGGTCGACCACCAGGCCGCGGATGGCGAAGGTGGGGTCGTAGTCGAGAGTGAGGAGCTCCTCGGGATAGCCGCGCTTCTGGACCAGCTTGTCGAGGGTGCAGGCGACCGAGAGCGTCTCGATCCGGCGCTGGTTGTAGATCGCCAGCGTGTAGTCCATGTCGAAGCCGACCCACGCGATCTCGTCCATCCGCAGGTTGCGGTTGCAGAAGATCCGCCGCCGGTGAGGGATTTCGGCGACGCGAGCCACGCTCCCGGTGAGGGCGAGCGGGTCGACGGAGGGCGCGGCGGTCTCCGGGGAATCGGCGACCTCGAGGGCCGGTGGGCTGGGCTCCTTGTCGCTCGCGTCGTCGCCTGCAAGGGGGGTGGGCCGCGGCTCGCCAATCGACATGGGCCGGACAGCATAGCACGCAGTCGCGAACGCTCAGGCGCCGGACCCGCAGGGGCGGCCAGCGTATAGTGTCCATGGTGGGAGCGATGCGAAGTGCCATTCGTGCCAGTGCCGTGATGCTGTTCGTCGCGCTCGCTCCCGCCCCGGCCGCCGCCGCGCCCCCGATCGTGCCGCACGAATACGTATCGGTGGGGAGCCATGCGCGGCGCGCCGGCCTGCCTGGTGCGCCGCGAACCGGCGGGCCGGGAGCCACCGAGGGTGCCGGGGGCGACGAGGGGGCGGTCTCGGGCGATGAGCCGATCTACACGCCGCAGCCGTTCGATCCGGTGATCGCCAACGGCCCGCCTCGCCCCGGCGATCGCCCGCCCGAGCGACGCGACCGCGTGGTCCCGGACCGCGACACCGCCACCGAACCGCCCGGCCGCCATCCCTACCACGAGGTGTTCAGTCCGTCGGTGGCGCCGTTCAAGCGAATGACGGCGCTCGACGCGGTGCTGGAGGACGAGTCTCTCTACGTGTGGGACGCGACGCGCAGGCCGCTGCCCGAGACGGGCGAGACCCGCACCGCCACGCGCGACCTCTTCACCGGCGGCGCGACGATCGATCTCCTCCCCGGCCGCTGGGTACCGCTGCCGTCGGTGTCGGCCGATCCGCGGATGCTGTCACACCGCGCGATCCCGCCGCGGGATCATCCCGTCCCGTCGCTGGAGTTTGCCCGCGACTCGGCGGACAACGTGTTCGTGCGGGCGCGCGCCGCCGCTGGACGCCATCGGCTCACCTGGCGCAGCGACGCGCCGCAGCGCTACTTCGGGGGCGAGGTCCGGGCGGCCCTGCGCGGGCTCCATCTCTCCGACCAGCCGGCTGCCCTGGTCTACGCGTTGCCGCCGACGATCCAGCGTCGCGCGGCGCAGGTGCTGGCGCGGATCGGGATCGAGCGCGGCCGCCCGCTCGACGAGGTGCTGGAGCGGCTTGTGGCGTGGTTCCGCGCCTTCGAGATGGCACCGCTCCCGGCCGCGCACGGCTCCACCTACCTCGACCTCGCGCTCGGGCAGAAGGGCGCCTGCCGCCATCGCGCCTACGCTTTCGCGATCACCGCGATCGGAGCCGGGTTACCGGCGCGCTACGTCGAGAACGAGCTGCACGCGTTCGTCGAGGTGTACCTTCCGCGTCTGGGCTGGCGGCAGATCGACCTCGGTGGCGCCGCGATGGATCACGAGTTCCGCAACCTGGAAGGGAAGCCGCCCTACGCGCGCAAGGGGGGCGATCCCTTTCCGACCCCCAGGTCGTTCCTGCGGGCTGCGGAGCAGGCAGCGCAGCGACGGAGGGAGCTGGTGGAGGGGCGAGGCGCGCAGCCGCCGAATGAGCGCGGAAACGGAAACGGAAACGGAAACGGAAACGGCAACGGGAACGGGAACGGCAACGGGAACGGGAACGGGAACGGCAACGGGAACGGGAACACCAACGGCAACCGGAACGGGAACGGGAACACCAACGGCAACGGCAAGGTACGGGGCGCCGGGCCCGGCAGCGACGCGGAAGGGCCGGTGATTCCTGCGGCGCCGCCGCGCCTCCGCACAGCGCTCGCGGTCAGCGTCGAGACGCGCGAGGCGTTTCGCGGCGATGTGCTCCACATCCAGGGCCAGCTCACCGTCGTCGGGGGCGCCCCCGCCGGCGCGCGCGTTGTGCTGGAGTTTCACGGTTCGCGCGGGGCGGTCCCGATCGGCCATGCATTGACCGACGGCGCGGGCCGCTTCACCGCCGATATCGAGGTGCCGCGCGCGCTGCCGCTGGGGGACCATCGGTTGATCGCTCGCACCGATGGAGACGAGGCCCGCGAGCCGGCTCGCAGCGCACCCTGAGCCTAATCGACCCGCCGAAGGCGGCTCCCCGGCGTCCCCTGGGTCTTCGGGGGGTAACTACTCCTCCTCCGTCGGCTTCCGCACGCAGTCCCTCCCCTTGAGCGCGAAGCTGCGCGGGCACTCCGGCACCCCGATGCACGAGTCCTCCGCCCACACCTGTTCGGGCCAGCAGCAGTGGCCGTTGTTCTTCACCTTGCCGGCGGGACAGGCGCTCGGGCGAGCCGCTTCGCTAGGTGCCGCCTCTCCGCCCTGGCGGACGCAGTCGGTGCCGCGCACGTCGTGGTCCTTCGGGCAGCGTGGGATGCCGATGCAGACCCGGTTGTCGTCGGACCAGATCTGCTCACGCCAGCAGCAGTGTCCGTTTGTGGCGATCGTCACGAGCTTGCCGCCTTCGCACCTCTCCGGCGCGCCGAGGGGCGGCGGTGGTGGTGGGCTGTTCTTGCGCTCTCCCTTCGGTGGTGAGGGAGGCGGCGCACCGGAGCCCGGGCTCTTGCGCTCGCCGGGTGGCGGCGGCGAACCGCCTCCGATCTCGGCCAGGTAGCGTTCCACCTCGGCCCGCTCGCTCGCATCCGGCATCTTGCCGAGGAAGGCGCGATACTCACGAGCGGCGGCCTCCCCGTCGCCCAGCTGGCGGTGGCACTGCCCGAGGTAGTAGTGGAACTCGGGCAGGAACTTGTGCTCCGATCCGCGCTTGAAGGCGTTCAGCGCCTCCTGGAACTTGCCACCCTCGAGCCGCTTCAGCCCCGCCCGCAAGTAGTCCTGCGCCCGCTTCGCCTCCTTGTCCTCCTCCTCCGCAGCGTGGGCGACGGCACCACCGAGGACGAGCAACGCGATCCAGATCCGCATCCGGCTAACCTACACGATCGGACGGGCGCTGTGCGCGGGCGAGTCGCTTCAGGCCAGCGCCTTCAGCCCGTCGCGATCCGCGAGGATCACCTTGCGGCCCTCGGTCTGGATGAGGCCCTTGCGCTTGAACTGCGAGAGGGTCAGCGACACCGTCTCGCGCGTCGATCCGATCAGGTTCGCCATCTCCTGGTGGGTGATCTTCAGCGCCAGCAGCGTGCCGCGCTCGTCCTCGACGCCGTACTCCACCGCCAGCCGCAGCAGGAGCTCGGCGAGCTTGGCGTTGACGTCCTTGAAGACCAGCGTCTCGATCTTGTTCTCCACCTCGCGCCGCCGCTCGGCGACGATCTTGGTGAGCCGGTAGCCGATCATCCCCTCGCGCTGCACCAGCTTCTCGAACTCCACGCGATCGAACTCCGTGATCAGCGCGTTCTCCATCGCCTCTGCCATCTCTTCGCGCGGCCCGCCGTCGATGATCACCAGCTCGCCGAAGATGTCGCCGGGGCCGCGGTAGGCGAGCGTGAGCTCCTTGCCATCGCGCGTCACCTTCGAGATCTTCACCCGGCCGCCGTTGACGAAGTAGATCGAGTTGCCGGGATCCCCGGGGAGATAGACCACCCGCCGCCTCCGCACCTCGGTCAGCTGAACCTTCTCGACGAGCCGCTGGAGGGTCTCGTGGCCGAGATCCGCCAGCAGGGGGATCTTCTTCAGGTACCAAAGAGCGCGTTTCTCGTCCTGGACTACCTTGCCCGCCATGTGACGAACCTAACTGATCTTGGCCGATCATGCAACAATTTGTATGGTTCCTGACAAGATGGCAATTTCTCGTTAGCCGGATCTCATTTCGGGGGCCAGCAGGCCACAGGGATTGCTTTTCGATATCCCTTGATCCGATTCTAACGAGCACCTCCGCGACGGCCGGTCAGCTTGATCCCTCCCGCGACCGCCGCGACGGAGAGCGCGCACAGCAGCGCGCCGACGACGGAATCGGGCGGTGGCGGGTCCTCGTGCCCGGCGCGGACCAGCACCACCACCAGCGTGTTGTTGACGAAGTGGAGGACCATCGCCGGCGCCACCGACGCCGCGCGCAATGCCACCACGCCGGCCAGCGCGCCCAGGGCCACCGTCGGGACGAGCTTGTACATCGACAGGTGGAAGCCCCCGAACGCCAGCGCCGCGCCGCCCACCGCCGCGATCCGGCCCGCGGGTCGCCAGGATTCCAGCAGCGCGCCGCGGAAGAGCAGCTCCTCGCACACCGCCGGCAGCAGCGCCAGCACCGCGAGATCCACGATCAGCGGCCTTGGCCCCTCCTCCGGGACGATCAGCCTCCGCATCTGCTCCCGCAGCGCGGGCGGCAGTGGCGCAATCTTCTCCATCCCCCACTCGAGCACCGCGGCGACCAGGTAGAAGCCGCCCGCACCGACGAGCAGGCCGCCGAGGAGAGCGCGTGGCGAGGCGCGCCGGAGGCCGAGCGCTTCCGGCCTCACCTGGAACGCCCAGGCCGCCACCACCATCGGTGCCGCCACCACCAGCAGCTCGGTCAGCGCGAGCCCGAAGAAGCCAAAGCGGAGCTGGAGCAGGCCCCCCGCCGTCGCCAGCAGCCCGACCGTGACGAGCAGGAGGATGAAGGACTCGACGTGGCCGAAGCGAGCGGGGAAGACCTTCACAGCACCTTCTTCAGGTATCTCCCGGTGTGCGACGCGGCGGTGCGCGCCACGTCCTCCGGCGTCCCCGCGGCGACGATCTGCCCGCCGCCATCGCCACCCTCGGGGCCGAGGTCGATCACGTAGTCGGCGGTCTTCACCACGTCGAGGTTGTGCTCGATGACGATCACCGTGTTGCCCTGCTCGACCAGCTGATTGAGCACCACCAGGAGCTGCCGGATATCGTCGAAGTGCAGCCCGGTGGTCGGCTCGTCGAGAATGTAGACCGTCCGTCCGGTCGATTTGCGCGCCAGCTCCTTCGACAGCTTGATCCGCTGCGCCTCGCCGCCCGAGAGCGTGGTGGCCGACTGCCCGAGCGCGATGTAGCCGAGGCCAACCTCGCGCAGCGTGTCGAGCTTCTGGCGCACCTTCGGGATGTGGGCGAGGAACTCGGCGGCCTGGGTGACGGTCATATCGAGCACGTCGGCGATCGAGGCGCCCTTGTACTTCACCTCGAGGGTCTCGCGGTTGTAGCGCCGCCCTTCGCAGGCCTCGCACTGCACGTACACGTCGGGGAGGAAGTGCATCTCGATCCGCAGGATCCCGTCGCCCTGGCAGGACTCGCAGCGCCCGCCCTTGACGTTGAAGCTGTAGCGCCCCGGCTTGTAGCCGCGGGTCTTCGACTCGGGGAGCGCCGCGAAGAGGTCGCGGATCGGGGTGAACACGCCGGTGTAGGTGGCGGGGTTCGAGCGCGGGGTGCGGCCGATCGGCGACTGATCGATGGCGATCACCTTGTCGACGTGATGCAGGCCGTCGAGGCCGTCGTGGGGCTCGCTCGGCAGGCCCCGGACGTGATTCAGCCGCGCCTCGAGCTCGCGGAGCAGGGTGTCGATCACCAGGGTCGATTTGCCGGAGCCCGACACGCCGGTCACCGCGGTGAACACGCCGACGGGGAAGCGCGCGTTCACCCCGCGCAGGTTGTGGCCGCGCGCGCCGCGCAGGTTGATCCAGCGATTCTGCGCCTGTCGCCGCGACGACGGCACCGGGATCGACTTGCGCCCGGAGAGGTAGGCGCCGGTGAGCGACGCCGTCGAGGAGAGGATGTCCGCGGGGGTTCCCGAGGCGACGATCCGCCCGCCGTGCACCCCCGCGCGCGGCCCCATGTCGACGACGTGATCGGCGGCGCGGATCGTCTCCTCGTCGTGCTCGACGACGATCACCGTGTTGCCCATGTCGCGCAGCTTGAACAGCGTCTCGAGGAGGCGCGCGTTGTCGCGCTGGTGCAGGCCGATCGACGGCTCGTCGAGGATGTAGAGCACGCCCACCAGCGACGAGCCGATCTGGGTGGCGAGGCGGATCCGCTGCCCCTCGCCGCCGGAGAGCGTCGCCGCGGTGCGATCGAGCGACAGGTAGTCGAGCCCGACGTTGACGAGGAAGCCGAGGCGGTCGGAGATCTCGCGCAGGATGCGATCGCCGATCGTGCGCTCGCGTTTGGTCAGCGGCAGCAAGGAGAAGAAGCGGTGCGCGTCCCGGATCGGCAGGGCGCACACCTCGTGGATTGCCATGCCTCTTGGAGGGCCTGCGGCCCCCCCGTCCTTCGGCGGGGGCCCAGCAAGCTTGACGAAGCGCGCCTCCTTGCGGAGGCGGGTGCCCTGGCACTCCTCGCACGGAGACTGGTTCATGTAGCGGTGGAACTCCTCGTAAGCGGCCTCGAAGCTGTCCTCGCCGCCCCCCTGCTCGCGCCGCTTTCGCTCGTACTCCTTCAGGCGCCGCTCGAGGTTCTCCAGGACGCCCTCGAACTCCTTCTTGTAGGCATGCCGCTTTCCCCCTTTTTCAACATAGAACTCGATCTCCTCGCCCTTCGTTCCGTGAAGGAGGATCTCCTTCGTCGCTGGCGACAGATCCGACCACGCGGCGAGCAGGTCGAACTTGTAGTGCGCGGCGAGCGAATCGAGGATCCCCTGGTAGAAGGGCCCGTTGCGCTTCTCCCACGGGTCGATCGCGCCCTCGCGCAGCGACACGCGCTCGTCGGGGACAATCAGGCCGGGGTCGAAGAAGAGCTTCGCCCCGATGCCGTCGCAGGCCGGGCAGGCGCCGTGCGGGTTGTTGAAGGAGAACATCCGCGGGGTGATCTCGGGGTAGGAGGTGCCGCAGGCGATGCAGGCGAACTTCTCGGAGAAGACGAGGTTGTTGCCGTCGAGGGGGGAGATCTTGACCAGGCCACCTGCGAGCTTGGTGGAGAGCTCGACCGAGTCGGTGAGGCGCTGGCGGATCGCCTCGTGCGGCGCCTTGAGCACCAGGCGGTCGACGTAGACCTCGAGCGTGTGGCGCCTGTTCTTGTCGAGATGGATCGGATCGGCGAGATCGCGGAGCTCCCCGTCGACGTTGATCCGGACGAAGCCCTGCTTGCGCAGGTCGTCGAGCTCCCGGGCAAACTCGCCCTTGCGATCGCGGACGATCGGGGCGAGAACCGAGAAGCGCGTGCCGCCTTGGAGGGCGAGGATCTGGTCGACCATCTGCTGCACGGTCTGGGAGGTGATCGGCTCGCCGCACTGGAAGCAGTGGACCTTGCCGATGCGCGCGAAAAGGAGGCGGAGGTAGTCGTAGATCTCGGTGACCGTACCGACGGTGGAGCGGGGGTTCCGGGAGGTCGACTTCTGCTCGATCGAGATCGCCGGGGAGAGGCCCTCGATCGAGTCGAGGTCGGGCTTGCCCATCTGCTCGAGGAACTGGCGGGCGTAGGCGGAGAGCGACTCGACGTAGCGGCGCTGGCCCTCGGCGTAGATGGTGTCGAAGGCGAGCGAGGACTTGCCGGAGCCCGACAGTCCGGTGATGACCACCAGCTTGTTGCGCGGCAGCTCGACGTCGATGTTCTTGAGGTTGTGCTCCCGGGCCCCGCGGATGATGATGTTCTGCACGACGCCACCTCGGTGCCCCCCGCGCAGACCTCGCGCACGGAAAGGCGCGCTACCATAGCACGCGGAGGGCGCGCCGGGAGAGCGGTGATCAGGCCGCCTGGAGGGCCGCCTGGAGCGCTGCCAGCGACGGGCGGTCGGCCTGATCGCGGCCCACGTGGGCGAGCGCCAGACGGCCGTCACGGGCGACCAGGAAGTCGCCGCCGCGCCGGAGCGGGTCCTGGCGCGGGCGCCGGATGGTGCGGCCGGCGAGCGCCCACTTGATGTACGGCCACAGCACGCGCCAGCCGTAGACGCGCAGGCGGGAGTTCCGGCCGAGGCCGTAGGCGTGGTAGGTGGCGAGGCCGGGATCGGCGACGAAGCGCGTGCGAGCGAACAGCGTGCCTTGAAGCGCGGGAAGGTGCGGGGCGACGAAGGTGTCGCGGAAGTAGGGCACCCACGAGGCCAGATCGGCGAGCGGGGCGAAGGAGAGGACGACGATCCGCGCGTCGTGCGCAGCGAGGTGCGACTGGAACTCGGCGAGGTGCAACTGCACCAGGTATTCGGCTCAGTGCATTCACGCGAGGTGGCGCAGGAACACCAGCAGCGCCGGCTTCGGGCAGCTCGCGAGATCGACCGTGCCGCCGTCGGTGGCTGGGAGGATGAAGCGCGGAGCGGGCTGACCGAGGGAGGGCGGGCGGGGCAGCGACGGGGAGGACATCGGCCGATCATGCACCACGACGGAGCGGTGGGACAGCAGCCCGGTTTGGTTGCTGTTTGGTTGCGGTAGGATGTGCCGGTGCGCCATCGCTTTCGCAACTGGTCAGGCACCGCGCGCGCTCGCCCTGCGGATTTTCACCAGCCGCGCACCGAGGCCGACGTGGTCGCCGTGGTGCGCGCCGCCGCCGCCGCGAAGAAGCGGGTCCGCGTCGTCGGTGCGGGCCACTCGTGGAACGATATCGCCTGCACCGGGGAGTCGATGATGAACCTCGATCTCCTGTGCGGCGTCCTGGCGGTCGACCGGGAGGCGCGGCAGATCACCGTCGCGGCGGGGATCCGGCTCCGGGAGCTGAACGAGCGTGTCGCCGAGCACGGGCTGGCGCTCTCCAACCTCGGATCGATCGCCGAGCAGAGCCTCGCCGGGGCGATCTCCACCGGCACCCACGGCAGCGGGATCCGCTTCGGCAACCTCGCCACCCAGGTGGTCGCGTTGCGGCTCGTCACCGCCGACGGCACGGTGCGCGATCTGTCGGCAGAGCACGATCCCGAGCTGTTCGCCGCGGCGCGGGTGGGCCTCGGCGCGCTCGGCGTGATCACCGCGGTGACGGTGCAGTGCGAGGAGGCGTTTCACCTCGAGGAGCGGGCGTTCGCGCTGCCGTTCGACCGCGCGGTGGCGAGCCTCGACGAGCTGATCGACGGGCACGAGCACATGAAGCTGTGGTGGCTCCCCCACACCGACGAGGTCCAGGTCTACTGCTACAACCGGACGAAGGCGCAAAAGACGCCGCGGAGCCGCATCGCGCGCTGGTTCGAGGAGGGGCCGCTGGTTCTCGCTGCGTTCGCGCTGCTGCTCGCCTGGGGGCGGATCTGGCCGCGCGCCATCCCGGCGATCAACCGCTTCGTGAAGTCGATCTACTTCAAGCCGCGCGAGCGGGTCGATCGAAGCGACCGGATCCTGAACATCCCGATGCCGCCGATGCACCGCGAATCGGAGTACGCCATCGGGCGCGAGCAGGCCGGGGAGGCGCTCTCCGCGCTGCGGGCGCTGATCGATGGCAGCGACGGGGGCGAGCCGCTCCACGTCAACTTCGTGGTCGAGCTGCGCTTCGTGGCCGGCGACGATGGGATGCTCAGCCCAGCCCACGGCCGCGCGAGCTGCCAGATCGGCGCCTACATGCACGCCGGCCGATCGCTCGATCGCTACTTCGAGGGCTTCGAGCGTCTGATGCTGGCCCGCGGCGGCAGGCCGCACTGGGGCAAGGAGTTCCGCGCCGGCGGCGACGTCCTGCGCCCCCGCTACCCGCGCTTCGATCGCTTCGCCGCGCTGCGGCGGGAGCTGGACCCGAACGGGATGTTCGAGAACGACTACATCCGCCGCCTGTTCGGGCCGTCCGGGCCAGTGTGAGGCGGCCGGATTGTTGATCCCCGGATCAAGCTGCGACACCATTCCGCCATGCCGTTCCCTCCCGATCGCCGCCCGCCCGAGTTCCCCACGCTGATCGCGCAGTCGCCGTGGGGATCGGCGCCGCCCCAGAACGCGCTCCATGTGCTGGTGGTCATCGCGGGAGCGGACGCCGGCCGGCAGCACGCGCTGGTCAAGGTCGAGACGACCATCGGCCGCGGAGGCGATCAGGAGTTCATCCTCGCCGACGTCGCTTCGTCGCGCCGGCACGTGATCATCACCCGCGAGGGGCAGCGCTACCGGATCACCGATCTCGGGTCGAGCAATGGCACCCTGGTCAACGGCGAGCGCGCCGCCACCACGCTGCTCAACCCGGGGGATCTGGTCCGGATCGGCAGCACCGTCCTCCGGCTCGACCCGGCGCCGACGTGGGACGACGACGCGCTCTCGATTCCCTCGCAGGGCTACCGGCCCCATACTCCGCCGCCCGCGCCCGCGCCCGCGCCGCCCCCGCCGTCGGTGGCGCCGCCTGCGTCGTTCGTCCCCGCGCCGGTGCCCCTAACCTCCCTCACTGCGTCAGCCGAGTTGTCTCTAACCACCTCTACCGCGTCAGCGGAGTTGTCCCGGCCGGAGCCGGGGCGGCGGGAGCCGAGGCAGGCGCCCTACGCGCCCGCGCCGTCCGCGCCGATCGCCGCCTCCCGGCCTGCGGCAGCGACGGTGATGCCGCCGCCGCGGGCCCCGGCGCCGCCGGATCGCGAGAGCTTCGATCACGAGCCCACCACCGGGCTGGTCGAAGGCGCGCTCCTCGAGGAGCTGCCGCCCGATCCGGTCCAGGCGACGCCGATCGAGGTGCCGCTCCCCGAGGCGATCGTCGCGCGGATGGAGAGCGGGTGGAGCGTGCGCGTCGGCGAGGTGCTCTCGGCGGGGCACGAGGAGCTGGGCACGCTGATGGAGGAGTGCAGCGGCCTCTCCTTTGCGCGCGGGCGGCTGATCGCGGCGCACGCCCACGCCGACTTCATCGAGTTCATCGATCCCGCGACGCTCACCCACGAGCGGGTCGAGCTCCCCCGCGTCGCGGCCCGGATGGTCGCCGGGCTCCGTCAGGGCGCGGAGCTGCAGATCGAGGCGGTGCTCGCGGCGCGCGACTACCGGGGTGACTTCCTGCTCGCCTTCGGGGCGGGGAGCACGCCCGAGCGGCGGCGCATCGTCCGCATGCGCATCAGCGCTGGCGAGCTCGATCTCGCGGTGATGGACACGCCGTGGCTCTACGACTCGCTGCTCGGTCTGCCCGGGTTCGCCACCTCGACGCTCAACCTCGAGGGGGCGGCCTGGATCCGTCCGCCCGACGGTGGCGCGCCGTACGTCCGGCTCTGCCAGCGGGGCAACGGGAAGCCGCGTGGCCGCGCCACACCGACCTCCGCCACCGTCGATATCCTCCAGGTGGTGCTGGTGGGCTACCTCGAGCGCTGCCGCAGGAACCCCAACTCGAAGCTCGGCGACGACCTCTGCAACATGCGCCGCTACGACCTCGGCACCGTCTCCGGCGTGCCGCTGGCGATCAGCGACGCCTGCGGGCTCGAGGGCGGGCGGATGCTCTACGTGGCGGTGGCCGAGCTGTCGAGTGACGTCGGGATCTCCGGGCCGAACTTTGGCACAGCGATCGGGCTGATCGAGATCGACGGGAGCGCGCGCCAGGCGCTGGTGTGCGAGGCCGACGGGACCCCCACCACGGCCAAGGTTGCGGCGGTCACGGTCGACGACGCCGGGCAGGTCTACATGGCGCTCCAGCCGACCGACAGCCACGGGCCGCGCCTGTGTCGCCTCGCGCTCGCCGGCGTGCCGATCTAAACAATGTCGCATTGATGATGCGACATTGTTTAGCCAGTTTCTCACGGGGCGTGCCGCCCCGCCCCGCCGGCAAGCCGTCGGGGTCCCCACCCCTGCTCACGCGGCGACTCCGCCGCGACGCGGCCTTTGGCCGCTTGAATCGGAGTCAATGCGACTCTGTCTAGCCCTATCCGCGCCACGCCAAGATGACCAGTTGACTGGTCAACTGGCGCCGCCTATCGTCGCTGAATGGCACCACGAGTGGCACCGAGGACGCATTCGCCGCGAGTCCCCCGCGTTCGCGAGATCGCGATCAGCGAGTTCAAGACGCACTGCCTGCGCCTGATCGGTGAGGTCATGAAGACGCAGGGCGAGATCGTGATCACCAGGCGCGGCAAGCCGGTGGCGCGGGTGTCGGGCATCAAGCCGCGCAGCGGGAAGATCATGGGGAGCAGGCAGGGGATGGGCCGCGAGGTCGGCGACATCGTCCACAACGATTGGTCGCAACTGTTCAACGTCCTCCGCGAGGATGGCGAAGACCAGACGTGAAATTCCTGCTCGACACCCATGTCCTGCTGCGCTGGACCGACGATCCGGCACGCCTGCTCTCGCCGCACCGCAGGATCCTCCGCGCTGCGGAGGCGAGCGGCGACCGGGTCGGCGCCAGCATCATCACGCTGTGGGAGATCGCTCAGTTGGTCGAGCGCGGGTGCTACGAGATCAGGGATTCGCTCAAGGAGTGCATCGCCTCGTTCGAGGCACACGACCTGATCGTCATCCTGCCGATCGACGGGGCGATCGCGATCGACAGCCATCGCCTCGGCGCGAAGTTTCCCCGCGACCCCGTCGATCAGATCATCGCGGCTACCGCGCGCTGCCACGACCTGACGCTGCTCACCGCTGACGAGAGGATTCGCGACTCGGGTGCCGTGGCGACAAGGTGACCGGATCCGCCTTCAGAATCCGCCCTGCGCCCTGGCGACCGCGCACGCCTCGCCGAGGCAGGCCGGGTTGACGGCGCGGCAGCGACGGTAGATTTCGGGAAAGTCGTAGTCGATCGCCACCTCCTCGCCGGCCGCGAGGTCGCGCAGCGCGACCAGGTAGAGCGAGCGATCATCGCGCCCCTCGGGGATGGCGGTGGCGGCGCAGGCGTGGTTGACGAAGCGCGCGAGGCGGGTCGGCGCGCCGTCGAGGTAGCGGTCGTCGTCGATCCAGTAGATGTAGACGTTGCCCGCGGCCTCGCGGCGCGCGCACTCGGCGGCGTCGATCACCTCACCGGTGAGGATCATCAGCACCTCGCGCGCACGGAAGGGGCGGGCCGTGAACAGCCCCTCGCCCGCGATCGCCGACCGACCGACCACCAGATCGGCGGGATCGATCAGCGCCTCGTCGGGGAGGCGCTGGAGGCGCGGGGGATCGCTCTCGTCGGAGGTCATCGGTGGCGGCAGATCGAGGCTAGGCGACCGGTTTTCCAGAGCCCGGGTTGCGGTCGGGTTCGTGGCGCGGCTCGTGCGGGCCCGGCTCGTGCTGCTCGCGCCGCCGCCGGTCCTTGACGTCCGCGACGGCGGTGGTGACCAGCTGGATGATCGCCGGGAGGTCGCGCTCCACGTCGCTGATGTGCAGGAAGCCGACCTCCGCCCCGGTGTTCTGGAGCGCCTTCAGCTCGCGGTACTCGATGTAGTTGCACAGGTAATCGTCGTCGGGCTCGGTGTGGTTGACGCCCTCGAGGCCACCGCCTCCGAGCTTCTTCTGATCGGCCAGGATCTTGTCGACTGGCAGCGTCGTGCGGAGGAAGTCCGGGCCGTCCTCGGCGATCTTCTTTCCGCCCCCCTCGGCGCCCGAAGCGTCGGCGCCGCTCTTGTGGTTGACCGCGAACTCCTTGATCTCGTGGTGCCCCGCCGAGAAGCCCATCCCGATCACGATATCGGCCTTGAACGAGGCCAGCTCCCCGTCGACGAATGCGTCCACCTGGTCCCAGGTCACCGGGAGCACCTTGGTCATCACGATCGCGCCGGGGATCTTCACCTTGGCGAGCTGCTCGGCCATCGCCGCCGACGGGTTGTCCTCGATCCCCATGAACGAGCCGTAGCCGGTCACGAGCACCCGCACCGGGCGATCGGGGTCCGCCTCGCCGCCCTTTCCGGGCCCGTGCGACATCCGCCGGATCGCGACGTCGGCGGCCTTCGCATCGGCCTTCGCCTTGCGCTGCCCGGGCTGCTTTTGCGGCTTTTCGCCGCCCTCGGCGACGTGCTCGGAATCCTGGCGCCGGGACTTCCCGGGGGCGACCTCGCGCGCGCGCTCGGACATGGCGGTGGCTCCTCCTCGGAGAGGAGAGCGGATCGGCGCGGAAAAGTCGAGGGGGATCGATGCGGTGCGAGGAGCGGTGCGAGGAGGCGGCGGGTGTTACTTGCCGCCGGTGCGGCTCTGGATGTAGCCGTTCGCCTGGTCGGCCAGCGCGATCGCCGCCTGCCGGATGCGCTGCCCGGTCGACGGGGTGTAGATGCTCGGATTGATGATCGACAGGAACTGCACCTCGTCGAGGACCGCGCCCGCGCCGTCGGCGATCTCGATCGTCAGGTGCACCTCGGTGCCACGGCTGCCGAAGCCCACCGGGGAGAAGAAGCCCGGCTCGTAGACCTTGACCGACGGCTTGATCACGAACGTATCGGCGCCCGCGGCGGCCGCCATGTCGAGGCCCGCGCCCTTGCCCTTCTCGGTGAGGCGCTCCTTGAACTTCTCGGCGGCGCCTTCCTGATCCTTGCCGAAGGCCTCCTTCCACTTCTCCTGCTCCTCCGGCTTCTTCTTGGCGACGTAGTCGGCCACGCTCATGCGGTCCTTCTCGCGCGAGCCGATGGAGACCTTCTCCCAGTTCCACGCCTCGACGGAGAAGGCCTTCTTCCCCTGCAGCGTGTTGGGGGTCGCCTGCTTGACCACCACCCAGGTCGGGCCGCAGGCGGCGAGGGCCAGGAACGGAACGAATGCGTACTTGGTCAGCGTCGTGAATCTCATGTTTTGTTGCCTCCTTGGGGTGAGGCAGCTTTCACGGAACTTCCGATGCTGTCAAGCTGCATACACGCGGACCCGAGCTTGCGTTTTGCCGGCGGCCCGTCCAGGATCGGTGCCGTGCTCGGGGTCGCCCCGGGCCGCCGCACCGTCGTCGAGCAGGCTACGCGCAGCAGGAAATCACACCTCCGAGGGTATGCAAGGAGATCCAGTGGACGAGCAGCCGCGAGTCGGGGGATGGACGCAGGCCTACTGCACGACGTGCAAGGCGATCGGCGAGCATGTGGTGGTGGCGATGATCGAGGATCGCCCGGCGAAGGTGGAGTGCGAGACCTGCCACAAGCAGCACCTGTTCCGTGCCGGCCTCCCCGGCGCGAAGGTCGCGCGCCCCGCAGCGACGGGGGGACGGGTGCGCCGGACCACGCGCCCGCCGCCCGCGGAGACGGTTGACATCGCCGCCCTGGTCGCCGGGCGCCCGTCGCGCGGGTACGACCCGAAGTTGCATTTTGCCGTCGGTGAGGTGGTGTCGCACCCGAGCTTCGGGGTCGGGCTGGTGACCCTGCTCCCGGGGCCGCAGAAGGTGGAGGTGGTCTTCCCTGCGGGCCCGAAGCTGCTCGCCCATGACCGCGGCCTGCCGACCGCGCCCGGCCTGGGCCGACCGGCGCCGCGTGACGACGCCAACGCCCCGCGGGTGAGCGACGCGCCACCACCGCGCGCGAAGTAGCTTCCGCGCCGCCGGCCGCGGCCTACTTCACCGTCAACCGATAGGCCCCGTCCCACCCGTCGGGTGGCCCCTCGCGCAGGAAGCGCTCGCAGCGGGCGCGCAGCACCTGCGCCGCCTGGTCCGCCGGACAGGCCTCCAGGCATTGTCCCAGCGCCGTCCGTGCCTCGTCGAACCGCCCGGCGGCGTAGGCGTTGCGTGCCGCCGCGAAGCGCACCTTCTCCGCCGCCGCGGTGCGGTTCAAGGCCTCGGCCGGCGCCAGATCCGCGACCGGCGCAAGCTCGCCGGCGAGCGCCTGCAGCCCCGGCACGATGTCCAGCACGGCCGGACCCGCCTCGCTGACCGCGGCGCGCGCACGTGCCCTGATCTGCGCCAGGGTGGCCTCAGGTAGCCCCAGGCGCGCCCGGATCGCTGCAGTCAGGGCCTCCAGGAGCACGGCGAGCGGGCGGCCGCGTGCATGGTCGGCCTGGCCGGAGGCGACCTGGGCGCCGCGGATGCTGAAGCGGCGCGCCGCCTCGGCTACCAGGGCGCTCTTGCCGACACCGCTCGGGCCGACGATGGCGATCGCCGCGTGCGACGCGCTGGTCGCCGCGTCGACCAGCCAGCTCTGCAGCGCGGCCAGCGGTGCGTCGCGCCCGTACAGCCGGCGGGACGGCGTGAACACCTCGGGCACGTCCTGCTCGCCGAGCGCGAACACCGAAACCGTGCCGTTGGCTGCGAGGGCCGCGCGCGACCGCAGCAGGTCGTGCAGCACACCGTGCGCGCCGCGGTAACGATCGTCGGCGACCTTTTCCAGCAGCTTCATCATGATCTGCGAGATCGCCTCGGGGACCTCGGCGCGGAGGAGCGAGGGCGCCGGCGGGACCAGCGCGAGGGCGGCGTGGACCGCCCGCAGCATGTCGTCGGTCGGCCCCGGCGCGACGCCCACCAGCAGCCGGTACAGGACGGCGCCGACGCTGAAGAGGTCGGTGCGACGGTCGACCGACACCGCCAGCCGGCCGGTCTGCTCCGGTGCCCAGTAGCCGAGCGTTCCACCCAGCGCACCGTCGGCGGCCGGGCGCGCCGCGCGGCCTTCCACCCGCCGGCCTGCGCTGAAGTCGAGCAGGGTCACGCGGCCCGTCGCAGGGTCGATGGCGATGTTGGTGGGCGAAACGTCGAGGTGCAGGACGCCGGCGGCGTGAACCTTCACCAGCGCCGTGGTCAGCGCGACCCCGACCTCCAGGATCCGGTCGATGGGCAGGGGCGTGGTCTGGTCCTGCAGGGTCGTCTGGCCGAGATCCTCCATCTCCAGCACCGGCCCCTGCGGGGTAGCCAGCAGCCGGTGGGCGCGCACCACGCCGTCGAAGTTCAGGTCGCGCAGGATCGAGAACTCGTCCGACAGGCGCCGGCCGGCCGTGGGGTCGTTGCAGCCTGGCGCGACGCTCTTGAGCACCACCGGGAGCTGATCGGCGCGCCGGCGCGCTCGCAGGATCAGGGTGCGCGTCGTGCGTTGAACCTCGACGACCCCGGTGTGCTCCGGCAGCGTCGGCTCGCTCGCCACCATCAGCGCCCTCCGGCCTCGTCGAGCCCGCGCGGGTCGAGCCCCGCCCCCGAGGATTGCTCGCATCGGCTTCCGTCACGATGCACCACGCGCGGAGTATACGCCCCTGGCCCGCTAGGGAATCTCGATGTGGAGCATCCGCGCCGTGGGGGTCGACGGGTGTTCGGAGATCGGGATGTACTCGTCATCCACGTTGGCGCTGGCGACGGTGACCTTGAAGGCGAGCTGGTCGCCCGATCGTGCCGCGATCGGCGCGCCGTCGGCGATCGCGTCGTACTGGAGGGCGCCCGAGGATGGGGTGCCGGCGTCGGTGGACGGAAGCACGTAGGCGTGGGTGAAGGCGACGATCGGGGTGTCGGCGGCTCCCGCGCGCCGCCACAGGATCTCGAAGCGTGCCGTCGGGCGGCCGACGATCACGCCATCGGCGAAAAGGTGGTAGGCCCCCGCCGGGAGCGGCCCCGGGAGCGGGTAGGTCAGCTCCAGGGGGTGCCCGACCCCCACCAGCGGCGGTCAGAAGGGCGGGGGTTCGCGATCCTGGAGCACCACCAGGCCGTCGCGCGGGACGTTGAGCCACAGCGTGCGGGGGCCGGTGGTCTCGGGGCCGCACCCCGAGGCGGCGACCAGAAGCGTGAGGGCGGCGCAGCGCAGCGTCATCGGGAGTGCTCCAGGAAGACCACGAACTGCGCCGGCAGCAGGTCCGGCGCCTCGTCGACGAGATGGTAGCCGACCCGCGCGGCATCGGCCAGCAGCGCGGCACGGCCTGGCGCGTAGCCGACCACCACCAGGCGCGCTCCCGGGCGCAGCGACGGGGCGAGGCGCGCGAGCCAGGCGGCGCGGGCGGGCAGGAAGGGATCGACATGGCACAGCAGCGCGGCATCCACGCTGGCCGCGCCGAGCCCCGGGTCGTCGGCGGCGACGGCGCGGGTGGTGATGTTCGAGAGTCCGGCGGCGCGCGCACGATCGCGCAGGGTGGCGAGGGCGCCCTGGTCGATGTCGGTGGCGATCACGCGGCCCTCCGGGCCCACGGCGGCGGCGAGACGCAGGGTGAGGTAGCCGGGTCCCGCGCCGAGATCGGCCACCGTCGCGCCGCGGCGGAGATCAAGGCGCGCGACGAGCGCCGCGGGGCGGAGGAGCTTGTCGCGCTCTCCTTCGAGCAGCGACGAGCGGGTGGCCGGCGGAGGGGAAGCGGGGCGATCGCAACCCGCGAGAATGAAGAGGAGGCCGGCGAGGAGGCGGGACGCGGTCACGAGGGGAGGGGGCCGCTAGGAGCTTGTTGGGGAAGGCGCCGTAGCGTTGCTCTCCGAGCTTGCTGCAGGTCGGCGATAGCCGACGAGGCTGCCGAGACCGAGGCCAGGCCTGGGCCCCCGCCGCAGGACGGGGAGGCCGCAGGCCGAAAAGCGACGACGACGATGGACTGCTTTCTGCAATCCTGAGGAGGAGCGACGTTGCTCTCCGAGCTTGCTGCGCGTCGGCGATAGCCGACGAAGCATGGCCGAAGGGATCGGCGGTCGCAGTAGGCGCATTACCCCAACAGGCTCCTAACGGTGCGGATAGGGATCGCGGCGCGCCTCGTCGCTCACGTCCTCGCGCTTTCCGCACGCCCGGCACAGCACCTTGATCCGGTAGCCGTAGCCGCTGACCGCGGCCGCGGTGACGAATTCGGCGTCGGGGCAGGCACCGCGATGCTGGGCGATGAACTGGTCGGCCTTCGCCTTCTCCGTCGGGAACAGCATGTCGTAGCGGTCTTCCATGGCCCTGCATCGTGCCGCAAAGCGCGGGCCGGGTCCAGGCGAGAGCGGCCGGAGCGTCCGCGTTCACCTTGACAATCCGGGGACGGGTGCTGGACGATCAGTGGATTATGGGCATTTATTCGACTCGAATCGCTGCGTTGCTCGCTGGCTCGATGATCGCGGGGTGCGGCGCACCGCCCTCCACCGCGAACGATCTCGGCCCTCCGGATCTCACGCTGGTCTGCGCCGCGTCGCGGCCGACGCTGTGCGGCGCCGAGTGCGTCGACCCACGCACCGATAACCTGAACTGCGGCGAGTGCGGCACGGTGTGCGAGAAGGGGCTGGCCTGCGCCGGGGGACTATGTACCCTCTCGTGCGGCAACGGCTTCTTCATCTGCGGGGGGGCCAGCGGCGATGGGGGCGCCGCGGCCGACGCGGGTGCCGTGGGGGACGGCGGGGCGGGCCGCGACGGGGGCGTGTCCGGCGCGTGCGTCGACGTGAAGAACGATCGCCGACACTGCGGCGGCTGCGACCTCCCGTGCAAGACCGGGGAGATCTGCGGCGAAGGGAAGTGCCTCCTCTCGTGCCCGGTCGGGCAGAGCCCGTGCAACGGCATGTGCGTCGATCTCGCATCGGATCGCAAGAACTGCGGCGTGTGCGGCTCGGTGTGCGCCGGCGGCGAGGTGTGCTCGGCCAGCAAGTGCGCCGCCTCCTGCCAGCAGGGCCTCACCGACTGCGACGGCGCCTGCATCAACCTGCTCGCCGATCGCTCCCACTGCGGTGATTGCAAGACCGCCTGCCTGCTCGCCGAGTCTTGCCAGAAGGGCACCTGCGGCCTGAGCTGCCCGAAGGGCCTCGATGTCTGCGACGGCACCTGCTCCAACCTCCAGACCGATGCGATGCGCTGCGGGGATTGCAAGACCAAGTGCCCGCCGGGCAACCTGTGCGTCATCGGCACCTGCACGCTCTCGTGCCAGAACGGGCTGACCGCGTGCAGCGGGATCTGCAGCAACCTGCAGATCGATCCCACCCACTGCGGCGACTGCAAGACCGTCTGCAAGCAGGGCGAGAGCTGCGCCAAGGGCAAGTGCGCCATCGCCTGCGCGGCCAACCTCACCACCTGCGGGGTCGAATGCATCAACGTCAAGAACGACGTGCTGCACTGCGGCGACTGCGTGACCAAGTGCGGGATGCAGGACGTCTGCCTCGACGGCAAGTGCGTCTTCCCGTGCCCTCAGCCGATCGTCGATTGCAAGGGCATCTGCGTCGACCCGCGCTTCGATCCCGACCACTGCGGCGGCTGCGGGATGGCCTGCCCGAAGCTCGCCGCCGCCAGCCGCAGCTGCACGATGGGGATGTGCACCATCGGGTTGTGCGACGGCGGGTTCCTCGACTGCAACGGCAAGCCGGTCGACGGCTGCGAGGTCAACGGCCAGAGCGACGGAAACAACTGCGGCGGCTGCAACCTGAAGTGCCCGGTGGTCGCGAACGGGACCGGCGCCTGCACCGCCGGCGGGTGCGTGCTCACCAAGTGCAACGCCGGCTTCGGCGACTGTGACATGGATCTCAAGAACGGCTGCGAGGCGAACTTCGCCAGCGACGTGGACCACTGCAGCGCGTGCGGGAAGGCCTGCGCGAGCGGCACCTGCTTCAAGAGCGTCTGCACGCCGTGGGTGGGCCAGGCGAGCGGCACCAAGAACGACCTGCGCGGGGTGTTCGGCGCGCTCTCCGATGACAACGACCTGGACTTCTACGCGGTCGGCAACAGCGGCACGATCGTTCGCTCGACCAACAACGCCGCGTGGGTGCCCCAGTCCAGCGGCACGGCCAATCAGCTCGCCGCGGTGTCCGGTGTGGTCGGCGACATCTGGGCGGTGGGCGCCAGCGGCAAGATCGTGTTCACCGGCAACGCCGGGATCAACTGGACAGCGCAGCCGACGGGGACGGCGAGCGGCCTGCTCGCGCTGTGGGTCGCCTCGGCCAGCGAGACCTTCATCGTCGGCGACGGCGGCAGCGTCTTCCGCACCACCAACGGCAGCACCTGGTCGCTGCGCAGCACGGTCGCCGGTGTGAACTACCTCGGCGGGATCTTCGGCACCTCGCCGGACAACCTGTTCTGCGCCGGCTCCGCGGGCAAGGTCTTCCGCTCGGTCGACAAGGGGCTCACGTGGACGGTGCAGGTCAGCAACACGCAGCAGGATCTCTTCCAGGTGTGGGGCGCCGGGACCGACCTCTACATCGTCGGGCGCGGCGGCGTCATCCTGCACTCGATCAACAACGGGGCGACCTGGAAGGTGCAGCCGACGCCGCTCCAGGAGGACCTCTTCTCGGTGTGGGGGCCCTCCGCGATCGACGTCTACGCCGTCGGTGCCAACGGAACGATCCTCCACACCAGCAACGCGGGGCAGACCTGGACCGCGGACGTGAAGGGCACCGCCGGCACGCTCTACTCCGTGTGGGGCACCGCGCAGTCGATCTACGCCGTCGGCGCGGGTGGGACGATTCTCCGTCGCGCCCAGTGATCGCTCCGCGCCTGCGGCTGGGGTTCGCCGCGGCGCTGTCGGTGGCCTCGCTCGCCCGCGCGGAGGGGACGCCGCCCCCGTCGGGGCTCGACCGGATCCGCGCCCGCGGAGAGCTGCGCTGGGGTGGCGACTCCCAGGGCGGCGCGCCCTACGTGTTCCAGGATCCGATGGATCCGAACCACCTGATCGGCTTCGAGGTCGATCTCGCGGCGGCGCTGGCGGCGCGGCTCGGTGTGCGGGCGCGGCCGATCCAGGGGCAGTGGGAGTCGCTGCTGGCGCTGCTCGGGCGCGGCGACTTCGACGTGGCGCTGAACGGGATCGAGGTCGCCGACGAGAAACAGCGGGTGTGTCTGCTCTCGCGCCCCTACTACGTCGCGCCCGAGCGGCTGGCGATCCGGCGCGGGGACGGTGCGGCGCCGCGTACTCTCTCGTCGCTGCGGGGGCGGCGGGTCGGGACGCTGCCGGGGTCGCTGGCCGAGCGCACCCTCACCCGCGCGGGCGCCGAGGTGCGCACCTACGAGGGCGGACAGGACGCGATCTACGCCGATCTCCGCCTCGGCCGCACCGACGCGGTGCTGCTCGACGGGCCGATCACCCGCTACTACGGCGAGATCGATCCGGCCTTCGAGATCGTCGACGGCGGGTCCGCCTCCGACCTCGGGGAAGTTCGCTACGCCGCCGCGGTGCCGCTCGGGGACGAGGCGCTGCGCGATGCGCTCGACCAGGCGTTCGCGTCGCTGGCGAAGGACGGCACGCTGCGGGCGATCTACGAACGCTGGGGCCTCTGGAACGATGAGACCGCGGCCCTGCTCGGCGACTCGCGCCCGCCCCGGCCAGGGGTCGCCGAGGCGTTCGAGGCGTGGCGCGCGGCGGTGGGACGGCTTCCACCGTTCTGGGAGCGGGTGCGTGATCGCTACCCGAGGATGATGCCGCTGTTCGCGCGGGCGGCCGGCCTGACCCTGCTGATCTCGCTCTCGGCGATGACCCTGGCGATCGCGCTCGGCGTGCTGCTCGCCCTCGGGCGGCGCTTCGGGCCGGCCCCGGTTCGCTTCGCGGCGGTGGCCTACATCGAGTTCGTGCGCGGGACGCCGCTCCTGGTGCAGCTGACGATGATCTACTTCGGCCTCCCCGAGCTCGGCCTCCGGCTCGATCCCTTCGCCGCGGGCTGCCTCGCGCTCGGCCTGAACTACGCCGCCGCCGAGGCCGAGAACTACCGCGCCGGCCTGGAGAGCGTGCCTTTGGGGCAGAGCGAGGCGGCCTGGTCGCTCGGCCTCTCGACGTGGCAGACCATCCGGCACGTCCTCGCGCCCCAGGCGATCCGGGTGGCGATCCCGCCGATGACCAACGACTTCATCGCGCTGATCAAGGACAGCTCGCTGGTGGCGCTGGTGACCATGACCGAGCTCAACAAGACCTACATGAACCTCGCCAGCTCGACGCGCGATCACCTCGGGCTCGGGCTGATCGTCTCCTTGTGGTACCTCGCGATCGGTCTGCCGTTCGCGCGGCTGGCGCGCCATGCCGAGGCCCGCCTCGCGCGCACGCAGCGGAGGGCGGCGTGATCCGCGTCGCGGGCTTGACGAAACGTCATGCCGGCGCGGCGGCCCCGGTGCTCTCGTCGGTGAGCTTCGAGGTGCCTTCGGGCAGCGTGGCCGCGGTGCTGGGGAGGAGCGGCTCGGGGAAGACCACGCTCCTGCGCTGCCTCTGCGGGCTCGAACCGTTCGAGAGCGGGACGATCACCGTCGAGGGCGCGGCGGTTTTGGCCGGGAAGGACCGGCGCGCGGCGGAGCGGGGCAGGGTGGGGCTGGTGTTCCAGTCGTTCGAGCTGTTCCCGCATCTCACGGTGCTGGACAACTGCATGCTCGCGCCGATCACCGTCCGGCGCCTTCCGCGCGCGGAGGCCGAGGCGATCGCTGAGAGGCTGCTCGCGGAGTTCGGGCTGGCGGACAAGGCCGGGGTGTTCCCCGATCACCTCTCGGGCGGGCAGCGGCAGCGGGTGGCGATCGCGCGCGCGCTGGCGATGGAGCCGCGGGTGCTGCTCTACGACGAGCCGACCAGCGCCCTCGACCCGTCGCTGAAGCGCGAGGTGCTGGAGACGCTCAGGCGGGTGCAGGCGACCGGCGTGACGCAGGTGCTGGTGACCCACGACGTGTGGCTGGCGCGCGAGGCGGCGGAGCGGATCTTCATCCTCGACCGCGGGGCGATCGTCGAGCAGGGCCCGGCCGCCGATGTGCTCGACCGCCCGACGACGGAGGCCGCGCGTCGCCTGGTACAGGGAGAATCCTGAATTAAAACGAGGTATTGAGAAACAGGCCGGCGCTGCCGCTGACGCCGTCGCCATTTCCGGTGATCGCGTCGGGCTTGCCATCTCCGTTGAGATCGGCCAGCGCGATGCCGGTGGGTCCGACCGGCGCGGGTGCGAAGCGGACCCCCGCAGCGAAGGTGCCGTCGCCCTTGCCGAGCAGGACGCCCAGGTCGTTCTGGAGCGCGCCATTGTTGACCCCGTAGTTGACGGTGACGAGATCGATCCGGCCGTCGCCGTCGACGTCGCGCGCGGCGACGGTGGTCGGTCCCGTGCCCGCGTCGTAGGCGGCGCCCGGCTGGAGGGTGCCGTCCCCCTTTCCGAGCAGGACCTACGCCTTGCCGGCGCCGGTGGCGCAGACCGCCAGGTCCACCTTCCCGTCGCTGTTCCAGTCGCCGGCGATCACGCCGCGGGGCTGGGTGCCGGCGGCGATCGCCACCGCCGCGCCGAAGGTTCCGTCGCCCTTGTTGAGGAACACGCTGATGTCGTTGCTGGTCGCGTTGGCGACAACGAGGTCCGCCTTGAGGTCGCCGTTCCAGTCGCCGCTCGCCGTGCCGAACGAGGTCGCGCCGGCGACGTTCTTCACCGGCGCCTGGAACGTGCCGTCGCCCTTGCCCGCGAGCACGACCAGCCCGGTGGCGGCGTCCGCCCACGCCACGTCGAGCTTTCCCCGAGAAATCGCCTGGACGAGCGCGGGCGTGGCCGTCGCGGAGCCGTCACCCCGGGGGCTGGAGCGCATTCGCTCGCCCGGCGCAGGCCGCCTGGAGTGTGTCTTGCGCCTCCGCGAGCGCCAGCCTCTTCGCCGCCCGCGCCACGTCGGCGCTGACCCAGCGGCTCCACGGGCCGAGGAGCGTGGCATGATGCCCGCTCTCGGTGTGCACCGTCGCCGAGTGGACCAGGAGGCGTCGATCGAGGATGCCGCGGGCCCGGGTGATCGCGCGGCGATCGAGCGCAAGGTCAGGCGCGCGATCGAGCCGGAGCTCGCCAGCCTCCTCGACGGCGTGCAGCAGCAGGGTCGCATCGGCCGGCAGGTGGAGCAGGGCGCGCTGCCTCCAGGCGGGATCGCTCACACGCGGTAGAGGTGGGGCCAGAGCGCGCGTGCGAGGAGCGTGACTCTTCCGTCGACCAGGTGCAGCGAGAGCAGATCGCCTTCGTCTTCGAGCTGGGTGACCAGGGCGTAGATGCGCTTGCCGCGCGGATGGCCCCACCAGCTCCCGCGCACGCGCTCGCCCGCCACCTCGTCGACGAAGGAGGGCATCCCGTCGGCCCGGACCATCGTGATCACGCGGTGGCGGTCCAGGAAGGCGCGCGCCTCGTCGAGCGTGTCGATCAACCGGGCCCCTCCCCGAGGAGATCGAGCAGACGGCGGGGGTGGTAGGTGTCACGCCACGGGCTGCTCGGTCCGTCCTGGAGCGCTCCCTCGACGCGCTGCCGCCACGCCGCGGGGATCGCTCCGGCGCCGTGGAAGGCGCCCAGGAGCGCGCCGGCGATCGCGCCGTTGGTGTCGGCATCCCCGCCGCGGTTGACCACGTCGATCAGCGCAGACGAGAAGGTCGGTGCGTGGAGCAGTTCCCAGAACGCCAGGCGGAAGGCCACCCGCACGAAACCCTGTGTGCGCTGGATGTGCAGGTCCGCGCCGTAGAGATCGGGGTTGTCGCGGGCCGCGGCCGCGAGATCGTTCGCGATGGCTCCCGCGGCCGCCTCGATCTCGGCGGAGTCGCCCGGTGCCTCTGCGCGCAGCGCCCTCATCGCGTGCTGAACCTCCTCGGCCGCCACGGCGACCAGCGAGGCCGGGTCGGTCGGCGCCTGCTCGACGGCGTGGGCGACGGCGGCGTTGAAGGCCGCGCACGCGATCCGGCACCGCGGATCGTAATGCGTGATCGCCGAGTCGAGCAGCGAGGCCCGGCGGCGCGCCTCGTCCGCCGCGGAGAAGCGCACCGCGATCGGCACCGTTCGCATCAGCGAGCCGTTTCCGGCGGCTCTCCGCCCGCTGGCGATCCAGACCTCGCAGCCCGCGTCGACGGGAGCGCGCCCGCCGGCGACGGCGGCGAGAGCGGCGCGGGTCTGCGAGCCGATGTCGAAGGCCCGCTCCATCCAGGCGACGTAGCGCGCCGCCACGTCGCTGACATCGAAGGAGGGCTGCGACCGCAGGCTCGCCGCGAGGCAGCAGGCCATCTGTGTGTCGTCGGTGACCTGGCCGGCCGCCACGCCAAAGGGGCCGCCACCGACGATGTCTGTCAGCGGCCCCAGCGCCAGCGACGGGAAATCCGGGGCCGCGAGCGCCTTGAACTCGTGCGTCGTCCCCAGCGCATCGCCCACCGCCAGTCCCCAAAGAGCACCCCGTGCGTTCTGGTCGGTCACGCCTGCTGCCACGCTAGGCCTGCCGCAACGTGAACGAGTTGCCCTCGGTGTCGATCACCTCGGCGATGACCACGCCGGGCGCGACCTCGACCGGGGATCCAACCATGTGGCCTCCCGCACGCTGCACATCGGCACCCGCGGCGGCGAGGTCGCCGACCACGAAGTGCAGTCCGACCCTGCCGGCCACATGCTCCGGGTGCAGGAAGAGCCCGAGGCGCACGCCCGCGACGCGCAGCGATGACCAGCGCGGCGACGCGAACATCACGGCGGCGCCCACCGCGTCGACGTAGAACGCGGAGGCCCGCTGCATGTCGGTGACCTCGACGCTGAAGAAAGTCTCGGTAACGACCATGTCGAGCGCCTCAAAAATAGCGCCGCACCGAGGTCCGGTACCTGTCGTACGCCTCGCCGAATGTCTCGGCGAGGTAGCGTTCCTCGGGTAGCACTGCGGTGAAGTGCACGACGACCAGCGACACTCCGGCGAACAGCACGACCCAGGGTGTGTCGAGCGCGAGCCCAATGCCGGTCGCTGCGAGCGTCATCCCGACGTAGATCGGGTTGCGCGACCAGCGATAGGGGCCGCGCGAGATCAGCGACGGCGACGGCGTCCACGGCGCAAGGTCCTCCCCGGTGCGCCTGAACGAGCGAGCGCACACCGCGAGGAGCGTGGAGCCGGCAAGCGCCGTCAGCGCGCCGAAGAGGATCCGTGGCAGCGACGGGAACGGCGGGTGCAGCGGCGGCACGGCGTACTGAAGCACGAGCCCAGCGACGAGGAATGCGGCGAACACCAGCGGCGGCGGCAGGCGAACGCGCGCACCCACGACTTCAGAGTCCTTCATCGGAGCCGATACTACCTCCGATGACGGCGTCGGAGGAGGGGCACCCTGTCTCCGGCGCTCCCCGGAGCGGCGTTCGAATTGAATCCTGGGCACCCAGGTGGGCACCAGAGGCCTGGAAACACAAAAGCCCACCGGATTTCGGTGGGCTTTCGTGTACTTCGTAGTCGCGGGGGCACGCTACGTCCGCTGAACAACGCGGTTTCGTTACCTTTTGAGGTGCGTCTTGCGGCGTAGGCGGTCGCAGGCGCCCCGCGCGTTTGCGGCGGCGGCGCGTCCGCCCGTCGGCGGTCGGCGCGCACCGACCCTACCCGACGAGCAGTTCCCCAACGCCTCCACCCCGCCGAGCGCTGTCGCCAGCTTCCTCCAGGCGCTCGCAGCGGAGCAACTCGCCGCCGCCAACCATGCGCGAGCGCGGGAGGCGGCAGCCGCTGCGGTCGATGTGGCCGTCCGTGCGGGTACGTCCTTCGACGGACTCGCGCGCTGCGGGCTGCGGGCGCGCCTTGGACGCTTCGCCACGGTCGTCGAGAGAACACGCGAGGCGGCACGGCTACGGCATCTCCACCTACGGTGGCGTGTGGCGCATCGTCGGGCAAGGTTCGGGCGCTGCGCCACGTCAGCCCTCCAGGAGGGAGTGGCATCAACGACGGAGGTGGTGGTCCCGCCAACGAGCCCGACCCACGAAGCCGAGGACCGTCACCCGCACCGCTGCGCCACCGAGCGCACCGTCGAGAACTATGCGGCGCCGCTTGGCGGTGGCGCCGATGGCGGTGGAGGGAAGCCGACGCGCCAGCGCAAGCAGCGGAAGGTGCTGCTCCGCCGACGGAGGCGCGGACCGTGACCGAGCGTCACGCGAACCTGGGCTCACGGGCTGGCCTTCGACGACGGGCAGCATCACGCTCGGAGGACAGGAGGTACCGACCGATGCCCATCAGCCCTCCGCTCCACGATGACCGACTGCCCTACCGACGGATCACCGAACGCACGATCGAGGACTTCGACCCGCCCGAGACCGGCGGCCTCGGCGACGACTTCCGAGACGCCGACGAGCCGCCCCACCCCGAGCCGCCCACCGTCGTCTCTGATTTGGTCATCGCGTCTGCCATCGCCACAGGTCGCGCGTGGAGGGCACCCGGTCTGCTCGTCCGCCTCCTTCGCTGAGCCGCTCCACGCGCACGATGGTGCGCCCGCCGGCTCGTCGGTGTCAGCCCTGCCCTCACCATCGGTGAGTTCGTTCCGCCTACAGGCCAGGATCTCGCGTGGGACGGGCGCAAGGTGCTCGCCGAGCTGCGGGAGCGCCACGGCGGGATCAAGGTCCCCGGGGCACCGCGGGCGGCGCTGTCGAAGGTGTTCGAGATCATCCTGTGGGGCGAGCTGGCGGCGTGGAAGATCTCGGCGCAGCTCGCCGACCGCCTCGTGCCGCTCGAGGCGAAGATGGCGGCGACCTCGCAGGCCCACGACGAGGCGCGCCACTTCTACGTCATGTACGACTACCTCGGAGAGCTGGGTTACCGCCCGACGCGCATCGACCCGCGCTCGCAGCGGGTGCTCGACCTGGTGCTCGAGACCGACAACCTCGCCCACAAGCTGCTCGGGATGCAGCTCATGATCGAGACCACCGCCCGGACGATCTTCCAGGAGGTGCGCGAGCGGCGGATCGAGCCGGTGCTCGCGGATCGGCTGCCCTACTACGAGAAGGACGAGGCGCGGCACGTCGGGCTCGGGACGCAGCACCTGCCGTCGCTGATGCGGGGGATGTCGCGGCGCGAGGGGTGGGCGGCGCTGCGCTTCCAGCTGCGGCTCCTCTTCTGGACCCTGGCGTCGCTGAAGGCGATGGAGCCCGACCTGGCGGTCCTCGGGATCCCGGCGTCGCGGCTGCTCCACATGGGGCGCGACAAGCAGCTCGCGGCGTTCCAGGAGATGTGGGACGGCGTCGGCGAGCGCCCGGCCGTGAACGACGCGATCCAGCGCGGGCTGGGCGCGGTCGAGGAGCTGGTGTTCACCAACGGGGACACGGCGGGGTGGCGACAGAAGATCGCGCGGGCGCGGGCGGCGTTCCGCGGAGTACCCGCGGGGGAATGACGTCGTCTACGTCGCCTCGATCCGGGCGGCGACGTGATCGTGCCAGGGCGTGCCCGCGAGCCAGTCGCGATCCGCGGAGACGGTCAGCTCGTTCGGGGCGACGCCGTGCACCGCCTCGCCCCCCTCGCCGTCGGGGAAGGGGCGCCGACGGCTCGGTTGACACCCGCGGCCCGGAAGGGAGAAGATGCCGCGGTACGGAACCGGCGGGACCCCGGGCACCGACATCCTGAAGAGGCACCCGAGCTTGGCGAGCGCTTCGGACGATCGAACGGACTTGGTCGGCCAGACGATCGGCGGGAAGTACCTCCTCACACGCGTCCTCGGGGCGGGCGGAATGGGGACGGTCTACGAGGCGACCAACGCCTGGACCCAGCGCCGCGTCGCGGTGAAGCTGATGCTGGCCCGCCACGCGGAGAGCGCCGAGCAGGTCGAGCGCTTCCTGCGCGAGGCGCGGGCGGCCGGGCGGATCGACCACCCGAACGTGGTGCAGGTGCTCGACGTGGGGCGGCAGAGCGACGGCGCGTTCTACCTGGTCCAGGAGTTCCTCGCGGGGCGCGACCTGCGCTCGCTGCTCGCCGAGGAGAGGCAGCTCTCGCCGCGCCGGGCGAGGGAGCTGCTCGGCCCCGTGATGAGCGGGCTCGCCGCCGCCCACGCCAGCGACGTGATCCACCGCGACATCAAGCCCGACAACATCTTCATCGCGCGCGTCGCCACGGGCGAGGTGGTGCCGAAGGTGATCGACTTCGGGATCGCCAAGCTGTCGGAGGGGGGGCCGGAGTCGGCGTCGGTCACCCGCACGGGGACGACCCTCGGCACCGCGCTGTACATGAGCCCCGAGCAGGCGGCGGGCGAGCGCGACCTCGACGCGTCGACGGACATCTGGTCGATCGGCGTGGTGCTGTTCGAGTGCCTCGTCGGCTTCTGCCCCTTCGAGGGCGGGTCCTACAACGCGGTGCTCGCGCGGATCCTGACCAAGCGGCCGCCGCACCTCGACCAGGTGCTGCCGGGCGTGCCGGCCGACGTCGCGGAGGTGGTGGCGGGAGCGCTGGCGGGCGACCGGGCGCGGCGCTACCGCACGATGGAGCAGCTCCTCGCGGCGCTGCGGGCCGCCCCCGGCTTCGACGACCAACGGGTGCTGCGGCCCGCCGTACGAGGGCCGTGCGAGACGGTCGCCGGGTGGAGTCCGCCCGGGGCGAAGGCGCCCGTGGTCGGCGAGCCGAACACCGCCGACGAGAGGCCACGGGGTGCGCGCGATCTGCCGGCCCCGAATCCGCTCGCGGATACCCTGGCCGCGATCCCGACGGCGGAGGCGGTGGCGCCGCTCCTTGCGGCGGCGGTCGCGGAGGCGCCTGCTTCGCTGCAGCCCGCGCGCGAGGAGAGCCGTGGCGCTCGCCCCCGCGCCCCGCGGCCGCTCTGGATCGGCGCCGGGCTGCTCGCCACCATCGCTGTCGTGGTCGTCGGGATCCAGGTGCGCGGTCGGCGCGAGACGCCCTCCGAGACGTCCGCGATCGCCGCTCTCCCCTCGACGGTGCCGCGACCGCTCCCGGTCGCGACCGTCGCCGCGGGATCCCGGGAGTTCTCGGTCGCCCTGTCGATCGATCCGGCGACGGCGCGCGTCGAGCTCGACGGCGCCTCCGTCGGCGTGGGCGCCTTCCCACGCACCTTCCCGCGCGACGGGACCGCGCACGCCCTGCGGGTCAGCGCGCCGGGCTTCCTCCCGCAGACGGTGCCCTTCGTCGACGCACCGCCGCCCGATCGGATCGTGCTCGTGCGAGCGGCCCACGCCGTCGGGAGCGGGGGTCCCGAGGCGACCGCGCCCGGCGGCAAGCGAGCGCCGAGCGAGCGCGAGCAGCGGACCGGCAGCGGCATGAACCGGGAGTACGAATGACCTGCCAGCGACGAGCGGTCGCCGCCCTCCTCCTGCTGCTCGCGGCGCCCGCCATCGCCGAGCCGGCCTCCGACGAGCGGGACGCGCGCGTCCTGTTCGACCAGGGCGTGCGGGCCGCCGACGGGGGGCGCTACGCCGAGGCGGTGACCTCCTTCGAGCGCTCCCACAAGTTGCGCCCGTCGCCCGTGGTGCTGCACAACCTCGCGCTCGCCTATCGCGGCGTGGGGCGGCTGCTCGACGCCATCGACGCCTTCGAGCGCTACCTCGCCAACCCGAGCGCGCGCGCCACGCCGCAGTCGCTCGCCGAGATCCAGAGCCAGCTGGCGGCGGTGCGGCGCGAGGTCCCCGAGGTCGCCCTCGAGCTGCGACCCGCCGCGGCGCGGGTGCTCGTCGACGGCCGCGAGATCCCGTCGCTGACCGCCCCGCTGCGCATGAACCCGGGGCGGCACGCGGTCGAGGTGCGGGCCGAGGACCACGTGCCGCAGCGCTTCGAGCTCGACCTCAAGCGCGGCGAGCGACACACCCTCACCGCGCAGCTCGTCGAGACGCCCGCCGACGCCACGATCGTCGTCGAGACCGATGTCCCGGCCGCGACCGTCGAGCTCGATGGAGCGCTGCTGGGGCAGCACCGCGCGACGGTGGCGGCGCAGCCGGGCGATCACCGCGTGGTGGTGAGCGCTCCCGGGTACCGACGGGTCCAGCGCGCCCTCGTGGTCGGTCGACACGGCGCGGTCCGCGTCGACGTGGTGCTCCAGCGCCAGTCGGCCGCGCTCACCTGGGGCCTCGGGATCGGCATCCCGGGCGGCCTCGTGATCGGCGCGGCGGTGATCACCGGCGTCGTGCTCGGCACGCGGCGCGGCGACCCGGCGCCCGAGGTCAGCGAGCCCTTCTACTGGGGACAGATCCCCTTCCCGGAACAGTGAGCCCGAGCCCATGAGAATGACCGTCGCTGCCACGGCGCAGAGGCGCATCCCGGTGCAGCTGGCCGGCTGCGCGATGGCGCTCGCCTCCGCCCTCGTGCCGTCGTGCGCGGAGTCGCCGACCGAGCTGTGGGTGGTCGTCCAGACCAACATCGCCATGCCGGGGAGCGGCACCCCACCGCGCATCGATCAGGTCCGGATCGAGACCACCATCGACGGTGCCGCGACGCCCTTCTGGAACGTCGCCTACGACCTCCGCGGCGGCACCTACGCCCTCCCTGGCCACACCGTCCTCCGACCCGCGACCGCCGACGAAGCGCGCGCGGTGCGGGTGCGCGTGCGCGGCGGGCTCGACAACGGCGTCGAGGTCCGCCAGGAGGCGCTCGTGTCCTTCAGCCGCGGGCGCCGCGTCGTGGTGCGGATGTTCCTCGCCCTCGAGTGCGCAGGCGAGCGCCAGAAGATGTGCGAGGAGATGGGGAAGACCTGCGGCGAGGACGGTCAATGCATCGACGTCGGCCGCCCCGTGCTGCCCGACTACGGCGACGGCGACGCGGCGAGCTGCAACGCGAGCGGGGTCACGGTCACGCAGGGCATCGCGGCGCCGAGGCTGCTCTGGCCGCCGGGCGGCAGCACCGCCACCACGCGCAACCCCACGGTGCGCTGGGAGCTGCCGGCGAACGTCACCGGCGGGCGCGTCGAGTTCTGCCGCGACCGAGGCTGCCAGGAGGTGATCGGCGCGTTCGAGGCGCAGGCGGATCGGGTGCGCCCGGGCGGCTGCCGACTCCCCGCGGGCGTTGTCTTCTTTCGCGTGCGCGGGCGGCGCGGCGGCGCCTACGGGGCGGAGACCAGCCGGGTGTGGCAGGTCCGACTGCCGGTCACCGTCGGGCCGAAGGTGACCGCCGACACCGCCCACGGCGTCGACGCCGACTTCGATGGCGACGGCCTGGCCGACCTGGTGTACGCGACCTCGGCCGGTGGCTCCTCGTCGCTGGTCATCCACCGCGGGCGCCGCGGCACGACGCCCGATCCGACCGGGCAGCGCCTCCCTCTCGCGGGGAGCGGCTACGGCTGCCTCGTCGCGGTGGGCGACGTCGACGGCGATGGCTACGTCGACCTCGCCGGCGTGGCCGCAGCCGGGGGTGCGATCATGCTCCATCCGGGCGGGCCGGGCGGACCGGGGCCGGCCAGGCAGGTCGCGTCCGTCGGGGTGTGCGGCGACAACCTCGCCGGCGGCGACTTCCAAGGCGACGGCTACGCGGACCTCGTGGTGGGCGACAACACCGTCGGTGCAGGCTCGCGCGGCCGCGCGCAGCTCTTCGCGGGCTCTCCCACGGGCCTCGGCGCGATGCCGACCTGGAGCGCCGACGGCCCGAACGTCTTCCTCGCGATGTTCGGGACCGGCGTCGGCGGGAGCGGCGACCTCGACGGCGACGGGATCCAGGACCTCGGCGTCTCGGCCCAGGGCGCGGGCGGCCAGAACTTCGGCCAGGGGCTCTTCTTCCGCGGCCCACCTGTCGGGGCGACGGCGACGCTCGGCACGCTGTCGGGCCGCATCGCCAACGACCGTCTCGGCAACGCGCTCGTGCTCGCCGACCTCACCGGCGACGGCTTCGCCGACGGGATCGTCACCTCGGTCAACTACTTCAGCCTCAAGACCGCCGGGGCCGCCTACCTCGTGCCCGGGCGCGCGGGCGGCGTCGGGACGCCCATCACCCTCGGCGAGGGGACCAAGAGCGGCAGCTACGGCGAGACCGCAGCGTCGGCGGGCGACTTCGACGGCGACGGCCTCGGCGACCTCCTGATCTCCGAGCCCGGCTTCCTCGATGGCGCCGTCCCCGTCGGACGCGTCGCGCTCCACCACGGCGCGGTGACGGGCGCGGGACCGATCGAGAGCGTCACGGGGGACAAGGCGAGCGGCGAGCGCCTCCTCGATACCCTGGGCGCCCTCGGCGACGTCGACGGGGACGGCCACCCCGACATCGCGCTCGTCGGCACGCTCGCGGCGGGCGCGCGGCTTCGACTCTGGCGCGGCGGTCGACCCTTCGACGGCGCGAGCGAAACCATCGTCACGCTACCCGCCGGGGAGAGCGTCGGCGCCATCGCCCACGCGAACTGACGACACGACGCGGGGCGCTCAGCGAACGAGGATGAAGTTCTCGTACGCGACGTTGGTGTAGCTGCCGAGGAGCTGCGGGCGGGGGACGTTGGTGGCGTTGTAGCGGAACAGGCTCGAGTCGGAGTCCTTGCGGGCGCCATCGGCGCGCGCCAGCGTCACGAAGGTGCGACGGAGGTCGTGAATCCGTCGGCGCCGCAGCGACAGACGCTCCAGATCCTCACAAAACCGACGGAGCGCCCGATTGGCGTTGCGGTAGGGCTCGTCGGTCCATTCGGGGCGGGGCGGTAGCACGAGGTCGTCCTGCTTCGGCGGGCGCCCCATCATCGCCGCCCATCCCCCGAGCTTCCACGCCGTGAGCACCTTCGCGAGCGTGGCGTGGACGGGTACCTCGCGCGGCACGCCCGACTTCACGCCCTTCACGCGCTTCTCCTTGAAATCGTAGGACTCGGCGACCACGAGCTTGCCGAGGGGGGCGGTCGTCGCGTCGTACCGGCTCCACTTCAGCGCGGCCAGCTCGCCGAAGCGCAGCCCCGCGATGACCAGGATCGCGTCCACGACGCGCCGGTCGAGCGGGATGCGCTCGTCGGAGATCAGCGCTTCGACCTCCTCGCGCGTGTAGATGGCGCCAGCCCGCCACGTCGGATCTTTGTCGATCTTCTTCGGCAGCTCGCCGCGCTTGAGCACACACGGGTTCGTGTCGATTACCTCGTCCGCGAGCGCATCGCCGAACATGGTGCGCAGCGTCGCGTAGACGTGGCGCACTGTGCGCGGCGCAAGCTGCCCGCTGGCCGTCCCCGCCTTCGCCGACATCGCCCGCACGAGGTTTCGGATGTGCCGCGGCCGAACCTCGTCGAGGAGCATCGCGCCCAGCGCCGGGAGCGCGTGCAGCGTCAACCGCGTCTCGTCATCGCGGGCGCTGCCGACCCCACGCCGCTTGCGCACCTCGATCCACTGGCGGACGAACCGCTCGACGGTCAGCGGTCCCTTGTCGCGCGACCCGTGGTCGACCTGCGCCTCGACCTTCGTGTTGACCGCCTTGAGGAGCGCGCGCGCGGCCTTCTCCTCGCCCACGCGAAGATCGGTCGACGCGGCGACCCATGCACCGTCGGCGCCGCGGTACTTCATCCAGAGCACGGCGCCCCGTGGGTAGACAGAGCCCCTCGCCTTCGCCTTTTTCATCACACTCGTCCTCGCTTCGTCGGCCGATGATCGGCGACGTACTTTTCGATGATGACCCGAGCAAGCGTTGTATGACCCACGCTCGCCCCTTTCGCCAACGTGCGCAGATCGGCCGCATCCGCCTCGGTCAGGCGGAAGTTGATCGCGACCGTCCGATAAACGGGGAGCGGCAGGTCCAGCGCGGTCGATCTCTTGCCCTTCGCCATGTATTACATGGTGCCTCTCTTTCCGTTGGAGTGCAATGGATTTCCCTTGCACGATCAGCGCCTCCGCCCGGCGAGGATCTCCCCCGCCCTCCGCTCCAGGTTGGCCGCCCCCTCGGAGTGGAGGCCGCGCGCCATGAACGCGTGCAGCTCGTCCAGCTTCACGCGGAGCGCACTGCCAGCCGAGTACCTCCCGAGGTGCCCAGCCTTGATCCAGCCTCGGATGGTTGCAACGTGGACGCACCCGATTCGGGCGGCCTCGGCAACGGTCACGTAGCGGGGCTCGTCGACCTCACCCTCGCGCGGCGTCCTGGTCACGTCTTTTCCCTCGCGCCCCAACACGGCGTGAATCTCTTCGCGGACGACCTCGCGCAGCAGCTCGCGGAGCAACCAGAGCTCCACGCGGTACTTGCGGGGCGCCTGGCGCACCTTTCGAGCACGTCGTGGGGACCGACACGAACGGGGGGAGCCGGCATCGCTTGCCGTCCGGGTTGTCCGGGCAGCGCGCCGAGATCTCGTCGCGCGACAGATAGCCGCGGTACGCAACGAAGACGAGCGACCCATCGGCTTGGTTCGTCAAAAACAGGTAGTCGTCGCCGTGGTGTCCGCGAACGTAGCGGAGGTCCACGGTCAGGCCCTCGGCCGGGACAAGCGTCAAAGCGCCCGGGAGGGCGTAATCGAGGGTCACCTTCTTCTCGGTGCGCGACTTTCCGTTCCAGAGCGTCATCTCGTGCGTGGCGCCCGATCCCAGCGACAGCGGCCAGTCCGCCGTGCCCACGAAGAGCCCATCGCGCGACAGCGTCTCGCCCGGCGCCACGACCGGCTCGCGAACGAAGGCGAAGAGCGCATCTGTGAGCGCCCCGTCGCACGCCGGTGTCGGCCTCGACACTGAACGCGCTGGCCGCGGCCCACCCGCTCGGCGACGGCGCCGCTTTCTACACGCCCTCTGATCGCGTCAACGTCGTCGCATCCCGACGCCGCCGCGTAAGGCACTCGTGTGCCTGTGCGTCCACGGCGACCCTCGATCCCATGGCGGATAGGCCCACGAGAGCCCGAAGCTCGCCCGAAGAACCGGTCGTGCGCCGTCACGAAATTCGTCCAGAGCGGGTTCTCGCGCCGTGTGCATCATCGGTAGACGCTGTATTCTGCCGGGCCTCCGCCGGTCCGGGCTTTGGAAGCCCTATCCCCCGCCTCCCATCGCGCGAGCACGCGACCCAGACGAACACGCCGCCTGACCCCAGCCACCTCGACGCACCTCCCTACGGCGCCGCGGGCCGACCTGCGTCCGGGACCAGGGTTCGAGACCCGAGCTCGAGCCCGACCACACCGTCCGCGAACCGGGAGGGTCCCACACCCCCCCGGCAGAACCCCGGCCTCGGGGGAAATGGGCCTTGGTCTTCCTATCGTCTGCGCGAGGCGGAGGTGCGTTTTTGGGCTGCGGTTTCGTCCGCGCGCTCGCTCGACGCGGGCGCTACGGCGCGAGGGACCCTCCCTCGGGCCGCGCCCGCAGCGCCCTGCCCGCCGCCGAACCGCACGCGTGTCCTATCCGCCCGACGCAGTAAGCGCGCATTGCACCTCGAAGCGCATGCCGCGGTCGTAGTCGGTCACGAGCTGCCCGCGGAGCTGGCGCGTCAGCGAGCGCACGAGCTGCAGCCCCAGCGTCCCCGCCGTCGACGGCGAGAGGCCCGGCGGAAGCCCCGCACCCGAGTCGACGACGGCGACGTGGATACACCCCTCGCGCGCGACGACCTCGATGCGCACGTCGAAGCCGGGCCCGCAGCGGCCAACCTCACCCTCGGGCCGCGCCGCGCCGTGGCCGTACTTGATGGCGTTCGTGATGAGCTCGTTGAGGATGAGGCCGAGCGGCACCGCGTGCTCGACCGTCACCTCGACGGGCTCGGTGCGCACCTCGATGCGCGTGCCCGGAGAGAGCGCGGCGCGCAGCGAGTCGGCAAGGCTGCGCGCGTAGTTGCCGAAGTCGATGCGCCCGAGCGAGTCGACGCCGTAGAGCTGCTGGTGGATGAGCGCCATCGAGCGCACGCGGTAGACGCACTCGGCGAGCAGTATGCGGGCGCGCTCGCCGGGCATCTGCTCGCTCTGCAGCATCAGCAGGCTCGAGATGATCTGGAGGTTGTTCTTGACCCGGTGGTGGATCTCCTTGAGGAGCGTCTCCTTCTCACGGA
>SHYY01000201.1 GCA_009692555.1 Myxococcales bacterium
GCTTCGCCCTCACGGTCCCAAAGAAGGGCACCCAGCCAGCGAACGGCTGGCCGCTCACCGTCTACCACCACGGCACCGGAGGCTCGCTGCGCTCCCTCGCCGGAATCGCCCCCACCCTCGCCAAGGGGGCCCTCCCCTCGGCGACCTTCAGCTTCGACGCGGTCGAGCACGGCGCGCGGCGGGGCGCCTCGATGGAGAAGGCCGACAACCTGGTATTCAACGCGCTCAACCCCGACGCCGCGCGCGACAACTTCCTCCAGGGCGGGGTCGACATCCTGCAGGCCCTGCGGGTCGCCGGCGTGACGCTGCCTGCCGGCAAACCGCTGCCGGCCGAGGTGCGCTTCAACCCCAAGGCGGTCTCCTTCTTCGGCCACTCGCAGGGCGCCACATCGGGCGCGCTGGCGATGGCCTTCGCGACCGGAACCGAGGTGGCGGTGTTTTCAGGCGCGGGGGCGTTCCTCACCGATTCGCTGCTCAGCAAGACCAGCCCGGTGAACATCGCCGCCGGGATGCGCTTCCTGCTCGGCGACGAGATCGGCCCCGACCATCCGGTGATGACGATCTTCCAGAGCTTCTTCGAGCGCTCCGACCCGATCAACTACAACCCGCTCCTGCTCCGCACGCCGCCGATGGGCGTGCCCTCCAAGCACGTCTACATGTCCTACGGCCCAGGCGACACCTACAGCCCGCCGGTGACGCTGCAGCACAACGCCGACAGCCTCGGGTTGCCGCTCGCGGCGCCGAAGCTGGAGCCGAAGGACGATCCGAAGGCGATGCGCCCGGTGAAGGCGAACTTCGCCGCCGGCGACGGGAAGATGCGCACCGCGGCCTACTTCAAATACATGCCGGCGGGCTACGACGGGCACTTCGTGGCCGAGAAGAACCCGCAGGCGATCGCCGACTGGAGCGGCTTCCTGCAGACCTGGCTCGCCACGGGGACGCCGGAGATCAAGTGAGCGACAGCGACGAGGACGCCCCCCTTCGAGGCGCGCTCCTTTCGCTCCGGATCGGCGACGAGGAGAGGGCGCCGATCGACGCGCTGGTGGCGAAGCTCCCGGTGCCAGCCACCAGTCGCTCTGAGCCTCACCGACCCGCCGAAGGCGGCACATCAGCGTCCCCTGGGTCTTCGGGGACTCGCGCCACGCGCTCCGGATCGGGCTGGCGTCGCTCGAGGAGGATCCGGCTCACTCAGCTGCGTCACCGACGGCAGCGAGCGTATCCCGCGGCGACGCGGAGGAGGCGCTGCTGCGCGCCGCGATCACCTATGCCGAGGCGAGGCGGACTTCGGCCGGCCGCGCCCTCAAGATCGCCCTCGCGCGCGAGCACTTCGACCACGCGGCCGACCAATACCTGGCGAGGCCGTAGCTCCGCGTACCCGTTCCCGTTCCCGCTCCCGTTCCCGACCCGGCACTCCGTTGCTCAACCGCCCGGCCGGTCTTATGCTGTGCGCAACGCGCCGCCCCGTGCCACCCTCTGGCCCCACCCAGGAGAAACCCGCCCATGCGCATCCCCACCACCTTCTTGACCGCCTCGCTCGCGATCGCGCTCATCTCGCAGAGCGCATGCGACAAGCTCAACGAGCGCTGGGCCACCACCGAGAACACCAACGTCGCAATCGATTGGGACAAGGTGAACGAGGCCTACAAGACGGCCGATGGCCCGGCCGACTTCGAGAAGAAGGTCAACGAGATCTACGAGGGCGACGAGGTGATCAGCGTCTCGGTGCAGGACCTCGACGGCAACGCCCAGGTCGTCACCGGCTTCTTCGACAAGGACAAGAGCGGCACGGTGCAAGAGGAGGAGAAGGTCTTCACCATCAAGCGCGACGTGACCGGTGAGGGCACCGGGCAATACGCCACCCAGGGCTATGGAGCGCACTACGGCTACTACCACTCGCCGATGATGAGCCTGGTGACGGGGATGATGATGGGCTCGATGATCTCGAGCGCGTTCCGTCCCAACTACGTGCCGATGTACCGGCAGCCCTACACCACCCCGATCGCGCGGATGGGCGAGCTGCACGGCTCGCGGAGCACCTTCCGCGCGGCCAACCCGGCCCGCTTCAGGCCCAAGATGTCGGGGTCGAACCGCTCCTACGGCGCCCGGCCGGCGCGCTCCTTCGGTGGCGGCTTCCGCTCCGGCGGCGCCCGGTTCGGCATCCGCCGCCGGCGCAGCGCCGACCGCAAGCCTGAGCGCCTGACCGCGTAGTCTCCCTCCTGCATGAACCCGATCCGCGCGATCGCCGACCTCCCCTTTCTCCGCCGCGATGTCCTCGATCTCCTGAATCTGCGCCATCACCGCGACCAGCCGGACCCCGACTACACCGGATTTGGCCACGCGCGGGTCGACACGATCCGGCTCGATGCGGAGGGCGGCGAGCCTTGCGACGTGCGGGATGCACTGCTGCTCGCGGTCCATTCGACGGAGGAGCCCGAGGAGCTGGCGGGCGACATCGAGCTCGAGTTCTTCGTCCCCGAGGTGGGCGAGGACTACTCGGTGACGGTGCTGCTCTCGGTTTTCCTGCGCGTCTGGCTGCCGCTCCTCCGCAGCGACGAGCGGGCGATCGTGCTGGTGGTGTGCAACCCGAACCGGACGCTGCTTCCCGCAACGACCGCGGCAGGGCAGACGCCGCTCTACTACCCGCTCGGCGACGTCGCGTCGTGGCTGGACGTCGCGGACGGCCGCAAGTACCTTCGCCTCCACGCCGGCTCGTGGCGCCGCGCGGAGAAGGAAAATGGCTGAGCGGAAAAAGCACGCCGAACAGAAGCTGGTCTACGCGGGCCTCTACCTCCTCAAGAAGATGGACCTCAAGCCCGAGGACGGCGGGATGGTGCTGCCGGTGATCCTGCCCCACGAGCTCGAGCCGCTCGACGAGGTGCTGCAGGATCTCGCGCTCGCCGGGTTCATTGCGATCAACCTGAAGAAGGAGCGCTGGGAGATCACCAAGCCGGGCTTCGCGCACATCGGCGCGCTGATCGACGAGGCGGCGGCGCTGATCGACGAGTTCGATGATCAGGAGCTGCCGGAGATGCTCGCGGAGCTGGAGCGCCGCCACCTCGACCCGTTCCGTGCGCGCTTCCTGTGGGGCTGGTACCAGTGCGAGTTCGACGATCTGGTGATCTTCCAGCAGCGACGGGGGGTGGTGCCGGTGGAGCGGTCGTGGGCCGACTACCTGGTCAGCGACGGCTTCTACGACAACCTGGCGCTCGACACCTCGGACCCCGCACAGGACCCCGCCGACGCAAGTTGACACCGCGCGCGCCCGGCCGGATTCTGATCGCCGCGTGCGAACCCCCGCTCTCCTGACCCCTCTCCTGACAGTGTTTGCCATGGCCGCGCCGGTCGCGAAGGCCGAGGAGGCAGCCCTGGTCGCGGGTGCGCCGGTGTCCACCCTGGGTCCGTCGGATCCACCGTCGGGATCGGGCGTGTCGGGCGCGGGCGATGCGATCTGGGCGCGGCAGAACCCGCGGCCGGCGGCGTCGGTGGGGGTCGGCTTCGGCTTCTTCGCCGGGAGCGCGGCGGGGCAGAGCGACACGATGGTGCGCGGGTCCCTCGCGCTGCGCGTGGCGCCGGTGAAGTACCTCGATATCGGGCTCTCCTTCCTCTACGGCTACAACACCAGCCCGCCCCCGGGGGTGAACCTCGGCTTCGACTTCTTTCCGACCGTGCGGGCGGGGTTCGATCTCGGGCGCCTCTCGGTCGGTGGGGCAGTGCTCGTCCGCATTCGATCGGGGATCGACCGCCCGGGGCCTGACCTCGCCGGCACCGGCTTCGCGCTGCGTGCGCTTGGCGACTACCGCGTGCTCGATGCGCTCGCGCTCCACCTCAACCTCGGGTTCGTCTCCGACAACAGCGCCCACCTGACCAGCGCCTCGGTCAGCGAGGCCTACCGCTTCGCGACCGAGCTCTCGACCGCCTCGCTGCTGCTGTCGTTCGTCGTCGGTGCGGACTACGACGTGACCCGCTGGCTGAAGCCGTTCCTCACCGCGCAGTTCGATGTTCCGGTGGCGGGAGCCGGGGCGGGCGCGGGACAGAAGCGGATCGTGCCGGGCGCGCGGCTGGTGCCACTGAAGGGGCTCGCCATCGACGCGCAGGTGGCGTTCGGCTTCGGCGGCGACGCCGGGGTGCCGCCGCCGCCGCTCTATCAGGTGACGCTGCTCGCCTCCTACAGCTTCTGGCCGGGCCTGAAGGAAACGGTGGTCGTCGAGGGGCCGTCGATCTCGGGGCGGATCACGCGGAAGGGCGATGGCACGCCGATCGAAGGGGCGGTGGTCACCACCGACGATCCCGCGGTGCATGGCGCGGCGACCAACGCGCGCGGCGAGTTCCGCCTCTCGGGGGTGCGCGCGGGCGAGGAGCGGCGGCTGAGAGTCTCGCTGCGCGGCTACGCGCCCGGCGAGGGGCGTGCGGTGCCGGGCGGGCCCGACGCGGCGATCGCGCTCGAGAGGCGAGCCGAGGCGGGTTCGGTCACCGGGGTGATCACCGACCTCGAGGGCAAGCCGATCCCGCAGGCGTCGGTGAGCATCCGATCGCCGGCGACGCGCAAGGTGGTGAAGGTGATCGCCGACGAGGCCGGGAAATACGAGGCGCTGGTGCAGCCCGACACCTACCACCTCACCCTCGAGGCGCAGGGCTTCCTCAGCCTCGGGCGAAAGATCGCTTTCGGCGACGGGGCGGCGGTGGTGTTCGACGCCGCGCTCCGCCCACGCCCCGACGTGGCGGCGGCCAGCCTCGAGGAGGGGCGAATCACCGTCGCGCAGCGGATCAACTTCGCCACCGGCACCGACGAACTCGACCTCGACTCGCAGCTGGTGCTCGAGGAGGTGGCCTCGATCCTCCTCTTGCACGAGGAGGTCGAGCTGCTCGAGGTCGGTGGCCACACCGACGAGCGGGGCAGCGACGAGACGAACCGCGATCTCTCCGAGCGGCGGGCGAAGCGGGTGGTGGAGCACCTGATCAACCGCGGTGTGGAGCAGGCGCGGCTGGCGGCGAAAGGGCTCGGGAAGACGCAGCCGATCGGGAGCAACAAGACCGAAGCGGGGCGGGCGCAGAACCGGCGGGTGGAGTTCCTGATCAAGACGAAGCCCGAGGGCGCGAAGTAGTCGCGCTCCCTCCCCTCCCCGACGAGCGCGGGCTCGATCACCCGCCCGCCCTGCGTCCCCAGGCCACGAAGTGACTGCCTCCTCCACCGGCGACGTAACTGCCGGTCGCCACCTGTGCGTACCGCTCCGCGACGATCCGCTCCTCGATCCCGAGCAGCTGCTCCGCCTCGGCCTCGGCGAGCCCGCCCGCCACCGCGAGCGCGATCGTCCGCGCCCGCTCGGGACCGAAGGTGAGATCCCACCACGCTCGATCGGACGCCAGGGCCGCGGTGTCCTCCTCGCGCGCGTACGGCGGAGCGATGAAGTGGGCCCGATCGTTGACCACGATCTGGAAGCCCTCCGCGCCGCACGCGGCGAACAGCGACGGCAGACGGTCGCCGAGGTTGTGGTCGCCACCGCCCGGCGCGCGGCGGCCGAGGTGGCACGCCAGCCACAGGCGGTAGCGATCGGCGAGCGCCTCCACACCGAGGCTGAGCGCGGCCGAATCGAGCCCCACCCTATTCTGAAAATTCGATGGCTCGCTCACGATCACCAGCCCGCCCGGGCGCGCCACGCGGAACATCTCGGCGAGCGCCGCCTGGGGATCGCGGAGGTGCATCAGCAGCGTCTGACAGGTCACCACGTCGAAGGCGGCGTCGGGGAACGGCAGGGCGTGTGCGTCCGCGCGTCGGAGGTCCGTGGCGAACGGGATCTCGCCGACCTTCGCGCGCAGCGCCTCCTCGGCCCCGGTCGCCCAGCGGGCCTCGAAGTCGACGCCGCACAGACGTTCGAGGCGCGGGAGCCAGCTCAGGATCGTCGCGCTCCAGTGGCACTGCCCGCAGCCGACGTCGAGGACCGAGCGGGCTTCGTCGAGCTGCGCCAGGCCGATCCGCTGCGCCAGCAGCGCCAGGAACCCGGGGTCCCACCAGTAGGCGCGTTGCCGACCGAACTGCTCGGCCGAGTGCGGGCGCTCTCGATCGCTCATTGCAGAAACATGCGTGACCGCTTCCTTCGCTTGGGGCACTATGCCCCCATGCGCCTACTCACGATCACGTCCCTTGCTGTACTGATGACCGGTTTCCTGGTGGCCGGCTGCGGAGACGGCGAAGAGGTCGACATGGAGGAGGGTCCGCGGGACCTCGCCACGTCGCCCAAGGACCTTGCGAAAAAGATCGACCTGACGATGGAGCCGGAGGTGGACCTCGCCGAGCCGATCGAGGAGGACCTCACGATGCCGGAGGATCTCACGATTCCGGACGATCTCGCGTCGGAGGGCGACCTCTCAACGATGGACGACCTCGCCCAGACTCCCGATGCGGGCGCTCCGGTCGATTCGGCGGGCCTCCCGGATATCGCGGCGACGCCCGACATCGCTGCGACGCCCGACATCGCTGCGACGCCCGATCTCAAGGGGCTGCCCGACATCGCTGTGGCGCCCGATCTCAAGGGGCTGCCCGATCTCGCAACGATCCCCGATCTCGCGCCGCCACCCGACATGGCGAAGGGCTGCCTCGTCCCGGTCGCGTCGCTGATCCACTGGTACTCGGCCGAGGACAACGCCAACGACTCGACGGGCGGCAAGAACGGCACGGCGACCGCGGTCACCTACGTGGTCGGCCAGGTCGGCAAGGCCTTCAAGCTCAACGGAACCACCAGCAACGTGGCGGTGACGCGCACGGTGCTCGGTGGCAATCCCGGCCTGACCTACGAGGCGTGGGTGCAGACCACCAGCATGGATGCGGTCTCCGGCTACGTGGGCAACCCGGCGCTCACCCTGATCGGCGACAGCACTGCCAACGTGTGGTCGAGCTTCGGCATCCACGGCGGCAAGGTTCGCTACAACAGCGCCGGGGCGGCGGGCGCCTGGAAGGACGTGACCGGAGTGGGTCTCGTCAACGACGGCAAATTGCACCACATCGCGGTGACCCACACGGCGGCAACCGGCGCGGTCATCCTCTACGTCGACGGGGTCCAGGACCAGGCCGGCAACCTCGGCTACAACGCGCTCTACACCGCCTTCGACCGGATCGGCGCGGGCTACAAGAGCGGCGACCCCTTCGACGGGCTTGCCGACGAGGTCTCGATCTACAAGGCCGCGCTGACGGCGAACGAGATCAGCGCGATCTTCAAGGCCGGCGCGGCCGGCAAGTGCCACTAGCCTGAGGGCACCTACCGCCGCTGTGCGTCAGGACATTCCGAACTTCCACGTTCGCAACATCGACAGCTCGGCAATCACGGAGGATTCTGTGCTCCGGAGGGTGACCCCGGGGTCGGAGCGCAGCGATGACACGACACGGCTCGGTTGACGGCGAGACGACGCTCGCGGGCCTTCTTCCGGGCGGCGGCGAGCTCATCGGACAGGTTGGCGGCGCTTCCGAGGTACATCTCGTCGGGGGTCTGGCCACGGAACGCCGAGTGCGGCATCTGAGTATTGTGCGCCTCGACGAAGAAGGCGACCAGGGTCTTGACGTGGGCGAGGTTGTCGAGCGGGTTGAGGAAGAGCCACTGGTGCTTGAGCGAGCGCCAGAACGCCTCGATCATCGAGTTCGAGTAGGTCACCTCGACCAGCGCCAGGACCCGCTGCAGACGTTGGTGCACCAGGGCGGCGTCGACGAGACCTTGACGTTCTCGACGCCAGAGTCGGCGACGAGGGTCGGGCGGGCGGTGTCGTGCACGGCAGCGCCCGGCTCGGTTCCCCGCCGCTGGACATGCCGACCGGCGGCGGCGAGGACCTGGCAGGTCGTGGCGGGGTCGAGCCGATCAGCGACGGTCCAGGCGAGGATCTTGCGCGAGTAGTTGTCGATGACGGCGTGGATGTACGCCTTGCTGCCGTCGAGGAGCTTAAGGATCGTGACGTCGATGTGCCAGAACTCGTTGGGCCGCGTCGCGCGAACGCCGATGGTGGGCTTCTCCGGGTGAACGCGGTTGCGGGGGCGGCGCCAACCGCGCTCTCGGACGAGGCGCGCCCAGGTCGTGGCGGAGACGAAGACCCGGCCGATGCGCTGGGCTAGCGGCTCAGGGTGCGGACAGGCATGTGCCGCAGGGCGGGATCCAGCACCATGTCCTTGATGGTGGCGCCCTCCGCGACACCGACCTGCTGCGGCGAGATGCGCGGGCAGGCGGAGCGATCCTCGAGACCGCACCCCACGGCGGCACGCCGCCAAGCGTGATACCGCGAGGCGGGCAGGCCAAGGACATGGAGGATCCCACCAAGCGGCAGGGCGGGCAGGGCCCTGTCGACGGCACCGAGGATCGTGGCCTTCGCCGCGCCGTCGGGGAGGCGCCCGCCAGCGAGGCGGAAGCCGGAGACCCGGAGCAGAGCGAGGAGCAGGCGGACGACGGCGGCGAGAGAGCCGGCGCGGGCCTCGAGCTTCTCGATCCGGGCGACCAGTTCCTCGCGGTCCTGGTCGAAGGCCGCAAGGGTGACCACGGGGCGAGGACCGCGGCTCCTCCAGGTGGCGACCGTGGAGCGGGGGATCGCAAGCCGGTGAACTGTCGCGACCGCGCCAGCCTTGCACACCTGGTCGCGGAGCCGGTGGTCGTAGACGCGGCGCTGCTGGAGGGCATGGGCCATCAGTAGATGATTGCAGAGTGGCCGGACGAAGCGAGGCCGTCGTGGTAGGCTCGTGTGGCCGCTTTGACGGAAAGCGAGGTCATATCAAGCGTGTCGCACTTGCGAACGAAAAAGTTCGGAATGTCTTGGTGCGCAGCTGGGCAGCGGCTCGCGGAGGGCGCCGCAGTGGGCTGCCTCTGCTGCCGAACGCTGCCTTGCACAAATGAACAATAGGTTTTAATCTTCGTGTGTGCCTCGAAGACGGCAGGATGGCGCAGTCCCAGCGTGGGGGCAGCTCTACGAGCTGGCCGCGCCGCAGGCTGGCTACTTCACGCTCCAGCAGGCGCGACAGGCCGGCTATTCGGCCCCGCTCATCGAGTACTACGTTCGCACCGGGCGCGTCGAGCGTGTCGGTCGAGGGCTGTTCCGCCTCGCGCACTTCCCGCCGGGTGAGCACGAAGATCTCGTGGTGATCTGGCTCTGGTCACAGCGACGCGGTGTCTTCAGCCATGAGACCGCGCTCATGCTGCAAGACCTCTCGGACGTGCTACCCGCCACCAAACGGCTCACCGTCCCATCCGAGTGGCGGAAACGACGGCTGCGGGTGCCCGCCGGAGTGCTTCTCCACTACGGCGACCTCGCTGAGGCGGAGATCTCCTGGGTCGGGGCGATCCCCATCACGAAGCCGCTGCGCACCATCGTCGACTGCGCCACGGCGGGCATGACGCCTGACCTCCTCTCGCAGGCGATCGACCAGGCCACCCGGCGAGGGCTCGTCTCCCGCGGCGAGATCAAGCGAGCCGTGGCTGCCGCGCGATCGACCCTCGAATCTCACGGGCCAAGCGACCGATGACCCCTCGGCGGTATGCGACACCGGAGGCGTTCAAGCTCGCTCTCGAGACGCGAATCCGGCGCGAGGTGAGCGCGACGAAGGGCGACATCGGCCGCTTCCGCCAGCTGCTCATCTTCGACCGCTTCCTCGCCCGCGTCTTCGCGGAGTTCGGCGACCACGCCGTCGTGAAGGGCGGCGTCGTGCTGGAGCTACGACTCACCAGGGCACGCACGACCCGTGACGTCGACCTGCGCATCGCGGGTGAGCCTGCGAAGCTCCTCGAGCGGATGCAGGGCGCCGGGCAGCGTGAGCTGGGCGACCACCTCTCTTTTCTCGTCGAGCCCGACGCCGACCACCCGACGATCGACGGTGAGGGCGTGATCTACGAAGGGCGCCGCTTCCGCGCCGAGGCGCACCTCGCTGGCCGCCTCTACGGGATGCCCTTCGGCGTCGACGCCGCGTTCGGTGACGTCCTCGAGTCGGAGCCCGACGTGATCACGGGCAGCCGCTTCCTCGAGTTCGTGGGCGTGGAGCCGGCGACGCTGCGCATCTACCCGCGCGAGACCCACGTCGCCGAGAAGCTCCACGCCTACACCTTGCCTCGTCGGAACGAGAACTCGCGCGTCAAGGACCTGCCCGACATCGCGCTTCTCGGGACGACCGGCGCCTTCGAGGCGGCGCCGTTGCGCGGCGCGCTCACCGGCACGTTCGGCTTCCGCAAGACCCACGCTCTCCCGTCGGGGCTACCAGATCCGCCCTCAAGCTGGGCGCACGCATACGCCCGCATGGCGGAGGCCGACCACCTGCCTTGGGGCGATCTCGAGAGCGTGACGCTGGTCGCTCGGGCGTTCCTCGACCCGATCCTGGCGGGTGGCGCGGGGTGGTGGGACCCTGCCGTCTGGCGGTGGTCGGAGTAGCAACCAGACGTCATCGGCGCGGTGCTCGGCGAGACGCCGCCCTCTAAAACTCACCGTCGGCCAAGCAGCTCATCGAGGTCGCCGGCACGCACGCGGATCGAGTTGAGGATGCGGACGTGGCGCAGCTCGCCGCGCTCGCAGAGCCGGTAGACCGTTGCAGCACAGAGACGCAGCTCCTTGGCCACCTCCGCCACGGTGAGCAACTGATCGCCGGCTGCTTTCACGGACTTCAGCCGCCGCGGACCCCCGATTTCTTGCAGCACCGGTGCAGCAAGCGGGCTACGAAAGGCGGATAAGGGCTGGGATGGCTGGGAAGTGCCCTCGGACCGACTTGCAATGGTTTCGCCGGCTTGCGACTGGCGGATAATGCCGGATAACCCGTCCGATGCGGATTTCTCGAATTTGGGAGCAGGATGTCGGAGGTTCGAATCCTCTCGCCCCGACCACTTCACCGACGAGAAACCGTTTTCACCGCCAAGCCGCTACAACCCCGTACAACCCCCCGTACAACCCCAACGCCTCGGAGCTTCGCGGGGGGTGGCGGCGC
>SHYY01000202.1 GCA_009692555.1 Myxococcales bacterium
CGAGGCCTTCGCGATCGTTCTCGTGGACGGCGACCGCCGCGTGCAGCGAGAAGCCGTCCTTGCGCGCGCACAGCGGCGGTGGGGGCGTCGCGGCGACGGCGGGACCGGGCACGCGGCGCGCGGCGGCGGCGTGGATCCAGATGGCGTGGTCGTCGGCTTCCTCGTCGGGCTGGTCGAGGCGAGCGCCGAGCAGCTTCACGATCCGACGCGCGATCTGGTCGAGCAGGGCGGCGATTTCCTCGTCGGTGGGCGGGGGGATGCGGGGGAAGCGGGCGCGGTCGCCTTCGCGCGCGAAGACCCCGTCAGCGACGAGGGCGTGGAGGTGCAGGGAGAGCCGGCGCTCGGAGTTGAACCCCTGCACGAACACGATGGCGCCATTCCGCGCGCTTTGGCTGCGCTTCGGGGCGCCAAAGTCCACCCCGCGCTCGCGCGCTCGCCTTCGCTGCCACGCGAAGATCACGCGCATGCGGGCGGTGATCGCTTTGCCGGCCAACTTCGGGTCGTGGGCGAGGTGCCAGCGCACCCTCGTCGGAAACGTGATGACCCATTGACCCACGGGGACGCGGGGCAAAACTCGATCCACAAGGTGTGCTCCGAGATCATCCATTCGTCGCGTCGTGCAGGACGGGCAGACGCCGCGGCCCTTGCACGAAAAGCCGACGAGGATCTCTTGCGCGCAGTCGCGGCAGCGGACGCGGGCGAAGCCGATCCGCCTTGGCCATCCCCTGCTTCATGAGGCGATAGCGTGCCGTCGCGGAGCTGGAAGGCTTCTCGGCCACGATCACGAGGGAGACGCGTGTCCTCGACACGGGCCGGAACCAGACCTCGGCCTCGCCGATGCGCCGCGAGCCGGGCTCGACTCGGGTGTCACCACCGACGAGCGGGCGGGCGAATCTTCGCGCCGCCGTCGGATCCTGCAACGCCAACAGGTGCTGGCGGCAGAGGCGGGCTGGCTCATCGGAAGGCCACTCCGGCGTCGGTGTCCCGGCGGGGGGAGCAATCCCGAGCTCAATCGCCTGGCAGACGCCAGGGAGGTAGAGTTGCTTGACGAGCTCCTGCGGCGGCTCCTTGTGGGACACGAACCAACGATACGCAGCGCTCATCGGGCGAGCGCGGAACGCCGCCGCAGTCGTGGGCCGCGCGGACCGATTCCGACGTCGCGATCTGGCTGATCCGGATGGCGCCCGGCGCCCGCTTCACCCTGCCGGCCGCGGCGCCGGGGACCAGTCGCACGCTCTATTTCTTCGCCGGGAGCTCGCTCACGATCGGCGATCGCGCGATTCCGGCGCGGCAGCGTGTGGTACTGCGCGCCGAGGCTGCACCGTCGCTCTCCGGCGGTGCCGACGAGAGCGAGATCCTGCTCCTCCAGGGGCGCCCGATCGGGGAGCCGGTCGCACAGCACGGCCCGTTCGTGATGAACACGCGCGCCGAGATCCAGCAGGCTTTCGTCGATTACCGGAGCACGCGCTTCGGCGGCTGGCCCTGGCCGAGCGACGGTCCCGTCCACCCGCGCGACGAGCGCCGCTTCGCGCGGTACGCGGACGGCCGGATCGAGCGTCCCGGCGAGTAGGCTCCAAAGGGCTCCTACAGCACGCGGCGCGTCGGGCACTCGCCCTCGCCCTGGAAGTCGCCGATGGTGCGCGCCTGGGCCTCGAGGAAGTCGCGGGCCGTCTCGATCGGGATGAGCGCGCCGGTCAGGTTGTATTTCGGCGCCGCGAAGACGTCGGCCGCCTTGACCATCCCGAGCTCGTCGAGCGTGGTCTGGCCGTTCCGGTCGAGGTCGCAGTCGACGATCCACTGCGCGAGGCGCTCGGTGATCTCGGCGCCCTGGGTGAGGTTGTTGAAGAACCAGTGATCGCCGTGGATGGTCGGCTTGACCTGCACCGTGCCCCCGGCGGGGACCGCGAAGCCCGCGTCGCCCATCTCGGGCGCGCAGTCGTCGAACGAGGTGCCAGCCTTCAGGCCCCAGGACACCTTCAGCTCCTTGCGCTCCACGCAGTCGGTGGGCGCCTTCGGAAGACACGACTTGCCGTCGCTCTTCGTGAGCGTCGCGGCGATGAAGAGCGAATAGCCGCCCTGCACCATGAGGTCGTAATCGGCGGGTGTGGTGGCGGGGGCGCGCAGGGCGCTCGCGGAGGCGTTCGGCAGGTCGAAGCCGACCTTGTCCCAGCGCGCGGAGACGGCCTGGTCGAACTGGGCCATCACGAAGCCCTCCGACGGCAGCGCCTTCAGATCGAGCACGTAGACCCGGGGTTCAACGAGTCTCTCGGCAGGCGCGGCAGACCGTCGCGCCCGGAAATTCCCGATCGCCATCAGGAAGCGATCGTACTTCACCGTCCATCCGTCCTTGATGTTCTCCCCGGCGCTGCCGGGCACGAGGCCGCCGGAGATGGTGTCCTCGGCGACGGCGAACACCTGAGCGCGGCCGGTGCCGAGCGATTCGCCGCAGCCGGCGACGAGAGAGGCGAGAACGAGCAGTCGGTACATGGATGCTCCTAGAGTTGTCCGTTGGAGAAGGTGAATGTCGGGGCCGCGGTGGTGCTCATCCGGAGCACGATCGCGCTGTAGGCGCGCGAGCCCGGGCGCACCACCACGGGATCCTCCACCGCCAGCGCCAGCTCATCGAAGTCGACCGCGCCGAAGAAGGCGTGCGGATCGAGGGTGACCTCGAGGCGGGCGGTGCGGGCGCTGACAAGGCCGCTCACCCGCACGCCCTGCACCGCCAGCGATCCGGCGTGCGGCGGCAGGACGTCGATGTCGGCGACGAAGCGGACCGTCCGCGCTCCTCGGGTCGCCCTGCCCTCGAATTGAGCAGAGTGGCCGCCCGGGGCCTCGGGGGCCGCCTGCGGGGCCTTCTGACGATTGAACCAGGTGATCGCGAAGTCGTAGGTGGCGGAGCGGATCGCGCCCGTCACGCCGGTCACGCGGCCGAGCGGCCCACTCTCGAGCGCGTCGATCGCCGCCACCGCCGCCAGCTCGTTCACCGCGGTCGGGCAGAGGTCCGAGGAGGCCGCCTCGGTGGCGCAGAAGTAGATCGGCCCGATGCCGACATTTGCGACATCGAGGGTCACGATCCACTCGCCCGCCATCGTGGGTTCGCGGCTCCCCTGGCCGAAAGCGGGATAATCGACCAGCCGCTGCCCGGTGTCGCCGCAGCCGCCAATCACCAGCAGGAGTGCCACAAAGCGCATTGATCTCTCCACGGGCTTCTAGAAGTGCAATCCGAGCGTGCCCATCGCCGTCACGGGCGGGCCCGCCGCCACATGACGCGCCGGCACCAGCGACGGTGCGGAGCGCGCGCCCCAGTCCGAGACCAGCGAATATTCGACCGCGGCGTAGCGCGAGTTGAGCGCATTGAACACCTCCACGCCAAGCTCGAGGAACCACCAGCGCACCCCCGCCGAAACGTCGAGCAGCGTCACCGTGGCCGCCTGCTGGCCGTAGGGGAGCGGGCGCGGTGAGAGCAGCGTGAAGCCGGCGCCGATCCGGCCGCTCACGGCATGCCCCCGCAGTGGGAACAGATCGCGATTCAGTCCAAGATCGGCGCGCAGGATCACCGGAGGCACGTACGGGAGGAGCTGCCCGGGAGTGAAGGCGGGGGCCGGATTCTCCGCCGTCGCCGTCGGTGGTGCGTCCAGCGTGGCGCGCACGAAGGTGACCGAGAGCGAGAGCAGCGCCCACGGCCACGGCCGCGCCACCAGGTGCCCCGCCACGCCCGCGCGCCGCGTCGGGCCGATCCGCTCCAGGCGCCCCTCGACGGGATCGAACGCCAGATCCGACGAGAGGAACGTCGCGTAGCCGGCCAGCGAGAGGGAGATCCGCTCGCCGAGCAGCTTCAGGCGCGCGCCGCCCTCGAAGGAGCGCACCTTCGCGAACGGAGCGCTCTCGCCCTCCTCGAGCTGGCGCGGCTGCGGCGAGCGGTAGCCCTCGCCGTAGGAGAGGGAGAGGCCGAGCCAGGACACGGGATCGACCTCGGCGACGGCGCGCGGACCGTAGGCGATCCCGATCGCGGTGCGCCGGAAGCCGACCAGATGGCTCTGGCGCATGAAGCTCGGGGTGAAGTTCCCGAGGCGGTCGTCGACGTCGTAGTAGAGGACATCGGCGCGCACACCGCCGCGCAGCCGCAGGTAGCGCGAGATGCGCCAGTCCGCATCGAGGTAGAGCCCGAGATCGGCGGCCCGGATGGTGGCGTCCACCCGGTTGTCCCAGGTCTCGTTCTGCGGGGCCTGGAGGAGGTTCTGCGCCTGATCGACCAGATCGTAGCGGAACGAGAACCCGGCCTCGAAGGTGCCCGACAGCCACGGGCGCGGCTCGTAGCGACGCGAGCGGTGCGACGCGCGACCGCCGATCCCGAGGTCCTGGTTCTCCTGCTCGATCAGATCGCCGCGGCCGACCCACTCGGGGTTGTTTCGCGAGCGCTGGGTGTAGCCGCTGTAGTTCTGGCGGCCCCGGAACGCGGTCGCGAGGAGCCAGGCTGCGAACGCGGTGCGCGCACCGGCCGGGGTGCGGTGATCGAGGCTGACCGAGGCCTGCGTGCGCGCCGAAAAGGCCGATTGCGCGTTCGCCGACGGGTCGGGGTAGCTGTCGTGGAAGCCGACCCGCCCGGCGTCGATATCGTCCTTGCGGAGCACGCCCGCGATCGACGCGCGACCGCCGTAGGCTGCGAGGTGCGCCACCCCGCGCAGCGCGCCCGAGCCGAAGGCATACTGGCCGATCAACGCGCCCGAGAGCGAGCCCCGGTTCTGTCCGTACCCGTCGCTGCGGCGGATCGAGACCGCGCCGAAGGTCTCCTCGGGCTGCCCGTGCGGCGCCCACAACGCGAGCTGGCGAAGGGTGTTGAACGATCCGTACGACGTGTGCGACTGCGAGCCGCGATCGGCCACTCCGAGGTCGAACTCGACCGATCCAGCGACGGCGAAGTCGCCCTGCCGCGGATCGTAGACGCCCTCGGTGACGCGCAGCGATCGCACCACCTCGGGGATGATCAGGTTCAGGTCGGCGTAGCCCTGGCCGTGGATGTGGGCGGGCTGGTTGACCGGCACCGGACCGACGGAGAACTCGATGTCCTGGCCGTGCTCCGCGTCGAAGCCACGCAGGTAGACCTGATGCGCCACCGCGTCCCCCTCGGGGCGCGCGATGTACACGCCGGGCGCGGACGCGAGGAGATCGCCCGCCGACTGATGCGGCGCGGCGCTCAGCACCTGGCGATCGAGCACGAAATCACTCGGGCCGCGGGCCGCCTTGGCGCCGCGCGCCGTGGACTGGAAGCGCGCCGAGGGAGGTGGCTCGCCGTCGCTGGGCGGCTCGACCTGCTCGGGTGGCTCGGGCGATGGAAGCGCGGCGGCGATGTGGTGATCGGGCACCGGCGGGACCAGCGGCGGCGCGGGCGCGTCGTGGTCGTGGGCGTGGCCGGCGACGACGAAGCGGAAGGGCACGCGCACGCGGCTGACGAAGGGCTTCCCACCCCGCAGCGCCGGCTTGAAGCGCCACTTGCGGAGCGCTTCGATCGCGGACTGATCGAACGTCGGGCCGCCCGACTGGAGCACCTCGGCGGCGGTCACCCTGCCGTCGACGTCGACGGTGGCGAGCAGGAGAACGTTGGCCTCCTGGTGGGCCGCCAGCGCGCCTTGCGGGTACTCCGCGTTCACGCTCTCCTGCACCTCGGGCGGCGTCACCGTCACACCCGGAGGGGGCGCAGGCGGCGTCTCTCCGGCCCATCCGGCGCCGGGCAGCCAGAAGAGGACCAACAGCGCCGCCCGGGCGATCCGACGGATCGGTCCCTTCGAACACTCGATTGCAGTCACAGCCGAACCTCGCAGTCACGGCGACGGGCCGAGCGACACAGGAGCGGTGCCGCGCCGAACGGGCGCCTCGTTTTTCGAAACGGGGAAGAGGGCGAGAGCGGCTAGGCGGGGGGAGAGGTCTTGGGCGCGAGGCGGTAGAGGGACTGCCGGCGGCCGGGCGGGGCGGAGAGGGCCTGGAGGGCGACCAGCGTCGGGGCGCTGTTGTGAAGGGCCGCGGGTGGCGCCAGCCCCACCCAGGTGGAGGTGCGACGATGCGCGGCGATCGCGCAGTCTTCGTGTTCGTGATCGGCCGACTCGGCGGCGCGCCAGGCGGGTTCCTCGGCAGCAGCAGCAGCAGCAGCGGCGAGCGGCAGCGCCACCGCGCCCCCCACGTCGAGCAGCTCCCCGTGCTCCGGGCAGGTCGCGTGGCGAACCGCCGCGAGGTGCGCGGTGCCGAGGATCGGGCCCACCAGCGTCAGTCCGGCGAGGCCGACGGCGAGGAGACGGTGGAGCCTGTGGCGAGCGATCGACACCAACGTCGTCTCTACTGGAGTCGATCGGAAAAGTCAACTTCTCCTCCGACCTCCAGCCGGCTTCCAGGCTAGACTAGGCCGGCGTCACCACCGTCACGCCATCTCCACCTTCGTCGCGCGTCCCGGCCCGCACCGCGTCGACGGCGGGCGATCCGCTGAGCCGCTCACGCAGCGCCGCCCTCACGTCGCTCATGACCACACGCTACCCCCGCGCAGTGGGATGGGCGAGCCACCATTGGTTTCCGTCAGGATCGCGAACGCCGGCTGAGCGGTGCCCGTAGTCCTCTTCTCTTGGCTCTCGCACCGACGTGCCCCCGGCTTCGAGGAGTCGCTTGTACGCGAGGTCGACATCTTCGACATACACATAGAGCATCGTTTGGGTGGCCTTCGCCTCTCCGGACGCCTGGCCGATCATGACGACGCAATCGAAGACCTTCATCTCGCCGTGCTGGACCTGGCCTTCCGGCGTCGTGTGCCGTTCGATCTCCTTGGCTCCAAAGCCGTCGCGAATGAACGCCATGCACCTCGCAGCGTTTTCAACGACCAAGTAAGGGATCACGGTGGTGTGGCCTTCGGGAACGAAATTAGCGGGCATGTGCAACTTCCTTTCTCTTACATAAAGAGGGCTCTTCTGGGGAATCTGTGGGCGCGCGGCGGCGTGATCGAGCGGCGCTCGTCACGGATCTCGCATCGCGAGATGGCGTGGTGGCCTCTCGCCCGCGACCTCCGCGCCGAGCGCCGGTCTTCCGTGGCAGAGAAGAACGCATCGTGCGAGACCTTGGGTTCCAACGCCACAGGGGACCCACACGATGCACATCGAATCTTTCCTGCGCCGGCTGCAGAAGCAGCCCGGTTTCGTCTTCAAGAACATCACCTGGGCGGGGAAGCGGGCGAAGCGCTGCCTCCACGTCGAGGTCCAGCCTCGGAAGGGTTCGCGTCCGTTCTGCTCGGGCTGCGGCAAGAAGAGACCCGGCTTCGACCACCTTCCCGTCCGGCTCTTCAAGTTCGTGCCGCTCTGGGCGATCCCGGTCTTCTTCAGTCTACGCCATGCGTCGCGTGGAGTGCAGGAGCTGCGGCGTGACGGTCGAGATGGTCCCCTGGGCGTCGGGCAAGACGCAGAGCACCCACGCGTTCATCTGGTTCATCTCGAGCTGGGCGCGCGTCCTCTCCTGGACGGAGTGTGCGCGGCGCTTCCATTCGTCCTGGGACATCGTCTTCGGGTGCGTCGAGCACGCCGTGCGGTGGGGGCTCGAGCACCGCGATCTCGGCGGCATCCGCGCCCTCGGAGTCGACGAACTCGCCTGGAAAAAGGGCCAGAAGTACCTCACGCTCGTCTACCAGATCGACCGTCGCCGTCGGCGCCTGCTGCACGTCGCGAAGGAGAGGACGATGAAGAGCTTCAACTCCTTCTTCGACATGCTCGGGGAGAGGCGCTCGAAGGCGATCGTGTTCATCGCGAGCGACATGTGGAAGGCGTTCCGCACCGTCATCCGGAAGCGTTGCCCGACCGCGATCCACGTCCTGGATCGGTTTCACGTCGCGACGCACTGTAGCGGCTCGGGGTCTGAGCGGCGGTTCGTCTCGCACTCTCGTGGTGGCTTGACTCCGTTCGCGTCGACCCGTTGCGGCGGCGTGATCGGAGTGGATCGCGCGCCGCGGGGTCTTCGCGCTCTTTCGCCACGGTGATCGGCCCGGCAGGGCCGCGACAGCCGCCGCTACGAGCGGCGCGAGATGCCGCCCCGGACCGGCGCTCGCTCCCTCGGTCCATGGTCGTGCGGTGTCTCTCGCGGGGCGAGGGCCTCGGTCGCTCGCGCGGCCGGGGCGGCATCCTCGTGCTCGTCGAAGGCCCGAGGCCCTCGCCCCGCGAAAGGGGTCGTTGCTCGTAGTCCATAGATGCTGCCTTTCGCGTACCGTGCGACGGTAGCACGTCGCCGCGCGGCGTGGAGTGGAAGGTTGTCGGCTGCTGCTGACGTCTGCGCGAGCGTGAGCGGGCTTATGGTGGATCAGGTCCAGGGTGAGGGCGGGTCGACGCCGGGGTCGGCGTGGTTGCCGTCGAGGTGTGGCAGGTCTGGCTGGGGTGGGCCGCGTGGCGGGGGCGGCGTCGGCGGCGTCGGCGCCCTCGACGGGAGGCCGAGGTGGTCGAGGATCTTGCGGACGACGCGCGAGTCGCACGGTGCGCGAAAGGCAGCATCTATAGGACTACGAGCAACCATACTGGGTGGCCTCGAATAGTTGCTTGGCTGACGCAACTTTTTCGCGCTGCTCGCGACAACCGTCGTATACATTTGTCAACTCGAGGTGCGATATGGCCAACCGCGAAGACGTCCACGGTGCTCTTCAACCATCGCCGGCGAACCGGGCGGCCGATGTCGCCGCGCCCGCGCCGCCATCGTCGCTGATGGACGGCGTCGCGTCGCGGATCGGTGCGGGGGTGCTCCAGTGGAAGCTCCAGCGGCGGGCGCTCCAGCGGCTCGCGCCCGGGGAGCGCGGCGGCGCCGAGGAGGCGCAGATCCACCAGGCGGCGGAGCGGGGCATCGCGGGAGCGGGCGACGCGCTGCCGCACCTCGACCCGATCCAGCGGTCGTTCGGGCGCCACGACGTGAGCGGCGTGCAGGCGCACACCGACGCGACGGCGGCCGGGGCGTCACGCGACATGGGCGCGCTCGCCTACGCGACCGGCGATCACGTGGCGTTCGCCGAGGCGCCGTCGCTGCACACCGCCGCGCACGAGGCGGCGCACGTGGTGCAGCAGCGCGCCGGCGTGCACCTGAAGGGCGGCGTGGGCGAGGAGGGCGACGCGCACGAGCGACACGCCGACGCGGTGGCCGATCGCGTGGTGGCCGGGCAGTCGGCCGAGGGCCTGCTCGACGCAGTCGCCGGCGGCGGGTCGGGCGCGCCGGCGCCCGTGCAGCGGGTGGTGCAGCGCAAGGCGGCCCTCGGCCCCGACATGCGCTCGCCCGACGAGGCCGACATGACAGATCCCAAGACACGGGCGCTGGTCGACGACCCCCAGATCCGCCGCTTCAAGGATGCCGCCGAGATGAAGGCCTTCGCCGCCGCCGGCCAGCTCGAGGGCATGGGCGTCATGCCCAAGGGGACGTGGGTGCGCGTCGATCCGCCGATGCTCGTGCTCGGCGAGCACCATGGCAACCCGATCGCGCCGGAGGTGATCAAATCCACCCACGTCAAGAAGTACCGCTACGAGGGCTTCACGCACCACTCGGAGACGCGGCTCGGCAACAGCAAGGACAACAAGATGCGCGACACGCTGACGATGCTGGGCGAGGAGCGCAACGAGCGCAACGGCCTCTCGGTCGGCGTCGGCGACCCGACCCACGACGCCGAGCACGCGCTGCCGAAGTATGCCCGCATTCTCGCCGACGCGATCGAGCTGGTGAAGCGGCAGCACCAGAACGGCAAGGACGTCGGTGGGAAATCGTCGGCCGTCGGCGCCGACCTGACGGCCGGGTACTCGCTGCCGAAGGCGCTGATCGACGGCACGCTCGCCGCGCTGGTCTACGCCCAGTCGTATGGGGAGAAGCGCATGCCCCATCGGGTCAAGAAGGCGTACCAAGACAACAAGGCAGCGATCGATACTTCGGTCAACGTGCTCAGCAAGCACAAGGAGGGCGCCGCGAGCAAGCACAGCGTCCCCAACTTTAACGCCATGGGCCTCACGGTGCCGGTGCTGACTGCCCTGCACGCGGCCTATCGGAAGGTGGCGCAGGAGAAGGTCGGGCTCGACTCGGAGGATAAGCGGGAGGGCTGGAAGAAGAAGCTCAACCTGAAGGACGAGGGGGAGGTCGCGCTCACCAAAGAAGCCAAGGAGGACGACTACCTCCGCGACAAGTCGATGCTCGACACGATCACCAAAGCCATATCGGCGGGCGATCGCCTGTTCGTGATCGGGGACGCCCACCGCAAGAAGCTCGACGAACTGATCAAAAAGGCCGGCGCGCGCCCCATGAACGACGAGGAATTCCTCAAGAGCCAGCAGGAGCTCGACCTCCACGCGGCGGGCGGCGCGTCCTACAGCCACCTGGAGCAGGCGCGTAAGAAGGTGGACCAGAATTTGCGTAAGCCGATGGTGCCACCGAAAGCCAAAGTAGGGGAGAAGTTCAACGTGACGCGGGTCAATGGTTGCACCTGGGAGGCGACCAAGGGGAGGCCGGATGGGGAGCCGAATGAGAAATTTGAGGAATTCGTCATCGACGCCGATACGACGATGTCGCTCGTCTGGGCCGTGAACGGCAAGCGGGTGGTAGTGAAAACCTGGAACGTGAAGGCGATGCCGAACGACCCAGGGGGTGTCGGCACGCGCCGGCCCGGAGTGCCACAGGAAGAGGCCGACGAGGCCAAGCAGCCTGAGTGAGCGCGCGATCCGCAGCCCCCGCCCGCCGCCGCGCCATCGCCGCCGGCCGCGCCCTCGCGGGTGCTGTAGAACTTCGCTTTCCGGTGGGTCTCGAGCGGATCGGGATCGAGGGCCATGATCGGATCGGCGAGCCGTGCGCGCCGGTTGTGCGGAACGAT
>SHYY01000203.1 GCA_009692555.1 Myxococcales bacterium
CCTGTCGCCGAGTGTCTTCCAAGGCGAGTTGCAGGACCGCAAAGGCATCCACGATCGCCTTGCACTCCATCGCGGAGCCCCGGGCGATGCTGTAGAAGCGGGCGCCATCCGGCGCTCCGAACCGGCCCGCTCCCTCGGCGATGTAGGGGCATCCTCCTGGGTGGCCAGGGTGGTCGGTTGGCAGGAGGAATTTGTTGCGGGAGGAAGTTCGATTGCCGTCGCTGCGGACGGGACGACTACGACTACGACGACGACTACGACGACGACTACGTGACGAGCAAGAGCCAGCAAGAGGGCCCCCTCCGCTGTTAAGCACCCTGGGGGAGGGCGGAGAGTCGGTCGCGCGCCCGGGCGGCGTAGGGGCTGTGAGGCACCGCCATGAGGAAGGCGCGCAGCGATGAGCGGGCGAGGGCAAGGCGGCCGCGGGCGAGGTGGGCGAGCGCGTGGTAGTAGTGCCGGTCGGCGGGCGGGATGAAGAGGGAGTCGTCGCCGCGCAGGCAGCGGAGATCATTGTCCTGGGCGAGGGCAGTCTCGAGCTCGCTGCGGCTCTTGGCGAGCTGTTCGTCGCGGTCGAGGGCGACGGCGAGGGCGAGGTGGACGATGGCGCGGCGTCCGTTGAGGGCGAGCGCGCGGCGGTAGGCGGCGATGGCTTCGTCGAGGCGGCCGAGCGCCATGTAGGTGTCGCCGAGGTTGAACGGCAGGAGATCGGCGTCCACGCCGGGGGGACCGCCCTGGGCCTCGGCGCGGCGGTACTCGACGAGGCTCCCCTCGAGATCGCCGAGGGCCGCGCGCACGAAGCCGAGCTGGAAGGCGAGGCGGGAGTCGCTCGAGTCGGGGGCGAGAAGCCGCGCGCGCTCGAGGGCCTCCCGCGAGCCCGCGAAGTCGCGCCGCTGCCTGCGCAGCTCACCGAGCGACACCCACGCCGCGGGCTCGTCGGGCACGAGGAGGGTGGCCTGCGTCAGCGCCCGCTCGGAGGCCGGCGTGTTGTGGTTCGCGGCGTGGCGGCGCGCGTCATCGAGGAGCTGCTGGTAGGTGCCCAGGCCCGGAGTGCCGAGGTCGTCCCACAGCGCCTCGGCGTGGGCGGTGACGGAGAGGCAGAGGAGCAGCGGCGTCACGCTTGGGAGGCTGGTCATGATTAACTTGCCAACCCGGCACAGCATGCCGGAGCAGATCGCGAGCGCGCCCGGAGGACCCGACCGAGGCGTACCCTCGGTACGCCGACCGAGGGTGCGAGGACGTAAGCCGCGAGATGCCCGGCAGGCGAAGCCAGGTGGCAAGGTCATTGTGACCAGCCTCCCTGGGGTCATCGCGCCGCGAGGTGGAGCGGCAATGCGATCTGCTCGCGCTTGCCACGCGGGAGGAAGAGCCAGCCGCGTACGACCCGCTCGATGCAGGCGTAGGTGTCGCGTCCCGGGACGGCCGATCCTTCGAGCTCGAGCAGACGCGCGCGCGCGTCGGTGGAGACCTCCAGGATCAGGGAGGCTTCGGTGCCGCCGCGGACGAAGTTCTCGCGCGGGAAGCAGGAGGTGAGGGCGAGTTCGCTGCGTTGCAGCATGCGCTCGATGAGTGGGCTGCTGCGGCTGGCGGGGCGGATCGCGCCGAAGGTGAGGGTCGAGGCGCCGCCCGGCTCGAAGAACCGCACGCCGCGGGCAAGATCGGCAAGGTGGGCCCTGGCGCGACCGGCGAAGCGGGAGGTGGGCTGCTCGTGGAGGAAGCTGCGGAGCGCCGCGGCGGCAGCGGTGTCCTCGCCCTGCTGGAGGTAGCCGAGCGCGAGGTAGTAGAACTTGTCCCCCGCCGGCATGAAAAAGACGCCCTGGTCGTCGAGCATTCGCATCTGTGGATCGGCGGAGAGGGCCTGCCGCATCGCCTCGCGCGACTTCTCGATCTGCTCGTCGCGGTCGAGCGCCACCGCGAGGCCGAAGTTGGCGAGGACGCGGGTGCGGGGGTCGCTGCCGGCGAGCTCGGCCCCGGCGCGATAACGGGCGATCGCCTCGCCGAGGCGACCGAGGGCCATCAGGGTTTCGGCCGAGTTGCCGAGGAGGTTGGCGGCGGAGTCGTCGTCGTCACTGGGAGGGGAGGAGGCGCGGTGGATACGGAGCGCTCGGTCGTACTCGGCGAGGGCGCGCTCGTGCTGGCCGAGCTTGCTGTAGAGGATGCCGAGATCGACCGCGGTGCTTTCGGCGTGGGCGCCCTCGGGGGCGGCCCGGCGCGCGCGCTCGAGCTGCTCGATCGCGCGGCGCACCAGCTCGGCGGGGGCCTTGTCGGCACCGAGCTCGTCGCTGACCGCGAGCCAGGCGCGTCCGGCGAGCCAGCGCAGCTCGCCGTCGTCGGGGGTCTTTTCGAGGAGCACCCGCAGGTGGGCGAGGGCGAGTCGCGCGCGTTCGGCGCGGGCGGGGCGGCTGCGGGCCCTTCCCACCGGCGGATCGAACAGGAGCTGGTCGATCTGATCGCGTCGTTCCTCGTCGCTCTCGGCGCGTGCCGGGGCCGCGGCGGACGCGATCAGGAGGGCGGCGAGCGGGATCGCGCGGGCGCGCATCGCTCGCGAGTATAGCGCGCTATACTGCGCCGCCATGCTGACGCTCCACTCGTACAACATCTCTCCCTACGCCGCGAAGATCCGGGCGGTGCTGGCGTGGAAGCGGATCCCGTTCGTGGAGAACCTGGTTCACCCGGCGCGCCGCGGGTTCCTGAAGCGGCTGACCGGGAAGCTCCAGGTGCCGGTGATCGTCGACGGTGGCGAGGCGATCACCGACTCGACCGCGATCGTCCGCCACCTTGAGGCGCGCTATCCCGAGCGGCCGGTGCTGCCCGCCGAACCGTCGCTGCGGGCGCGCGCGCTGCTGCTCGAAGAGTGGGCCGACGAGGGGCTCCCGCACATCATCCAGCCGGTGCGCTGGCTGGTGCCGGAGAACCGACGCCGCACGATGGCGCGCTTCCGGGCCGCCTATCCACCGGGCCCGATCGACGACGCGCTGTTCCGGGTGGTGGCGCTGGTGGCGCAGCAGAAGGAGCGGCGGCGGTTCGGCGGGCTCTCGCAGACCGAGCTGTGGGGCCGGCTGGCCGAGGTGCTCGGGGTTCTCGATGGGGCGCTCGCCGAGACGGGCTTTCTCGCCGGGCCCACCCCGTCGGTGGCGGACTTCGCGGTGTACGGCTTCGTTCATCTGCTCGAAGGGCTCGACGGGTGGGAGACCGTGCGCGCCCACCGTCGGGTGGCGAAGCTGGTGAAGGTGCTGGCGCCGACGGCGCAGATGGCCGCGAAGGAAACCTACGATCCCGCCGACGAGGCGCAGATCGAGGCCAGCCGCCTGCGTCGCGCCGGCAAGAGCTGAAACAAGAAAGGACTTGCGTTCCGGGCAACCCGATCCAGATCCGGGGGGCTCCAACTGGCGTAGAGTGGAGAACTGATGCGTATCCGGATGGCTTGCTTGATCTTGTTTGCCGCGGGCGGGTGCTCGCCCTTCTGGGTGGCGCGCCCCGAGGCTCCGCCGATCGACGCCCTCGGGCGCCCGCCGGGTGGGCTCGGGCAGCTGTGCGTGGTGCGCGAGTTCTGGGGCGTGAGCGCGGTGACGCTGGTGGTGCGCGACAACGGCCACGTCGTCGGTGCGACGCGCGGGCCTTCGTATTTCTGCTACTTCGCAGAGCCGGGTCGTCACCGGATTGTCTCCGAGGTCTCCGACTCGGGGCGGATCGACGCGCCGCGCGAGACGGCGGTCGAGATCCTTCCGGGCGGGCGCTATTACCTCGCCCAGACCGTCGCGGCCGGCGGGCAGACCATCGGCTGGATCTCGGAGGCTGACGCCGGGAAGAGGGTCGAGAAGTGCGGCTATCAGGTGCTCATCCGCGGGCCGGGGAACGATCCGCTGCCAGGAATGACCCCCGTCGCTGGCGCGGAGCGCACCCTCCGCTGAGCCTCATCAACCCGCCAAAGGCGCGTCCCCTGGGCCCTCACGATGATCTCTCCCCAGCTCCGCATCGATCACATTGACCCCGCGGCGTGGCGCCATGCCTTTCGGCTGCTCACGCCGCCCTCGCGCGCGCCCGGTGCGAAGCGCCCCGGCCAGCCGCCGCTCCTTCTGTTCGTCGAGGAGGGCGTGTGCGTCAAGGCCATCCGCCCGGGGATCGGCCGGGTCGATCCCGCCGTGTTCCGCTGGGCCGGGGCGTGGTCGCTCGGGCGGATCCGGCGGGAGGCCGGAGCGCCGCTCGCCATCGCGGTGGAGGGGGACGCCCTCGAGCGCATCGCCGGGGCGATCGATTCGCGCATCCGCGCCGGCGACGACTACGTCGCGCAGCTCCTCGAGGCCGCGCGCGCCCTCCGCGCCGAGGTGGGCAAGGGCGTGCACATCGATCCTGATCTGCTCTCGGTCGTGCCGATCCCCTCCTATGCTGCGTTGCAAAAAACCTGGAACATGCTCCTGCCCGACGACCGATCGGCCGGGTTGTTCGTGTTCGATCGCGGCGAGCTGTGGACCTCCTACCTCGTCGAGAAGCGCGCCGGCGAGCTGAGCCGGATCACCACCCACGCCGCGCTCGGCGTCGCCCGCCCGGACATGCGCCGTCACAAGGAGCTGCTCGAAGCGATGGAGTCGCGCCTCGCCCGCCCCCACGCGGCGATCTTCGCCACCCTCGACGCGTGGCGGGAGATCATCGGTCCCGACGCCGGGGCGCTGGCGAGACAGGTGGCCCTCCGCGGGGCGATCATCGATCCCGCACCACCGTGGGTGATCGCGCTGACCGGCGCCGGGGCGATGGCGGGGGTGGCGCAGGGGGCCTCTCGCCTGTTCGGGCGCTTCGTCCCGCAAGCGGTGAAGGACACCGCGCGCTCGATGTCCCCCTTCGCCGCGCTCGGCTTCGACCCGATCGATCTCTTCACCAAGATCCGAAAATCGGTCTGAGCTTCAAAGGCCCGCCGAAGGCGGCTCCACAGCGTCCCCTGGGTCTTCGGGGACTGAGCGGGGCGCGGCACACCCGATTCGGCCGGCTCTTTCTTCGTGGCCCGAGGGGCGATACAAACGCGGGATGGCCGCGAACGAGTTCGACCTGATCGGACTGCTCGAGGAGACCCTCCTCCCGGGCGAGGAGCGCGCGTTCGCACCGCCGGCGATCGATCCCGGGACGGTGGCGGCGCTGGAGGCGCGGATCGGGGCGAAGGTGGTGGCGGTGGCGATCGCCTCGGGGGTCGAGCTGCCGACGCTGGTGACGGCGCGCTGGGGGACGGAGTGCAAGGTGGTCGCGGCGAGCGAGGGCGGGGTGACCTTGCGCGGGGAGCGGCGGATCCGGGTGCTCTCGGCGCGCGGTCGCGAGAGCCCGTACCTCGCCGTGTGCGAGCCGGCGGTCGACGAGGCGGCGGGGGCCGCAGGATTGGGACCGCTGATCGCGGGAGCCCATGCCCTCTTCGCGGCGCTGGAGGCGGGTGCGGTGCCGGAGCGGACCGACTGGCCAGAGCGCCTGAGGACGGCACTGCCACCGGTACTGCGCGCGCTCGCCAGCGAGGAGGAGCTCCGCGACGCACTCCGGCTGCCGGCGGACGAGGCGCTGCAGGCCGTGGCGAAGACCCTCGCGGCGCGGACTGAAGGCCACCGCGGATCGTGCGCGCTCGAGGCGATGATGCGCGCGATCGCCGAGAAGCCGGAGCTGCCGGCGCCGCTCCGCCAGCGTCTCTGGTCGCAGGTGGTCGAGGTGCAAAAGCGGCTCGACGTGTTCGATCCGCAGGCGGCGGGCGGCGGCGAGGGCGACGACCTCGGACGGCTGCAGAGGCGGCTCCAGCAAGCGGGGCTGCCGAGGCAGGCGCGGGAGACCGCCAAGCGCGAGCTCCGGCTCCTCCGCGGGATGCAGTCGAACCACCACGACTACTCCACCTACCTCGCCCACCTCGACTTCATGGCGCGGCTGCCGTGGCATCCCGAGACCCTCCCGCCGATCGACCTCGCGTCGGTGCGGGCGGCGCTGGAGCGCGAGCACGCCGGGCTGGAGAAGGCCAAGCGGCGGGTGCTGGAATACCTCGCGGTGCGCTCGCTCGGCGGCGATTCCGCGTCGGTGGTGCTGTGCCTGGCGGGGCCGCCGGGGGTCGGCAAGACCTCGATCGCGCGGGCGATCGCGGGCGCACTCGGGCGCAAGTTCGTGCGCATCCCGCTCGGCGGCGTGCACGACGAGTGCGAGCTGCGCGGCCATCGAACCACCTTCACCGCGGCGGCGCCCGGGCGGATCCTCGCCGGGCTCGCGCGCGCCGGATCGGCGGCGGCGGTGGTGCTGCTCGACGAGATCGACAAGATCGGCTCGGACACCGGGAGGAGCCCGTCGGCGGCGCTGCTGGAGGTGCTCGATCCCGAGCAGAACCGCCACTTCCACGACAACTACCTCGGCGTCCCCTACGACCTCTCGCACGTGCTCTTCCTTTGCACCGCCAACGACCTCGGGGCGATCGATCCGACACTGCGCGATCGGCTGGAGCTGATCGAGCTGGAGGGCTACACCCTCGCCGAGAAGTCGGCGATCGTGCGCCGCCACCTCCTGCCCCGGCTCCGCGAGGGGCACGGGCTGCCGGGCGAGCTCACCGTCGGTGACGGCGCGGTGCGGATGATGATTGAAGGGCACACCCGCGAGGCCGGGGTGCGGCAGCTCCAGCGCGCGCTGGCGGCGATCCATCGGGCACGAGCGCTGGCGCTCGCCGAGGGCCGCGCTCAGGGAAACCCGGGCGGCGACGACGGCGCGCGGGCGATCACCGAGGCGGAGGTCACCGAGGTGCTCGGTCCCCCGCGGCAGGTGGTGCACCTCGTGCCGGGGGCGCTGCCGGTGGGGGTCGCGGCGGGGCTCTCCGTCGGTGCGGACGGCGGCGCGGTGCTGTTCATCGAGGTCGGACGGATCCCCGGGAAGGGCGAGCTCAGGCTCACCGGACGGCTTGGCGAGGTGATGCGCGAGACCGCCCACGCCGCGCTGGCCCACCTGAAGATCGATCCCGCGCGCTACGGGGCGACGGCGGAGCGCCTGGAGTGCGACTTCCACGTACACGTCCCCGAGGCGGCGACCGCCAAGGATGGACCGAGCGCGGGCGCGGCGCTGTTCGCGGCGTTCCTCTCGGCGGCCACCGATATCCCGCTGCGCGCCGACGTGGCGCTGACCGGCGAGGCGACCCTCACCGGGCGCGTGCTCCCCGTCGGTGGCGTGCGTGCGAAGGTGCTCGCGGCCGAGCGCGCGGGCGTGACCCGGGTGATCGTCCCCGAGGCCAACCGCGCGGACGTGCCTTCGGATGTGCGGGTGGAGATCGTCTTCGCGAGCGACCTCGGCGACGTGGTGCGCGCGCTGTTCACGAGGTCGCCGCTGTCGGACGCGGCCCCCCCAGCACACCCGGCCGGAGCGACCGCGCCCGAAACCAACCCCCAGGCGAACAGGCGAGGCCATGGCCGCACCGCTCCTTGAGCTCGCGACGGCGGACCAGCTCCGCGAGATCCTGCGACGCGCCCTCGAGGGGCTCGAGCTCGTCGCGGGCGCGGACGATCACTTCGACCGCCCGGTGCGGCGCAAGAACGAGGTGCGCTTCCACGCCTCGATCGAGGCGCTGCGCTTCGTGGCGGCGGCGGCGGGAGCGCTGGGTGACCCGTCGCTGATCCCCGAGATCGCGAGCGCGATCGAGGCGCTCGAACCGTGGGACAAGCACCCCGACGACCACCTCCAGGCGGCATGCTTCGGGCTCCGACACCTGCTCGCAGCCGGCGCGCCCGTCGACGACACGGTGCGCGCGCTCGCGGCCTCCCCGGATGCGGAGGTGCGCCAGGCGGTCGCGGAGGGGCTGAACCCGTCGGGCAAGGAGGAGATCGCGCTGCTGGAGCGGCTGGCGCGCGACCCGGTGACGGAGGTGCGGCTCCCGGCGCGGGCGAAGCTCGCCAAGGTGCGCGAGGTGGAGTGGTGGATCGGCAAGTGGAAGAGCGATCCGGTGGCGCGGCTGTCGCAAGAAGAGCAGGGGCGCACGGGTCCGGCGATCGCCAGGATCGCTGCGCTGCTCGACGAGCCGAGCTACAAGATGGAGGGGCTGCTCAAGGAGCTGGCGGCGCTGGCGAAGGAGCTGCCCGACGTGCTGGCGGTGGAGCTCGCCGAGTGCGTGCTTTCGGGCGCGCGCTACGGGGTGCGGGTGCCCGACCTCGGGACGATGATGCTTGCGCGCGAAGGCGGGATCGAGGCGCTGCGGCGGGTGGTGGCGACGAGGGACGGGAACGCGCATCTGTTCTTCGACGACGCGGCGGCGGAGATGATCCGCGGGCTCGACGCCGCGCGACAGGTGGAGGTGTGCTACGCGTTCGCAAGGGAGGCGCTCACCGCGCCGCAGGAGGAGCGGCTGCAGCAGGGCGGGCTCCCGAACCGGCTCGCGGAGATCGCGGGCAAGGCCTGGCCCAAGGAGGCGCCGCTCGCCGAGCTGCTCGATCGCCTCCTCACCATCCCGCCCTCGGTGAACCACGAGCTCGACTGGTCGGCGAGCTGTCTCGACGACGCGCTGGCCACGCCGGGCGCCGATCTCGCGCCGATCGTCGACCGGGTGCTGGCCGCCGCGGCGGAGGGTTTTCCGGGGTCGTGGAAACGCCTCGGGCGCTCGCTCGAGACGCTGCTCGAGCGCGCCCCGGTGGCGAAGCTGCGGGCGGCGGCGGAGCGCGCGGTCGAGGGGGGAGGGAAGGAGGCGGTGGTGTGGGGGATCGAGCTGCTCCTCGGGCGGGCGTGGGACAAGGCGCGCGATCCTTCGAAGGGCAAGCTCGCAGCGCGCCTCTACGCCGATCCCCGGTACCACCAGGCGATCCTCGACACCACGACCCTGCGCGACAAGGTGCTCCCGCTGCAGCGCGCCGAGCTGCGACGTGGGGAGCTCGATTTCCGGGGAGCCTCCGCCACGCTCCGGCAGATCACCACCCTCTGGGGCGGCGCGGGCCGGCGTCATGGCTTCCTGCCCCGGCACGAGGTGGACGAGGAGAAGGGGCGCCGCGCGAGCCGACGCGCGCTCGCCGGGTTCCTTGGGCCGCGTGCGCTCCAGGGGCCGCCCACCGACGAGGAGTGGCGGATCTACCGGGAGGCGCGATCGCGGTGCGGCTTCGCCACCCGGCACGATTGGCTGGAGGCGCTGACCAACCTCCCCGAAGGCCCCTGGCAGCCGATCGACCGCGCCGTGCTGGAGCAGGGGCTCGCCACCTGGCGCGCCGGCGACGGGGAGCTTGGCCTTTTCTATCCGCTCGCCATGGCGATCGCCGAGAAGCCGTCGCTGGCCGACCTGGCGCTGTTGGAGGAGCTGATCGCGCGCGAGCCCGCCGACTCCCACGGGCTGATCCAGATCTGCCGGGAGGACGCCCGCCGCACGCTCGGCTTGGCGGCCGAGGCCGACGAGGAGGAGAGCGACCCGGATCTCGCCAGCGACGACAAAAAGGACCGCGGCGACGCCGAATGGATGGACGAGCCCGAGGGGGACTGACCTACCGGTCGGGCGGGAAGACCTTCGCGATCTTGCCCTCCTCGAGGCGGAGGCGCCGCTTTTCACCGAGCGGGAGCTGCTGGTACTCGTCGAGCGTCGCGGGCACGTACGGGTGGCGCGCGCCCTTTCCGTCCGCGAACAACACCCGGTAGCGACCGGCGCGGCTGGCGCGCTCCTTCTCCCCGTCGGCGAGCCCGACACCGAGGCGCACCTCCTCGTCGCCCGGCCAGCGCGTCGCGGTGGTGTTCCCGGCCGCCTTGACCTCCCGGTTCGGGCGCCACTCCCGCACGCTCCAGGCGAACCACTCGGCGCTCCGCGGCACGGCCCGGTAGCGCTGCACCTGCCTCGTGCGCCGTTCGGAGCGGGTCTTCGGCACCTGGTGGCTCCGCCGCTCGCTGCAATACCGCGTGGTGCAGCTCTGCCCGCCGCCGGTACAGGAGGTCTTGCAGCTGGCGAAGCCGTTCTTGTTGGTCGAGCACTTCTCGTTGCACACCCGCGGGCGGTCGGTGCAGTCGCGGCCGCAGGCGACGCGCTCGCTGGTCCACTCGGTGCGCGTGCCGTCGGGCACGTCGACGAAGTACTCCTCGGTGCGGAAGCCATCGGGGACCTGATCGTCGTGGTGGTGGCGCTTGCCGAGCGCGTGGACCGCGAACGCCTCGGCGGGCTGCTGCTCGGCGAAGCCCTCGTGCTTCGCGACCTCGTAGCGCTCGACGGAGATGACGTGCTCGAAGCCCACCTCGACCACCGCCAGCGTCGGTGGACGGCCCAGGTAGAGCAGGCCAGCGAGCGCGCCGAAAACCGCCACGAGCGTCCCTCCGACGATCGCCAGGACACTCCCCGCCCGTCGCCGCGATGGCGTCGGCGCCGAGGATGGAGCGGACGGCGCCACCGTCGGGGAGGCGCCGCACTGCCGGCAACGCCCGTCGACCGCGCGCTGATCGCTCCCGCAGAAGCTGCACTTCCAGTCCGCGCCCGCGCGCGCCATCGCGAGCAGGTTGCCATCGCTGACCGAGGCCGCGGCGGCCGGATCGCCCGGCATCTCGTAGGTCTCCGAGCCGTCCTTGGCGTTGCCGCAGCCCCGGCACTCCTTGTACCGCCCGAGGTTCTTGTGCCCGCACGACGTGCAGCTCCAAAGCATCTCGATCTGCCGCTCGGAGACGATTTCCTCGGCCATGGGGCCATTGAGGCGCACCGCCCACCGCACGTCAAGCGCCGCCCGGCGGGCTCGGGGTGCTTAACAGCGGAGGGGGCCCTCTTGCTGGCTCTTGCTCGTCACGTAGTCGTAGTCGTAGTCGTAGTCGTAGTCGTCCCGTCCGCAGCGACGGCAATCGAACTTCCTCCCGCAACAAATTCCTCCTGCCAACCGACCACCCTGG
>SHYY01000020.1 GCA_009692555.1 Myxococcales bacterium
AGAGCCAGCGGCATCTACGGGGCGAGCTGGTATTCTCGGACGACGGCGGCAAGATGCTCAAGAAGGGCTACTGCAGGTGGCCGATGTGGCGCGCCTGCAAGCGGGCCGGCCTCCGTCGCATCGGCTGGCATGTGCTGCGGCACACGTTCGCTTCGCACCTCGCGATGCGGGGCGTGCCGCTGAAGGCGGTGCAGGATCTCCTCGGCCACGCGACCATCGAGATGACGATGCGGTACGCGCACCTCGCCCCGGTGGTGCACCGGGTGGCCGTGGAGCAGCTGGACCGTCCGACTCCGGAAGGGTTTGGGCACCAGGTGGGCACCAAGGCCGCTCCGGAGGCGTAGTGCTTCGCAAGCTACTGTAACTACAAGAGAAAGCGGGTGGAGGCGCCGGGAGTCGAACCCGGGTCCGGAAGTGCTGTCCAATGGCGTCTACGTGCGTAGTCGGTGAACTTGTTTCACCGCGGGTCGAGCCCTCCGACAGGCACTCTCCACGGCTAGCCCATCCTGCGTCTCGCCTCCCGCGCGATAGACGTTCGCGGTCGGCCAGCCCACTGATTTACGCCCCCTCCCGGGCCGTAGGCAGTTCCCGGGGGAAACGGCACTCGATCCGCTAGTTAGGCGGCGAGAGCGTACGCGTTATCGTTCGCGTTTGTGTTTTTCCCGTCGGATTTACGAGGCGCCGGGACTCCTCGGCACGCAGCCTGTTGTTCAGTACACCTCCGTCGAAACCGTGTCGCCCCCATTGCGACAGGCTGCAGGGTAGGACGCGCAACACAGGGAATCAAGGGGCGCGCTGGACGGCGCGTACGTGGGCCGACGTGAGCAACGTCGATCCGACCTGCTGCTGCTCGATGTCGACCAGCAGCGCGTGAAGCATCCGCGCCGCCATCACCTCGGGGGGCGCCACCTTCCGCACCAGTGCGTTCGCCGCGGTGGCGACGGTGATCAGCCCGCCGTCGCGGACCACCCGCGCGAACTCGCGCAGCGCGGCGGATCCCTCCACCGGCAGCCCGGAGGCGCACAGGGCGTCGACGGACCCATCGGAAAACGGCAGGCTCGACAGGGATGCGACCACCTGCGGCGGTCCCTTCTTTCGCCGCCGCCCCTTCTTGGCGACCAACGCGATCACCGGCACACCGGCCTTGGCGAGCGCGCGAGCCAGCCTGTCCCCGACGGCGATCACCCGCGCCGGCCCCGCCACCTCGAGGCGAACGTCGTCGGCCATCGCGCGCGCGATGCGCGAGACCCCGAGCCCGAGCGCCCCGCCGATCCCGCCCAGGGTCATCGCCGCTTCCCCGTCACCTTGACCCGGTTGGCAGCGACGGCGCTGGTCAGCACTGCACGCTTGTGCGCCCCGCGCCGCAGCATCTGCTTCTTGTAGATGGTGAGCGCCTGCGCCTGCCGCGTCTTGTAGCTCCGCGAGTGGATCTGCGCCCAGTCGGTGTGCTCGTTCTGGCGCTCGCGCGGCTCGCCGAGGCGCAGGTACTGGCAGCGCGGCTCGTCGAGGTGCGGCGTGGCCTTGAGGTGCCACCACAACTGGTCGGCGAGGTACTTGAAGTTGAAGTAGCTCTCGACGAAGAAGTCGAGCTTGCGGTTCTTGATCGCCCCGCCCATGTCGTCGGCGCGCAGGCAGCCATCGTGCACCGTACCGTCGGGGAGCACCAGCCCGACCACCTCCGGAACGAACAGCGGCGAGCCGATCGGGATGAGGTGCGGATCGACCGCCACCGAGCGAAACGGCACCAGCGCCCGGTTCTGCACGCCGCGCCCCATCGGGTGCTCGTCGAACGACAGGACCGAGAAGCAGGTGCCCATCCCCCACGCGCAGGGTCCGTCGTAGTTCAGGAGGCGCCCGTCGCGCAGGAAGCCGGTGCCCTCGAGCTTGAGCTCGTAGACGAACCCCGACGGGTAGCGCCCGAGCCAGAAGCCGGTCTTGTCGTAGATGTCGACGTCGTAGGTCTCGTTGGCGTACTCGGATTCGTAGGCGAGCCAGTAGAACGAGAGGCGGAAGCCGTCCTTCTGCGCGATCGGGTAGCCGCAGCACTCCTTCACCTTGCCGACGCGCGGGAGCTTCGCGTCGCGCTCGTCACCGTCGGATGCGGCGACGCCCTTCGAGAGGTCATCGGGCGCGGCGACGGGATCGGGCAGCTTCGGAACGGCGCTCGCGGATCCGCCCAGGAGCAGGAGCGCGAGCAGGGGTGCTCGGAGGGGGGATGCCGTCACAGCGAGAGGGTAGCCCGGGGCCACCGACCGGGCAACCAGGCCCCCGGTGCGGTGCGGTGCGGTGGCCACCGGGGGTCGACGGAGCCGGACGCGTCCGGATGATCGGCGGCCAACAAGCAACGGCGGTTTGCGGCTTCACCGTCGCCGGTGATACGCTGCGCGGCCATGGGGCGCACGTCGTTCTCGACCGTTTTCCTCTCCGCGCTGGCCACCGCCGGCACCTACCTGATCATGTACTTCGTCGTCGGACCGCGGCTGCCGGTGACCACCTCCGAGGTCCCGTCCCTCGCGGGGCTCTCCGTCGACCAGGCGCGGGCTCTCCTGGACGCGCGGGCGCTGGTGCTGGTGCTCGACGGCGAGCGGCCCGACGACAAAGTGCCGCCGCACACGCTCAGCCGCCAGACGCCGCTCGGCGGATCGCGCATCCATCGTGGCGGCGAGGTCCACGCCTTCGTCGCCACGCCGCCCCCACCACCGACGGTGCCGCGGCTCACAGGGATGCCGATCGCCGACGCCCGCGAGGCGCTCGTGAAGGCGCGCCTGCGCGCAGGCCTGGTGACCGAGGCGCCGTCGGATGCGGCGGAGAGAGGGGTGGTGCTGACGTCGGCACCGCCCGCCGGGGGGGAGCTGAAGGTCGACGGGGTGGTCGATCTGGTGATCTCCTCGGGGCCGAGCGCTTCTCCGGTGCCGCAGGTGATCGGCAAGCGGCTCTCGAAGGCGAAGGAGCTGCTCGAGCAGGCCGGCTTCGTCGCCGGCGCGACGCGCTACGGGTCGAACGACGACTACGATCAGGGCGTGGTGATCAAGCAGTCGCCGGCGGCCAACGCGGCGGCGGCGCGCGGTGCGAAGATCGATCTCGTGATCAACGATTGAGGTCCGCGTGATCCGGCTCGACGAGGCGGCGGGCCTCCGCGCGGCGGGCGGCAAGGCAGAGACCCTCGCGCGCGCCCGGGCGGCGGGCCTCCGGGTCCCCGACGGGATCATCGTGCTTCCCGACGAGGAGATCGACCCACCGGGGATCGCGGCGGCGCTGGCACGGCTGGGCGGCGAGCGGTTCGCGGTGCGCTCCTCGGCCGACGTCGAGGACCGCCCGGGAGCGAGCGCGGCCGGCGTGTTCGACAGCGTCGTCGGAGTGACGAAGGAGGAGGTGCCGGCGGCGATCGAGAAGGTGCGCGTCTCGGTGCACCGGCAGGCGGCGCGGGCCTACCTCGGCTCGCGCGGGATCGGGCGCGCGCGAATGGCGGTGCTGGTGCAGCCGATGGTCGCGGCCAGCGCGCTCGGCGTGCTCCACACCGCCGGGCGGAGCGACGGCCGGGGCAACGGCACGATGCGCGCGGAGGAGCGCGACCCCGGCGAGCCGGAGTGGGGGCAGGTCTCCCCGCGCGACGTCGCGCAAGGCGATCTCCTGGCGCGCGGCGCGCTGCGGCTGGCCGCGCTCTGCGGCGGCGAGGCCGACATCGAATACGCGCTCACCAACGGTGGACCGGTCTTCCTCCAGGCGCGGCCGCTGGCGCCGGCGCCGCCGTTCTCGGACGAGACATGGGATCCCGGCGACGATGCCCTCTGGCGGCGCGACGCCGAGCATAACCCCGACCCGCTCTCCGAAGCGCAGCGCTCGCTGGTCGCGCTCGCCCGCGACCTCCCCGGCGCGCCGCCGTCGTGTGTGCTCCACGGGTACCTCTTCTACTCGGGCGAGCGCACTGCACCGCCTGCGCGGGTCATCCCCCCCAACGACCTCCCACGGCTCTTCCACGACGAGATCGTGCCGGCCTGCGACGCGGCGCTCGCCCCCTTCGAGCGCGCCTCCGCGGGTGCGACCGATCCGGAGCGCCTCGGCGCGGTGCTGGCGGCGTGGCGGATCGTGCTCGCGCGCTACGTCGGAGAGGTCGCACCGTCGCTGGCGCGGGCGCGGGCGCACCTCGATCAGCTCCTCCGGGCCAACCTCGGCGAGCCGCTCCTGGAGCACGGAGCGCTGCTCGCAGCGACGGGCGGACCCACCGTGGATCGCGACTCCGCCCTGTGGCGGATCGGGCGCGCCGACCCGATGGAGCGGCCCGGGCTGATCGCCACCTACAACGAACGCTTCGGCGCCTGGGCGCCGGCGTGGGATGTGGCGGTGCCGTGCGACGACGAGTTTCCGACGCGCGTGCTGGCGATGGCGGCCCTGGTGGCGCGCGGCCCGTCGCCGGAGCTGCGGAGCGCGGAGTCCGCGGAGTCGGCTGCGTCGGCGTCGGCGGCGGTGCTCGATCGACTCGACCGGATGGCGCGCGGCGCGTTCAAGCACCTGCTCCCGGTGGTGCGGGCGGCGCTGCCGATCGCCGAGGCCGACGACGGGCTCTTCTTCCGTGCCCAGCGGGTGGTCCGGCGCGCGCTCCTCGCACGCGGCGATCGCCTCTACCGCGACGGCACGCTCGATGATCCGGCGCTGATCTTCGAGCTGCCGATCGAGTGCATCCTCGCGGGCGAGGTGGATCGGGCGACCGCGGAGGAAAACCGGGCGCAAAGGCGGGCCGGGGCGTTGCTCGCTCCCCCGTCGGAGATCCGCGCACGGCGGCCCACCTGGCAGGGCGGCGGAGCGGGCGGCGTCCTGCGCGGCTCGGGCACGTGCGGGCGCGGGCTCGGGCGAGTCTATGTGCTGCACGATCCGGCGGCGGCTCCCGCGGCGCTCCCTCGCGGCGCGGTGCTGGTCACCGCGGCGATCCTGCCGTCGCTGGCCTACCTCATCCCCGGCGCCGCGGCGCTGGTGACCGACCACGGCGGCGCGCTCTCCCACGGGGCCACGCTGGCGCGCGAGTACGGCGTCCCCGCGGTGCTCGGTACCGGCCGCGCCACGACCACGCTCAGCGACGGGGAGGACGTGATTGTCGACGCCGACGCGGGGAGGGTCTACCGGATCGCACCGACGGCCACCGCCTGAGCCCGCTCAGGCTCTACGTCCGGCGAAGACGGCGCCCAGCGCAAGCAGCGCCGGCAGCGCCTGGAGAAAGAAGATCTGCCGGGCCGCGGTGGCCGCGCCGTAGATCCCGGCGACCGCGACGCAGGCGAGGAAGAACAGCTTGATCGCGAAGTCGCCCGGCGCAGGCGCGAGCAGGCCCCAGACCAGCCCGGCCGCGAGAAAGCCGTTGTAGAGCCCCTGGTTCTTTGCCAGGACCGCGGTCGCCTCGGCCTGCTCCTCGGTCATCCCGAGTCGCTTCCTGGCAAAACGGGTCCGCCAGAGGAACATCTCCAGCACCAGGAACCACACGTGCGCGAGCGCCACCAGCCCGCACAGGGCGTTCGCCGCCGTCGCTGCCATCGTCATCGGAGGTGCGCTACTTCCGCTTCTGACGCGCGCCCCGGACGCGGCGCTTCTTGGCCGCCGAGTGGACCCCGCGCCCGTTCCGCTTCTTCCGCATCTTGCGCTTGGCCTTGACTCGCTTCACGTGGGCGGTGGAGCGCTGCCGGACCACCTTCTTGGTACGCATTCCCATGGTCATCCTCCGAAAGAGGCGCGAGACTACCCGCGCGCGCCGCGACGCGCAATGGGTTGGTGCGAGGTGGTCCGCTCCCGTTCGGGTCTGGACTTTTTTTGGTGCGAAAAGTTGCGCCCGGGCCGCGGCGGATCGATCGATCAACCATGAGGACACTGCTCTCGCTCGCCCTGCTCTTCGGCGCGCCATCCATCGCGCTGGGCACCCCCGCACCGAAGGGGAAGCATCCGGTCAAGGTCGCCCACAAGCCTGCGCCGAAGGGGCTGGCCGCCGCCAAGGCGAAGCCGGTCGCCGCCAGGCCGAAGGCGGTCATCGCGAAGCCGAAGGCGGTCGTTGCGAGGCCGAAGCCGATCGCGGCGAGGGCGAAGCCGCCGATCATCGCGCTGTCCCCGAAGACCCAGGGGACGCTGTGGAGCCGCCTGCGGCGGGTCGATGAGGCTCAGAAGCTGGCCGCGGTGAGCGCGAAGCCACGCCTGCCGTCGCTGATGATCCAGCGGCGTCCGGAGCTGCCCGAGGAGAAGGCGCCTGCTCCGTCCCCCGCGCCAGTGCGCGCGGTCCAGGCGAAGGAGAAGGGCCGGACGAAGGTGCCGGTCGTCCGCGCGCCGCGCTTCCCGCCGGTGACGCTCCACGAAGCCAACCTGCGGGAGGACCTCTCCTTCCGCCCCTTCGACGAGAAGGGTCGCCCGCGCGCCGCCGCCGCGAAGGACTTCGAGCGCTTCCTGCGCGATCACCACACCGGAAAGCGTCACGCGATCGACCCGCGCCTGGGCCGCGCGGTCTACGAGATGGCGCGCCACTTCAACCGCCGCATCGAGGTCTTCTCCGGCTACCGCCCGCGCCAGTTCTCGTCGCGCAAGCACTCCCGCCACATCACCGGCAGCGCGATCGATTTCCGCATTCCCGGCGTGCGCAACGAGGCGCTGGTGCGCTACCTGCGCGACCGCTTCCACCCCGCCGGCGTGGGCTACTACCCGAACGGCGTGCACGTCCACCTCGACGTCGATCGCGTTCGCGACACCTACTGGGTCGACACCGGCGATGCCCCCTCGCCCGTCCCCACCGACCGCGACGCCGACGAGGCCACCGTCGACGAGACCGTCGTCAACCCACCGCCCGCCGCCCCGCTCGATGCCGCCGCAGGGATCGACGACGACCCCGGCTTGATCGACTGAGCCTCTGAACTCTGACCGCGCGCCCTACTCCGCGAACGGGTCGTAGAAGCCGCCGGTCGCGGTGGCGGCCGCGGCGCCGGTCGGCTCGAGCGGAATGCGCATCGCCTTCAACCCCACCTGCCCCTCGATCCCGAGCCGGTAGATCGCCGGGAGCACGAGGCTGTAGCTCTGCTCCTTCTCCGGCAGCTTCTCGAACTCCAGCGCGATCGACTGCTGCGCCCCGGGCGCGATGGTGATCGCCCCGTGCGGCACGCGCCGGAGCACCTTCTTGCCGTTGCGCACGAAGCGCTGCTGCGCGCCGAGGGCCGGGTAGCGCTCGCCCCTGCTGTCGCGCAGGCGGATCGAGTCGATGTCGATCCCGACCGCGTCCTCGGCGCGGTTCTTCACCTCGATGGTGACGCGTCCGCTGGCGCCCTCGATCTCCGCGCCGATCTGCAGGTTCATGTTCGGCCCCTCGCTCTCGCCGCGCAGGGCGACGCCTCCGACGGCGCAGCCCGAGGCTGCGAGCGCCGCCAGCCCGAGCGCCAGCCCTGCCAATTTCCATCCACCGCGTTCCATGGCTGGCTACTATCACAGATCGCGACCCCGGAGGATGCAGGATGTCCGCATGCGCCGTGCAGGTGTTCCCGAAGGTCAGTGCGGCGGCGTGGGGGTGTCTGAAGGAGCAGGTGAAGCGGGAGACCGGGATGGTCCCCGCGGGCGACCAGGGGAGGGCCTCGTGGGACGGCTCCCCCCCAAGCGATCCTGGGGGCAAGCCCCCACCGTGACGTGGAACCACGACGCGGCGCGCGGATCGCTGACGGTGCAGTGTGTGGAGAGCCCGTGGTTCGTTCCGTGCGCGCTGATCGACGAGCCGATCCGGAGCGAGGTGGAGGAGTGCATCGCAGCGACCGGCGGGTGATGGGAACGGGAACGGGAACGGGAACGGGAACGGGAACGAAAACGAAAACGAAAACGGGAACGGGAACGAAAACGAAAACGGGAACGGGAACGGGAACGGGAACGCTGACTTCCTTTACCGCGTCAGCGGAGTTGTCTCGGCGGGAGCCGAGGGAGTTCTAGCGGAATTCGGGGACGACCACCCGCGGGCGCTCGCCTGGCTTCAGCAGCTTCGGCGCGCCCCCCGGGAAGCGGATCACCTTCTGCTGCGCGAGGTTCGGCGGTGGCGGTGCCCCGGTGGCGTTGACGATCCCGCGGTACTTCTCGGGCAGCGTGTAGGGCTTGCCGTCGGGGGCCACGCCGAGCTGCGGCGGCGGCGGGAAGCCCGGCTTGAGCGGCCCGCCGCGATCGTTCTTGCCCTTCACCCCGGGCGGGAGATCCCACGGGATCTCGCTCAGCGGCTGGTCCCCGTTGGCCACCGCCATGTAGCGCGCCCACATCGGTACGCTGAGCATGAACGAGGCGTCCTTGTAGCCGAGCTGCCGCTCGTAGGTGTCGTCGCCGATCCAGGCCGAGGTCAACCAGCGCGAGGTGTAGCCGACGAACCACACATCCGAGGTGTGCGACGAGGTGCCGGTCTTTCCCGCCGCCGGGATCTTGATCGCGCGGATCGGCGCCGAGTGGCCCTGGCTGACGATCCGCCGGAGCAGCGTCGAGGTGAGCCACGCCGTGCGCGGGCTGATCACCGGCGCCGGCTCGTCGCCGAAGCGCGCCGCGATCCGGTCGAGGCGCCCTGCACCGTCGAGGAGCGGGTCGTCCCAGGTGGTGTGATCCTCGATCACCCGCCCGCGCCGATCGATCACGCGCCGCACGTAGACCGTATCGATCGGCCGCCCGCTCCGCGCGAACACCGCGAACACGCGCGCCATGTCGTCGGTGTGGACGCACGAGGCGCCCAGCGCCAGCGACGGGCAGTGCTTCTTCAGGCAGATGTCGTTCGAGACCAGCGGCGTCGAGAAGCCGAGCCGCTTGTGCCATGCGTCGACGGGCTTCGTACCGAGGGTGGCGAAGATCTCCCCCGACGGTGGGTTCTTGGACCACACCAGCGCCCGCTCCAGCGAGACCTGGATCCCGTAGCTGCCGTCGATGTTCTCGGGGACCCACAGCTCGCCGGTGACCGGATCGACCTCCGGCTTCGGCTTGTCGTTCCACATCGTGTCGAACGAGTAGCCGCGATCGAGCGCGAGCGAGTAGTAGACCGGCTTGTACGCGCTCCCGGGCTGGCGGCACGACTGCACCACGCGGTTGAACTCGCTGGCGTCGAAGTCGTTTCCGCCGGCCATCGCCAGGACGTAGCCGTTCTGGTGATCGAACGTGTAGAGCGATCCCGAGACGCGCGGCTGCTGCTCCAGCGCGAGCACCTGCGGCCCCGGCGGCGGCTTCCGAAACGGCTGCTCGGGCAGCCACGCCGCGTCGCCCTCCTCGTTGTAGGTGAAATCGGAGAAGCGCGCGATCTGCGAGCGGTGGGCCCAGCGCACCCACACCACGTCGCCCTTCTTCAGCGCCTCGCGGATCGATCCGATCAGCTTGTCGTTGGTGGCGTCGGCGGCGGAGAACTTCGCGGCCCACTGCATGTTCGCGAGCGGGAGCGGGTAGGAGGCCTCGCCGATGCGGACGCGCGCCACATCGGTGATCCCCTCGACGAGACCGAGGTAGAGCTTGTCCTCGACCAGCGGGCCGTCGCCGTACAGCTTCTTCGAGCGTTCGCGGAAGAGCTCGGCGAGCGCGCCTTCGAGGTGCGCCTCGGGACCGCGAAAGCCCTGCCGCTTGTCGAGCTTGCGCACCGCCACGTCGACGTTCTCATAGGCCAGCACGTCGAGCTCGGGGATGGCGGTGGTCTCGACCCGGTAGCCGCCCTCGTAGAGTCCTTTCTGTCCGTACTTTTTCGCCAGCTCGCGCCGGACATGCTCGGAGAAGTAGGGCGCGACCTCGTGGAAGTGGTCGCGGCGCGGCCGGACGATGAGCGGGATCTTGGCCCACAGCTTGGCCTCGACGCCGCTGATCACCCCGACGGTGGCGAGGTTCTGGAGCACCTGCGTACGGCGCTCGCGGGCGGCGCTCTCGGAGAGCAGCGGCGACTCGCGTCCGGGGGCGCGCGCGAGGCCGGCGATCATCGCCATCTCGCCGAGATCGAGCTCCCATACGTCCTTGTCGAAGTAGCGGCGCGCCGCGGCCTGCACCCCGTAGGCGCCGTTCCCGAGGTAGATCTGGTTCAGGTAGAGGGCGAGGATCTCGCGCTTCGAGTAGCGGGCCTCGAGGCGGCGGGCGAGGATCGCCTCGCGGATCTTGCGCGAAAAGGAGCGCTCCGACGAGAGATAGCTCTTGGCCACCTGCTGGGTGATGGTGGAGCCGCCCTGCGCCACCTGCCCCGAACGGAGGTTGGCCACCAGCGCGCGCGCGGTGCCGCGGAGATCGATCCCGCCGTGGGTGAAGAAGCGGCGGTCCTCGGTGGCGACGAAGGCGTCGACGAGCGGCTTCGGGATCTGGTCGAGCGAGACGATCTCGCGGCGCTGGGTGGAGAGCTCGGCGAGGATCGAGCCGTCCTGTCCGTAGAGGGTGGTGACGCCGGGGGCGGTCTCGGCGTAGGAGCGGAGGTCCGGCAGCGACGGGAGCTGGGCGGAGAAGTAGAGGTAGACGCCGAACAGGGCGTAGACCGCGGCGGCGACCAGCGAGAGCAGGGCGAAGGCGTAGAGGCGCGCGAGCCAGTAGAGCAGGCTGCCGTCGGAGGGGTTATCGATCTGGATGCGCCGCGGGGCGTCGTGCATGTCGGGCGTGAAGTCTAGCGCCGGTGTGGGCGGATTGGCCACCCGCCCTGGTCGTGCGGGGTCGTGCGGGTCGTGGGCCCGACGCGGTGTCACGGCATCTTGTGGAAGCGGATCGCCGAGCGCGCCCTGGCCTTCGCCTCCTCGTCTTCGCGGCTCCTCGGTGGGGCGCTGGTCTCGAGGCCCTGGAGCAGCGCGCGCGTCGCCTGGGCGATCTCCGCCACCGCGCGATCGAAGTGCGCCTGGTTGGCCTTCGACGGCACCCGCGTGCCGCTCACCTTGCGCGCGTACTGGAGGGCCGCCGCGCTCACCTCCTCGTCGGTGGTGGGGGGATCGAAGTTGAACAGCAATCGGATGTTCCGGCACATCGCGCGCCCCCCTACAGCGCCCGCATCCGGTTGTTCTTCGGCTTGTCCTCCACCTCGGCGAGCCCGAGCGCCTTCATCACCGGAGGCACGTACATCCCGAAGCGGCCGCGCAGCTCCTTCTTCAGGCCGTACCAGCCTCCGACGGGGTTGCTGGTCGCGCGCGCCCAGGCCTCGACGGTGCCCTCCGCCGCCGGCTTCTGCTCGTCGGCGCTGCCGAGCAGCATCCAGTCGCCGTGCGCCTTGAGCATCGCCTGGAGATCGGTCAAGCAGCGCAGGTGATAGCGCAGCTCGGTCTTTCCGACCTGCACCACCAGTGCGGGCGGCTCCTTCGTCTGGTCGCGGTACGCCTGGAACTCGGACGACCCGCTCGGCGTCTTCAAGATCCACGGCTTCTCCTTCGTGCACTGCCCCACGACGTCGCTCTTGGCCATTTGCGCCTCCTCGGCAAGTTGATCCCGGATCCTAGCGGGGGCCTAGCGGGGCGCGCGGCTATCGCAAGCCCCGGGCGGCGTGCTACGAGCACTGGCGATGATCCGCTCCCACCCGCTCCCGCTCCCGTTCCTCGCGGCGCTCGCCCTCGGCTGCGGCGCCAAGGACGCCCCCGCCCAGCCACCCCCGACCGGTGCCTCTTCCGTCGCCGCCGTCGCACCCGCCGCGCCAGCGGAGCCGCCTCCGCTCGACGAGGAGGGCCCGGCGATCGACCTTCTCCAGAACCGCCTGCGCTTCCACCTCGGGCGCGGCGGCCTCTTCCTCCCCGTCGCCGGACACGGCCTGTGGAAGTACAGCAACGAATACACCAGCCCGTGGGGCGGGCTCAGCGACGGCGACGGACACCCCGGACGCACCCTGGCGAAGCGCGCCGCGACGCTCCGCTTCTCGTGGACCCCGGCGCTCGCGGCGGGCAGCAGCGACGGGGCGCGGGTGATCGTGCGGATCCACGCGGGCGCGGGCCAGCGGCTTTCGATCAACCTGAACGGCCGTCCGGTGAAGAACACCACCCTCGCACCGGGCTGGCAGGTGGTCGAGGGCAACGTGCCCGCGAAGCTGCTCCACCCCGGCGAGAACCGCCTCCTCCTCAGCATCGCGCGGCCGGGAGCGCGGGTGCACTCGGTCGAGATCGTGCCGATTTCCGAGCCGCCCGCGAGCGCGGCCCCCTACTCTCCCGTGGCTGCCGATGCCTCGGTCACCGTCGCTGGCGTCGCAAAAATGGCACTCACGGGATGGAGGACGCAACGGATCCCGATCGAGATCCCGGCAAACGGCTGGCTGCGCGTGCACACCGGCGCCATCGAGGGAGCGGCGCGCTTCCGGGTCTCGGTCAAGCCGATCGGCGCCGATGCCATCGTCCTCCTCGACGAGAGCCAGCCCGCGGGCGCCTGGAAGACGCGGCACCTCGACCTCGCGTCCGTCGCCGGGCGTCTGGTCGACCTGGAGCTGGCGGTCCCCGAGGGCGATCCGGCGAGCGCCGCGTGGGGCGAGCCGCGGATCCTGCTCGCGAAGGCGCCCCGTCGCGAACGCCCGGCCCCCGTCGAGAACGTGGTGCTCTTCGTGGTCGACGCGCTGCGCGCCGATCGCCTGGCCCTCTACAACGAGACGCGCGTCAAGACCCCGCGGATCACCCTGGCGGGGCGCGCCGGTGGCGTGGTGTTCAAGCGCGCGCTCGCCGCCTCGCCCTCGTCGCCCCCGTCGCACGCCAGCATCCAGACCGGGCAGATGCCGCGCACCCACGGGGTCGGCGGCGACGCGGCGAAACCCAACCCCGGCATCCCGACCCTCTCGGCGATCCTCGGCGGCGCGGGGGTCGCCACCGGCTTCTACGGCAACAACCCGTTCGCGATGGATCGCCTGCGCGCCGCCTCGAAATGGACCTCGTTCCACACCCCGAGCCGCGAGAACCAGGGTGGCGACTGCGCTGCGGTGGTGAAGGGCATGCTCGCCTTCGCCGCCGAGCAGGTGAAGGCGAAGCGCCGCTTCTTCCTCTCCGGCCTCCCCTTCGATCCGCACACGCCCTACAACTACCACCCGGGCACCACCGAGCACTACTTCGCGGGTCCGTTCGATCCGGCGATCGGCAAGTTCCCCGACGGTGCGGTGCTCGACAAGATCGCCGGCGGCGGGATCGCCATGAGCGACGCGCGCTGGGCCCAGCTGGTCGGCCTCTACGACGGCGAAGTGGAGCACCTCGACGCCTGCTTCGGCCAGCTCATCGACGGTCTCGCCGCGCTCGGGGTGGACGAGAAGACCGCCATCGTCCTCACCAGCGACCATGGAGAAGGCTTCTACGAGCACCACAAGGTGGGGCACGCCTACGGCCACTGGTTCGAGGTCACCGACATCCCGCTGGTGGTGCTCGCGCCCGGCCTCGCCCCGAAGGCGCTCACCGTCGACACGCTGGCCAGCCACATCGACATCGCGCCGACGATCCTCGACCTGATGGGCCTCCCGCCCGACCCGCGGATCCAGGGCCAGAGCCTGCTCCCGATCGCCCTCCGCGACGGCAAGTGGACCGGCCGCGCGGTCACCAGCGAGTACGGCCGCAGCTTCGGCATGCGCTCGGCGAGCTACCGCTACATCGTCGACTACAACGGCCAGGAGCAGCTCTTCGACCTCGCCAGCGACCCGAAGGAGCTCACCTCGCTCGTCGAGAAAACCCCCGAAGCCCTCGGCTACTTCCGCGACCTGACGGGCTTCTACCTCGCCTTCCGCACGCCCTGGCGGAGCGCAACCTGGGGCACGCTCGACGACCACGGCCCCGGCCTCCTCCGCCACCTCGGCCTTCCCGACCCACCCCCGCCAGCGACGACGAAGGCAGTCCGCTAGTGTCCTGTCCGAGAAATTCTTTTCAGAATTTCCCGGCCAGCACACTAGCCACAATCCCACGGTGCGTGCCGCCCCGCCCCGTCGGCCCTCCCCCAATCGATCCTGGGGGCAAGCCCCCGTCCGCCTTGGTCCCCACCCCTGCTCACGGCGGCACTTGCCGCCGGGCCGCGGCCGTGCGCGGCCTTTTCCTACTGCCAACTTCTGTGTCGGGACACTAGAGCGCGCCTCGTCGACGGGCCCTGGCGCGCAAAGCGCTCCGCGCGACGAACCACCCGAGCGACCCCAGCGCCCGGACGCCCTCCACCGCCCCCGCACCGATGAGCGCGTAGCCGAGCGGCATCACCTCCAGCGCGTAGCGCGGCATGCAGTAGAAGGTGTAGGCCATCACCGCGGTGCGAACGCCAATTGTCGTCACCAGGACCGCCGCGTCGCCGCGTGTGCTGCGTCGCAGCAAGAGGATCGCGCCGCCGGCCAGCATCGCCAGGAGGAGAACCTTCGAGCCCTCCTCCAGGTGGGGGCGCAGCAGGGTGGTCATCTCGGGCCACGGGGGCGGCCCCTGGAGCAGCTCGTCGAACGGCGCGACCCACATGCCGAAGGCGCGCGAGAGCGGCAGCGTCAGATGGTAGGCGAGGCGGTGGCGGGCGATCTTCTCGTCGGCGAGCCTCTGAAAGCCGTCGGAGACCGCCTGGGTGTGGCCCTGCTTGATCCGCAGCTTCAAGAGCTGCTCGACGACGGCGCGCTCCTCCTTGGAGTCGAAGGCGCCCGGCCCTTCGTAGAGCGCCACCGTCGGGTGGCAGCCGACGTCGTAGAAGCAGGTGGTTGGCCAGGTCATCGGCTTCCAGTCGGGTGCCCATGCGCGCAGCCACGCCCAGAACCCCTGGTAGTGAATCACCGGACGCGAGTAGCGATCGATCCGGCCGCCGATCGGGTGGGGCGCGCCGAACTGGATCTGGTTGCGGATCGGCCACGGCGCCAGCACCACCAGGAATGAACCGGCACACAGCGCAGCGACGATCAGCCGCTGCCGCCACACCGCCCGCGGCGGACGCAGGAGGAGGATCGCTGGAACGAAGGCCGCGCCGAGGAGGAGTCCGTCGGGGCGCACCAGCACCGAGAGCGCGACCATCGCCGCGGCGAGGGGAAACCCGATCCGCGGCCGGCGTTGCCCGAGGGTGAGCGGGGCGATCGCCAGGACCGAGAGACAGGTCGCGAGACACTCGGTGAGCGCGGCGCCGGTCGAGAGCACGGTGAACGGGCAGACCATCGCCAGGGCCAGGGCGAGCGCGCCACCGACGGGGCCGGCCATCCTTCGCGCCACGAAGTAGACCAGCAGGCTGGTGATCAGGAGATCGAAGGCGATCTGGGCGTGCTGGATCGGCTGCCACTCCGGATCGCCCTTCTTGTCGAGGTCGGCGTTCCAGCGCACCGCGAGGAGCAAGATCGGGTAGAGCGGCGGGCGCACCCACTGCAGCTCGGCCGGCGGTGGGTCGAGCGCGTAGCGGTGGTTCTGGCGCATCTGCTTCGCCAGCTTGAGGTAGCCGTAGGTGTCGGACCCGGCGAAGTGCCAGTTCTCGCAGAGCCGCATCCGCACCCGATAGCCGCCGTAGAGGAGCGTGCACACCACCGCGATCTCGACGACGACGGCGACGGCGCGGCGGACCATGGGCGCGGAATCTAGCACGGCAGACGCTGGTGCCATGGCATTGAAAATGGTAGGATACCTACCATGATCACTACCATCGATGGTGCCGGACGCATCGTCGTGCCCAAGGCGGTGCGCGACCAGGTTCCGCTCACGCCCGGTACCCGCGTCGATATTCGCTACCGGGACGACGGCGTTCTCGAGGTGGAGCCGGTGCCCCTGGCGGTGAAGATCGAGCGGCGAGGGCGATTCCTCGTCGCGGTCCCGGAGGCGGCGGTGCCCGGACTGTCCGCCAGGGCGGTGGAGAAGGTCCGGCGTGGCCTCCGGCGGGATCGGGGCGCGGAGTAGAGGTGCCCGACTTCCTGGTCGATACCAGCGTGGTCGTCGCGGCGCTCTCCTCGTGGCACGAACACCACCGGGCCTGCCTCGCCGCACTCGAGGAGAAGGGGCGCAGGCAGTGGAGGATGTTCCTCGGCGCGCCGGTCCTGGTCGAGACCTACGCGGTCTTGACCCGGCTGCCCGCGCCGCATCGGCTGGCGCCGGCGGTCGCGCACCAGCTGCTCACCGAGAACTTCCGTCGCACCCGGATCGCCGGGTTGACGTCGCGCGAACAGTGGTTCGCCCTCCAGGGACTCTCGACGCGAGGCGTCGCGGGCGGCCGCACCTACGATGCGATGATCGTTGCCTGTGCGACCAAGATCGGCGCCGCCTCCGTGATGACGCTCAACCGGAGCGACTTCGAGGCGCTGGTGCCGGACGCGATCACGGTCGAGTGCCCGATCGATCCATCCGATCTCTGAGGCGGATCGGGTAGACTCCGCCCCGGAGGCCCCCGTGGCACGACCCAATTCCGATCCCGCGCCGCAACCGCGCATCATGGTCCACGTCGTCGCCTACAACGCCGCCTCGACGCTGGCCAAGGTGCTCGATCGCATCCCGTCCGACCTCCGCCCGCGCCTCGCCGAGGTGTGCGTCTTCGACGACGCCTCGAAGGACGACACCTTCCTGGTCGGACAGGGCTACAAGGCCACCCGCGATATGCCGATGCTCCAGGTGTTCCGGAACCCGGTCAACCGGGGCTACGGGGGAAACCAGAAGCTCGGCTACCGCTACGCCATCGACAAGGGCTACGACGTCGTGGTCCTCCTCCACGGCGACGGCCAGTACGCGCCCGAGGCGATGCCGGCGCTGATCCAGCCGATCCTCGACGGGGAGGCGGACGCGGTGTTCGGCTCGCGGATGCTCGAGAAGGGCGCCGCGCGGCGAGGCGGGATGCCTCTCTACAAATATGTAGGGAACAAGATCCTCACCCGCTTCGAGAACGCCGCCCTCGGGATGAACCTCTCCGAGTTCCACTCCGGCTACCGCGTCTACTCCGTGGCCGCGCTGAAGCGCATCCCCTTCGAGGCCAACACCGACGACTTCCACTTCGACACCCAGATCATCGTCCAGCTCAAGGCGGGCGGCTTCCGGATCAAGGAGGTGCCGATCCCGACCTACTACGGCGACGAGATCTGCCACGTCAACGGGATGAAGTACGCCAAGGACGTGGCGCGCGCGGTGATCGATTTTCGCCGCCACGAGGCCGGCCTGGTGAACCTCCCGGAGTACGCCCACTCGTCGCTGGCGAAGTACACGAAGAAGGAGTCGCCCTTCTCCAGCCATCACCGGATCATCGAGGCGGTGCGCGCCGGATCGAAGGTGCTCGATGTCGGCTGCGCGGGTGGGTACATCGCGCGCGCGCTGAAGGCCAAAGGGTGCGAGGTGATCGGCGTCGACTCGCGCCCCGACGCGGCGGCGAGCGCGGCGTGCGATCGGCTCTACGTGGCCGACCTCGATGGCAGCGCCTGGGAACCCGAGGAGCGCGACTTCGACTACATCCTCTATGGCGACGTGCTCGAGCACCTGCGCGACGTGAGCCTGCTGGCGCGCAGCCGCGCCTGGCTCGCCCCCCATGGACGGGTGATCGCCTCGACCGGGAACGTCGCGCTGTGGTTCATGCGGCTCCAGCTGGCGCTCGGCAACTTCAAGTACACCCCGCGCGGGATCCTCGACGAGACCCACGTCCACCTCTACACCCGCGACACCTTCCGCGCGCTGCTCGAGGAGGCCGGGCTGAAGGTCGTCGCCGAGGACTCGACGGTGATCCCGCTGGAGCAGCTCTTCGCCAGCTCGCCCGGCTTCGTGCGCGGGATGGAGCAGCTCACCTACCAGATGGCGCGCCTCTGGCCGGGGCTGTTCGCCTACCAGTTCGTCCTTCAGGCCGAGTAGTGCGCGCGCTGTGCGGCACCTCCGGGTACAACTACGACGCCTGGAAGGGGCGCTTCTATCCCGAGAAGCTCCCCCAGCAAAAGATGCTCGCCTGGTATGCCGAGCGGTTCTCCACCGTCGAGATCAACTACACCTTCTACCGCAAGCCGGCGGCGAAGACGCTCGTCGGGTGGGCCGCGCAGACCCCTCCCGGCTTCCGCTTTGCGCTGAAGGCGTAGCAGCGGATCACGCACCAGCAGCGCCTGAAGGACGCGGGCGAGCTGCTGGCGGTTTTCTGCGAGACCGCGCGCGTCCTCGGGGACCAGCTCGGGCCGATCCTGTTCCAGCTTCCCCCGTCGCTGAAGAGGGACGCGCCGCTGCTCGGCGAGTTCCTCGCGCAGGTGCCTTCGGGGACCGCCACCGCCTTCGAATTTCGTCACGCCTCCTGGTTCGACGACCCGGTGTTCGAGCTCCTCCGCGGCGCGGGCGCGGCGCTCTGCGTCGCCGACAGCGCGGACCTCGAGACACCGACGGTGCGCACCGCCCCCCACGGCTACTTCCGCCTGCGCCGCGAGGCCTACGACGAAGCCGCGCTCGACCGCTGGGCGGAGCGGGTGCGCGCCGCGGCGTTCCCGGGCGATGTGCACGTCTACTTCAAGCACGAGGACGAAGCGAGGGGCCCCGCGCTCGCCGCCGCCTTCGCCGACCGGCTAGGGAAAGTGGTAGGGTCCGCAGCATGACCAATCCCGAAGACGATGCCGATCTCCCGCCGCCCCCCTCGTCGGAGGACCTGCGCCAGGCCGAGGAGCTGGTCGAGGTCTATCGCACCGACAACGAGATGGCCGCCAACGTGGTGATCGACGAGCTGCTCGCTCCGGCGGGGATCGACGCCTTCCGCCACGATCGCCGCTCGCACGCGCTCCCGATCCCGTCGTCCTTTCCGGGCCAGATGGGCATCGCCGTCGACCGATCCCTGGCCGATCGCGCGCGCGACGTCCTGCGCGAAGCGAAGAGCGACGGGGTCTTGATGGATGACGACGGGCAGATCATCGACGGGGAGGCGGGCGGAGCGGTGGTCTAGGAGCCTGTTGGGGCCTACTCCGCGAGGCCGCGAGGAGCTACCTGCCGGCCTTCTGGAACCGCACGGTGGCCAGCGGCTGGGCCATGTTCTTCGCGTTCGCGACGCGGATGCCACCGTCGGAGATGGCGTAGACGAAGTCGTTGCCCTGGTCATCGCTGGCCATCACGCTGCGGCGGACCCACGGGCTCCAGTACCACTGCCAGGAGTAGTCGTTCTCGTGCTGGTAGATGTCCTTCAGCGAGACCGCGCCGCGCTGCTTGATCCCCTTCTCGAGGTCGATATCGAAGACCCGCAGCTCGCTCACGAAGCTGCCCCAGTAGTTGTCGCCGTTCTGGTTCGGCAGATAATCGCTGAACGGAATCGCCAGCAGCTTCTTCTCGGGAAAGTAGTTGAACGCCTTGTGCTCCCACGCCGCCTCGGACCAGCCATTGGCGGTGCCGACCAGCGCGGTGTGCTGCTCCTTCGGATTCTTGAAATCGGTGACGTCGAAGACGGTCAGCTTCATCGAGCGCTTCTGCCAGTCGGTCTGGCCATTCGGGCCGGGGTCGGGGAGGTAGACGCCGATCGTGAGCAGGTGATTGGCGTCGATCGGGTGGATGTAGGTGGAGAAGCCGGGGACCTTGAGCTCGCCGATCGTGCGCGGGTCGGCCGGATTCGAGAGGTCGATGGTGTACAGCGGATCGGTCTGGCGGTAGGTGACCACGAAGCCCTTCTCCTCGACGAAGCGGGCGCTGGTGATGCGCTCGCCCTTCGCGAGCTCCTCGGTTTGGCCGATGACCTGGAGCGCGCCCTTCGACTCGTTCAGCACGTGGACGCGATTGGTGGTTTCGGTGCGTCCCCAGCGGTTCTCGGTGTCGAAAACGCGTGTCGCGATCGTCGTGGCGACCCGGAAGTAGCCCTTGTATTCGTCCATCGAGAACTGATTCAGGAAATGGCCGTCGACGCCGCCCGAGGCGACGTAGATGGCGCGGTCGGGATCGGTGATATCGAACTTGTGGATGTAGGTGAAGTCGCGCTGGCCGGGCGACGGCCACCACCACCAGTGCTGGCTCGCCAGGTAGAGGGAGGTCGCGGACGCGAAGATCTGGCCCGGCTCGGCGACCAGCGAGGTGCGCGCGATGTCGGCCTCGGGGTGGTCGAGGTTGAGCGTGGCGATGGTCATCAGGCCGAGGCGGACCGGCGCGTTGGTCTTGTAGAAATCGGTGCAGGCGTAGGCCACGTCGACCACCGCGCCATTTCCGACCCGACGGCGCGCCTTCGGGAGCCACTGCGTGAGGGTGCGGGCGCGGATGATCTGCTCGTTCTTGATCTTCAGTTCGTCGAGCTTCCGCCCGAGTACGGCCTGGTCGTTCCACAGATCGGGATTCTGGCCGTCGTAGTCTGGGTAGAAGCGCACCGTCGCCGGCCACCGGAAGTAGTCGGACAGCACCACCCGCACCGACGAGCCGATGCGGCGCGACTGATTCGCCGAGCCGGGCAGGTAGTGCTCGGCGATCACCTTCGGCGCGGCGAGGGTGGTCATGTCGACGACGGTGACCTTGGTGCTGTTGGCGTAGGAATAGCCGCAGCCCCAGGCGTCGGCGGCGCAGGGCGACTCGCCGCCCGCGTTCTGATCGTCGGGGTATTTCGAGTAGATGCTGGAGAGGACCACCACGCGGCTCTGCTCGTCGAGGTACATCGACTGCGGGTAGCCCTCGATGGTCAGCGCGCTGGCGAGCGCGAGGTCGGTGGCCGGCCAGCTCTTGGCCGCATAGAGCTTCTGCCCGGAGAGGACGAAGATGCGCGTGCCGTCGTTCTTCACGAAGTCGGCCTCGTCCACGCCCTGGACCTGGGTGTTGGTCTTGGTGTAGGCGCTCGGCGCCGCGGCCTTCTCGCCGTTCGCCGCCCCCCCGGGGCTCGACTGCGCATCGAAGCCGCCGCGGGAGAACAGCCACCCGCCCTCCTTCATCGCGTCGAGCTGGAAGCGCATGTCCTCGACCGCGGTGTTCTCGATGTACTGCTCCAGATCTTCGCAGCTCTGGAAGCTCTCCATCTGGAGGCGGTTCTGGATCGCGGGCGGCTCCACCATCTTGCCGCAGCCGCTGGCGACGGCGCCTGCGACCACGAAAACGGCCAGCTTCGAATAGTCTCGGCGCATCGTCATTCCTCCGTAGGTGTCTTCGAGCGAGCAGGTAGCCATCTCCGTGCCACCGGCAGAAGGCAGTGATTTCAATCAGTTCGGAGCGATGACCCGCCCGGATGCGCTCAGAAAACTGAGGCTGGCGAATGCCTTTTTCGTCGCTTGCGATGGGAGCCGAATTGCCCGCACAATGTGAACCTCCCCCGGAGAATCGAGGTGCGGCATGGCGCGCTGGTGTTGGATCGCGGTGGCATTCGTCGTCGGTGGTTGCGGACCTTCGAGCCCCTCCCCCGATGGGGGTGGAGGAGGCGGCAAGGGGTGGGTCTCGGCGGTGGGGGCGCAGGGGCTGTTCGCGCAGACGTTCGATCAGGAGACGTGGGCCAGCCGGGCGATCGCAAGGGGTGATCTCCTGGCGGTCACCTGCGTCGGCAGGCTCGTCGGCTGGGCGGCGGGCGACGGCGGAGCGATCGCGCACACCGAGGACGGAGGGGCGTCGTGGACCTGGCAGGCGAGCGGCCTCGCGGGGCCCCTTCGCGCGATCCGGTTCGCCGATCGCTCGTTCGGAGTGGTCGCGGGCGATGGGGGCGCGCTGGCGGTGACCCGCGACGGCGGGGCGCACTGGGCGATCGCGAAGAGCGACGTGCGAGTGGCGCTGCGCGGGGTGGCGATCGCCGGCGACGCGGGGGTGATGGTGGTGGTGGGCGACGGCGCGACCGTCCTGCGCTCGCGTGACGCCGGGGCGAGCTGGTCGCGCGCCACCCTTCCGGGAGCGGGCGATCTGCGCGCCGCGGCGATCGATCACGCCGGGCGCCTCCTCCTGGTGGTCGATGGGAAGGGCGGCGTTTGGGCAAGCAGCGACGGTGGAATCACCTTCGCCCGCGAGCACGCCGCGGCGGTGCGCCTCGACGCGATCGCCCTGGCGCACGATGGGACGCGCGCGCTCGCCGCAGGGCAGGGCGGAGTTGCCCTGGCGCGGAGCGGGGGAATCTGGCGGACGCTCGCGACCGGGACCACGGCCGATCTCCACGCCGCGCTGATCCCCCACGAGGGCGACCGCGACTACCTCGCCGGAGAGGCGGGCACGCTGCTCTCCAGCGTCGACCGGGTGGCCTTTGCGGCGGTCCCGCTCGGCATCTCGTCCCCGCTCTACGCGCTCGAAGACCTCTAATCCGACGATGCTCCGCCAGGGTGCTCCGGCGGTGGAGATCGCGGCCCTCGGGACCGCGCTCCGCCAGCTCGCCACCGACGAGAGCGAGTGCTTCGACGCGCTGTTCGATCCGGCGGGACGAAAGCAGCGAGTCGGCCTCGCCTCGCAAGGCGTGGCGGCGCTCCTGCGATCGTTCGGCCTGGTCGAGGATCAGGGCGACGATCTCTTCGGAAGGCACCGGATCCGTCGCTGCGGCGATCGCCTGTATGTGATGGAGATCGGCGCCGACGGCGAGTACCAGCAGGACGTGTGGCCCGAGACGGATGCGCTGCTCGCAGTGCTCGACGAAGCCGCGCCGGGCCGTCTGCTCGACCTCGGGACCGGCTGCGGGATCATCGCCATCGAGGCGGCGGCGCGCGGCCACCGCGTGATCGCCACCGATCTCTATCCCTCGGCGCTCGACCTCGCGCGCTTCAACGCCGCGCTCAACGGGCTCGACGGAGCGATCGACTTCCGCCAGGGCCACTGGTGCGAGCCCGTGCAGGGCGAGCGCTTCGATCTCATCCTGACCGCGCCGCACTACGGCCGGGTGAACGATCAGCTCCGCCTCGAGGTGCTGCGGAGCGCGCCCCTGCACCTCGCGCCGGGGGGCAATCTGGTGGTGGCGACGGCGCTCGAATGGGCGGGTGACGATGGGCCGGTAGCGGTCGTCGAGGCGATCCTCCGCCCGCTGGTGGCAAGCGGCGCCAGCGTGCAGGTGACGCCGCTCCGCGCGGCCGTGAAGCGCGAGTGGTTCACCGTCGCCCGCGGCGAGATCCCCGGCCTCGTGTCGCGCCACCGCTTTCTCGTGACGATCACACCCGGCGGAGGGCGGCTCGACGTCGAGCGCCCGCTCCCGGAGGAGCAGCCGGAGCGCTTCCATGTGCCACTCGCCCGCCTCCGGCTCGGTGCTGCCGAGCTGGCGAGCGCGGGCATCGCGGTGCTCTCCACCTGCCAGGATCTCGCGGCGCTGCGCCGGCTGCTCGGGGCGATCCGGGATGGCCTCGTCACCGTCGGTGGTGTCCTCCCCTCGGGCCTGCTCGATGCATGCCGTCTCGGCGCGCGCCGGTGCGTCTCGCCGGTCGACACATCGGGTGCTTCGGGAGCGATCCTGGCACCCGATGGCGCGGTGCGCCCCTGCACGCATGGCGGCGAGGTGGCGCGCTCGGATCACTCGATGGCCGAAGTCCTTTCGCGCCTGCGGGCGCTGGCTGTCCTCGCGGAAGCCCGTCGCGGGTGCGAGGCCTGCCCGGCGCGCGCGATGTGCAGTCGCTGCCTCTTCCCCGGTCCGCTCGACGAGACCGACTACTGCGATCTGGTGCGGGAGTACGCGAGCGAGCTGCCGCATCTGCACCGCTTGTTCGCACTCCTCGGACGCCTCGCCGCTGCGCCGAGGCCGTCCCTGTCCCGGGCGCCGGTGCGGATCAAGCTGCGCCCCGGAACGCCCCTCCTCGTCGCTGCCGAGCGTCCCGATCTCCCCCCGGGCTCCGATCACGCAGGCGAGGCGCTGGTCCGCGTGCTCACCGCGCGCTGGCAGGAGCGCGAGGCGTGGCTGGTCGTACGCGACGACGAACACTTCCTCTCCACAAAGCACGGCGATCGCGAAGCGCTCACCCCAATGGAGTCCCCCGTCGCTGCGCTCGGCGAGCTGATCGCCGAGGGAGCCACCGCCGCCGCGCTCACCGCCTACCGTGCCCAGCACCGCCTCCCCGGCAACGCCCAGCGCCGCACCCTCGGCCGCCTCGTCGATCTGCTCGCGGGGTGCTTAACGGAGAAGGGGGTCCCTCCGCTCACGTAGTCGTAGTCGTAGTCGTAGTCGTAGTCGATTCAGGGGCACTCTCGCGCGGGGGATCACCTCTCCGGCACATGCGCGTGAGCATCACCACGATGCGGGTCAGCAACTCCATGGCCTGTGACGTCGAGCTTCTGGTAGGCCAGCATGGGCATCCTCCTGTGGGGCCAGGGTGGTCGGTTGGCAGGAGGAATTTGTTGCGGGAGGAAGGTCGATCGCCGTCGCTGCGGACGGGACGACTACGACTACGACTACGACTACGACTACGACTACGTGACGAGCAAGAGCCAGCAAGAGGGCCCCCTCCGCTGTTACGCACCCATGCTCGCGTGAGGGGACGACAGCGCCGCCGTTTCGTGCTCTAGTGGTGACCGCCGGGTCGTCGCTCTTCGCACCGCGGGAGGATCCATGACCGCTCGTCGCTTCGCCCTCTTGATCGCGATCGCCCTTGCCCATTTCGGCTGCGGTAGCCATGGCCTCGGCGAAAGCCCCACCTGTGACGGCGGCCTTGGCTGCAGCGGCGCATGCATCGACCCGTCGAAGGATCCCGCGAACTGCGGCACCTGCGGCAACGCCTGTACACCCGGCGCGGCCTGCATCGCCGGGGTGTGCGGGGGCTGCGCCGCACCCCTCATGGCCTGCCACGGCGCGTGCGTCGATCTCACCTCGGCGCCCACCGATTGCGGGGCTTGCGGCCGCGACTGCAAGGGCGCGGTGTGCTCGCACAGCGACTGCGCCGAGAGCTGCGCGATCGGCCTCACCGACTGCTCCGGCTCCTGCCTCGACACCACCCGCGACGCGAAGAACTGCGGCGCCTGCGGCAAGGCCTGCCCGCTGGGCGCCCAGTGCGGGGGCGGAGTGTGCCGCTGCGCCGCCGGCCTCCTGTGCGGCGACCGCTGCGTCAATCCCCAGGCCGATCCCGCCCACTGCGGGGCCTGCGGCAACGCCTGCCCGGGTGGCCAGGTGTGCGCGTTCGGCCGCTGCTCGGCGATGGGCTGCCCCGGCTTCACCACCAATTGCAATGGCGGCTGCGTCGACACCAGCCGCGATCCGGCGAACTGCGGCGCCTGTGGCAAGGCGTGCGGAGTCGGCCAGACCTGCGGCAACAGCGCCTGTGGCTGCCCGATGGGCCAGAGCCCGTGCGGCAACACCTGCAAGGCCCTCAACGCCGATCCGGCGAACTGCGGCGCCTGCGGCAAAGTGTGCCCCCAGGGCCAGGTGTGCGCCCAGGGCCAGTGCGCCCAGCAGTGCGTCCCACCGACGGTGAACTGCAACGGCGCCTGCGTCGATACCCGCTTCAGCGCGGCGAACTGCGGCAAGTGCGGAAACGCCTGCCCGATGGGCTCGATGTGCGCCAACGGCAATTGCACCTGCCCCGGCTTCGGCCAGCTGAGCTGCAATGGCGTCTGCACCGACGTCCGCAACAACAATGCGAACTGTGGTCAGTGCGGAAATGTCTGCGCGATGGGCCAGGCGTGCAACAACGGCATGTGCGGGGGCGGGCCGAACAATTGCCCGCCCGGGCAGACCCGCTGCGGCGGCGGCTTCGGCGGCGACTGCGCCGATCTCCAAACGAGCAACAACAACTGCGGGATGTGCGGCACCCGCTGCCCGCAGGGCGGCTCCTGCACCGCCGGCAAGTGCGCCTGCCCGATGGGCCAGACCGCGTGCAGCTTCGGGATGGGCTCGTTCTGCGTCGATCTCCAGTCGAGCGCGCAGAGCTGCGGGATGTGCGGCCAGTTCTGCGGGATGGGCCAGGTGTGCAGCAAGGGAGTGTGCAAGCAGACCTGCGATCAGGGGCTCGCCAAGTGCAACAGCTCGTGCGTCGATCTGGCGACCAACAAGCTGAACTGCGGGCTCTGCAACGCCGTCTGTGGCTCGAACCTCCTCTGCGTGAAGGGCGTATGCGCCTGCCCGCAGGGCACCACCGCCTGCAACGGCCTGTGCGCGAACACGCAGACCGACGCCGCCAACTGCGGCAAGTGCGGCACCGTCTGCGCGATGGGGAAGACGTGCGTGAAGGGCGTCTGCCAGTAGCTCCCGCCAGCCCGGCGCTGCGAAGGTGGCGCCGGGCTTCCTCCTCCTACTTCATGAGGTCGGACTGGAACGCGAAGGCGACGATGACGTAGGGGATTCCGGCATTGGTCGGGTCGGTGCCGGTGCGGTAGTGGCTCTGCACGTACCAGCTCAAGATCACCAGCACCGTCGGCTTGTTGAAGCGGGTGAAGCCGCGGTCGAAGAAGGTGTAGGCGGCCAGCCCGCCGACGCGCATGTGGCCGTTCTTGGTGGTCCCGGTCTCCTCGCCCGGCTGGAAGTCGGTCGCCTTGTAGAACGGCTTCACCAGCGAGTAGCGCGCACCGACGGTGAGGCGGAATTTCGTGACGAACAGGAGGTCGAGGTCATTGGCCAGCACCCAGCCGTTGCCGGGGACCAGCGTGTCGAGGGTGGCGTCGTACCAGACGGTGTCGCCCGAGTGAATGTTCATCCGCCAGTACTCGAGCATCAGCTTGTTGCGGAGCGCGATCGGTCCGACCTTGATCTGGACCAGCGGCTCGATCATCACGTGGAATCCCGAGGTGGCGTAGTTCGAGTGATTGGTCTTCACGTTGTCGCTCAGCTGGGTGTCGTTGTAGGCGGCGAGCGGCGTCGGGAACGACTGCAGGAAGCCGAAGGTGGAGAAGAAGTTGATGTACTCGGCGGCGACGCGGACGTTGAGGATCGAGAGCGGCTGGATCTCCAGCGACGGGCCGATCTTGACGAACGCGGGGTTCAACTTCGGGTAGATCCCGAAGTGAACGAAGGTGTCGCGGAAGAGCGTGTCGTAGCTGCGCACCAGGCGCCGCTGGAAGCCGGCGCGAAGCTGGGTCTCGATGCCGAGCGGGTTGAAGCGAAACACGGTCAGGCTGTTCATCACGAAGCGCCAGTCGGGGATCCGCTTCTCGGCCGGCGGCTGCGCGTCGGAGAAGCCGGCCGCCGGTGCCGGCGCGGGCGCGGCAGCGACGGGCGGAGCGGGTGGCGGTGGCGGTGCGTCGACGGCCGCCTGCTCCCCAGGGGGCGGCGGCTGCTGCCCCGCGGCCGGTGGATCGTCGGCTGCGGCGGAGGTGGAAAAGAGGGCGAACACAAGGACCACGGGCAGGCTGACCGGGCGCATGAAGGCCACTCTAGCCGAGCCGTGCTGCACAGCGCAACCGCGCGTTCCTGGCCATCGAGCGGGGCGCGCTGACGATGCCCCACCCCATCCTGTCGCTGTTCGTCGATGGAGTACCGGCCGTCCTTCTCGCCGCGCCGGGTGCGATCGCGCCGCGCAGCTTCGTCCTCGGCGTGATCGCTGTGCAGATCACGGTGGAGAGCGGACGGGTGGTGGCCCGGGTACGCGCCCACCGCACCGGCGATCCGGCGCCGATGATCCTCTCGCTCGCGTCGACCGCGGTCATTCACGTCGCGCTCGGCTGGGCCGGCGAGACCCCGCGCCTGCCGGTGATCGTCCCCCCAGCGCTCGACGGTGCCGCCGCTCGCCTGCACCTGTTTCTCGACGGTGCGAAGGTAGCCGAGGCGGTGCTCCCGGCGGGGCGCCTGGCGGAAGAGCCAGCGCCACGCGCCTTCGGCCACGTCTTCTGCCGCTGGCTCCGCAACGACGCCTGCGAGCCGGGCTGCGACCTCACCGACTTCCTCACCCAGCCTGCGGGTGTGAAATACCAGCGTCTCGCCCACCCGCGACTCACCGTCGGTGAGGTGGCCTCCTACACCTTCTCGTCGCAGGTCTAGAGGCCCAGGCCGGCGCCCCTCAAAGGAGAAAAGGAGATGGTGCGGAGCGTCGCGCTCCCGGGGTCAGCGCGGAGAGATCGTCGGGATCACCTTGCGTCCCTGGCGTCGATAGATCTTGAAATCGCCGTCGAGGGTGAGGACCCGGGACCCCTGGTGAAGCTCGCTCATGCGCACGAGGCACGCGTCGGCCAGCGACATGGGAACGTTGGCGTAGCGCTTCATGAGGCGCGCAACCTCGCGGGCTTCCGCCTGGAGCTGAAACGACAATTGGATCACTCCGCGATCAACGAGCTGCCAGATCGCCTCGGCGCCGGTGCTCGTGTGCCGGAGCAGAAACAGCGCTTCGGTAAGGACCGGCTCGCACGTCAGCAGCGGAGGATCCAGTCGCTGCCACTCCCCTCGGGACCACTCGTGATAGTCGTCGTCCGCCCTCAACGCGGCGACCAGTGGGCCGGTGTCGATGAGAACAGGCGGCTTCAACGACCAAAGCCTGTCAGGTGGGCTGGATTGTGGGAGAGGTCGGTCGGTCCCCCTTGGACGCAGCCGATGAGATCCGCCGCCAGATCGGCCACGGTGATCCGCTGCGGTGCCCGGTCGTCCGCCAGGTAGCGCTGGAGCGCATCGCGCACCAACTCCGAGCGCCGGACGCGCCGCCGCTTGCTTTCCCGGTCGAGGCGGGCCAGGAGTTGTTCGGGGACCTTCACCGCCATCGTCGTCATCGTATTACCCTCCTGCGGTCAGGGTAATACGATCGTCTCGGGGGATCAAGTCCGGTCCACAACTACGTGACGAGCAAGAGCCAGTAAGAGGGCCCCCTCCGCTGTTAAGCACCCCCACACCGCGCTACCCCACCTCTCCCTCCAGCTCCCCCTCCTCGAGAATCCGCTTCACCTCCGACGAGAAGCTCGCCAGCCGCGAGCCGTCCCACGCCTTGTGATCGAACGCACAGATCAGCGTCACCATCGGCCGGACCGCCGGCTGTCCATCGACGGCGATCACCCGATCGGCGACCCTCCCCACGCCCAGGCAGCCGGCGCTGGTGAAGGTGAACGGCGCCACCGCGTCCACCGGGAGGCAGGTGATCTGGAAGGTCCCGGTGAGCTTTCGCCGGAACCACAGCGACGAGAACAGCAGCCCGAGGAGCGCGCGGCGCAGCCAGCCGAGCGGGATCAGCCAGCCCCACCTCCGCATCCCGGCGAGGTCGACCTCCTCCTTCGCCTGCACCTCCGGAATGCGTCGGATCACCTCCGCCGCCAGCTCGGGCAGCTTCTTCTCGCCCGCGCCCTCGATCCGCATCACCGGCGCGAAGTTGGTTCGCCCGGCGACGGAGAGGCCGATATCGACCCGCTCCGGGCGCAGGCGCCGCGTACCCGCCACCAGCACATGCAGCTCCGGCTTGCGCGCCAGCGCGAGGGCCGCCGCGCGCACCACGATGTGGTTGTAGGTCGCCTTCACGCCGCTCTCGCGCAGTCTCGCCAGGAGCGCGCGCGCCCGCGTCATATCGACCTCGACCAGCGCGAACCCCCCGGGCGGCTCCAGCACCCGGAAGCCATCGGCGAGCCAGCGCTCGGCGAAGTCGAGGCGCTCGTGGCGGTCCGGCATCCCCGCGAGCATAGCGCGAACCGCGCCGCGCGGTGCTAGGATGCGCCCACGACCAACAGGAGCGGGCCGATGAGATCCCTCGCAGGATGGCTGGCGCTTTGCGGGTTGCTGTTCGCCTCGCGCGCCGTCGCCCAGGACGAGTTCGCGTCGCGCTTCGACGCCGGCGTCACCGCCTACAACACCGAGAACTACGAGCTGGCGCTCTCCGAGTTCGATGCCGCCTACAAGCTCCGCCAGCAGGTCGCGCTGCTCTACCACCTCGGGCGCACGCACGCCCGTCTCGGCCACCGCGAGGAGGCGATCACGTTCTACCGGCGCTACGTCGCCGCCGAGGCGAGCCCCGACGCGCCGCGGGCGGCGGAGGTGACCGGCGAGCTCGCGCGGCTCGGCGCCAGCGCGGCGGCTCCCGGCCTTCTCCCGTCGCTGTCCGGAGACGTTCGCCTGATCCCGGTGCACATCGAGACGCAGCGTCACCGCCCGCTCTACACCGCCGGCGCCGTCCTGCTCGCGGTCGGCTACACGCCCGCGTTCATCTGCGGGATCCTCTTCAGCATCGTAGGAAACGACAACAGCAGCTCCTCCCGCGGCAGCATCCAGTCGGGCGGCAACGTGCTCCTCCTCCCCGTCGTCGGCGCGATCTTCACCGGCGCCGCCTACCGCGAGGTCGGCTGGGGGCTCACCTGGGCGCTCACCAGCGGCGTGATCCAGGCGGCGGGCTTCGCCATGACCATCGCCGGCGCGCTCACCTACCGCAAGGTCACCGTGATCGGCGAGCGGATCACCCTCGTCCCCTACGTCGCCCCGCAGGGCGGCGGTCTCCTCGCCGGCGGCCGCTTCTGAGCCTCATCGACCCGCCGCAGGCGGCACCACAGCGTCCCCTGGGTCTTCGGGGACTGAGCCTCATCGACCCGCCGCAGGCGGCACCACAGCGTCCCCTGGGTCTTCGGGGACTGAATCGGAGCCTCATCGCGCGTCCCCTTTGTCTCCGGGGACCGATGGCGCGCGCCGCGCGGGTGGCGATCGCCCTCGCGCTCCTGTGCGGGCCCGCCGTCGCTGACGAGGCCCAGGAGCAGCACCGCCAGCTGGGCGCAGCGCTGTTCGCCTCCGAGCGCTACGAAGACGCGCTCCGCGAGTACGAAGCCGCATGGGCCGCCTCACCGGATCCAGCCCTCGCCGCCGAGATCGGCCGCACGCACCAGCGCCTCGGCCACACCGCCGACGCGCTCACCTGGTACCGCCGCTTCCTCGCCGGACCGGCCATCGCCGACGACACGGTGCGGGCCGAGGTCACCCGCGAAGCGGAGCGGCTCACCGCGCTGATGCGCGAGCAGGAGGGCCCGACCCCCGTCGCTGAACAGCGAGCGGGAGGCACGCGTCTGGTGGCGGTGCGCTACGCGGTCGGGCCGAAGCGCAAGCTCCTCATCGCCGGGATCGTCCTTGGCGCGGTCGGCTACGTCCCCGCGCTGCTCTGCGGGATTCTCCTGCCCACCCTGATCGGCGGCAGCTCGCGCAGCAGCGACCGCGACGTCCGCGACGGCTCGATCCCGCTGGTCCTCCCCGTGATCGGCCCGTTCGTGAGCGGCCTGGTGTTCCGCGAGCCCGGCTGGGCGATCCCGTGGGCGCTCTTCGACGGCGCCCTCCAGGCGATCGGCTTCGGCCTCGTCATCGGCGCCACCGCCCACCTCGAGCGCGCGCCCGTTCCCTTCACCGTGTCGGTCCTCCCCACCGACGGTGGCGGCGCGCTCAGCCTCGCCGGCCGCTTCTAGACTAAGACTAGGCCGCGTTGGACTCCGGGAGCATCCTGACCAGCTTGGTCACGTCTTCCGGCTGGTAGTTCGCGCTCCCCGAGCGCAGCAGGTGATCGATGTGCAGCGCCGCGCGGCGAGGTCCCGCCATGTAGGCAATCCGCTGGGCCAGCACCGCGCAGCGCTCGCGGTAGCTGGGATCGCCGAGCACCGTCTCCACCGCGCGCTTGAGCGCCAGCGCGTCGTACTGGCTCCGCCACATGCGCAGGCCCGCCCCGAGCGCGCACACCCGCTGCATGTTGATCTCCTGATCGACGATCGACGGGAAGCCGATCACCGGCACGCCGCACGCCAGCGCCTGGTAGATCGTCCCGTTGCCGCCGTGCGACACCACCGCGTCGCTGACCGCCATCAGCGCCTTCCCCGGCGCGTACTCCTCGACGAAGACATTCTCCGGCGGGTTCTCGATCTTCGCCAGCCCGCCGGTGGTGATCAAGATCTGGTACTCCGTGTCGCCGAAGACGCGGATCGCCTCGTCGAAGAACTGCGTGTCGCCCGTCGACCCCATCGTGAAGTAGAGCGTCGGCCGCGCGGGGTCGAGCCGCTGCAGCCAGGTCGGCACCGGCAGGTCGGCGTCCCACACGATCGGCCCGACGTAGCGAAAGGTCGACGGGGTCTCGTCCACCACCGGCATGAACTCAGGAACATCGGCGAGCAGCGTGATGTCCCCCTCGATCAGGTCGAAGATCGAGTGCAGTTGCGACAGCCCGTAGCGCTTGCGGATCTTCGAGTAGCCGAGCGAGTAGTACCAGGTGAGCGCGTCCTTGATCTGCGGGAACACCGCGCGGCACAGGCGCTCGCCGAGGAAGCGCGTCGAGAAGTGGCCGGCCGGCGGGTCGATCGTCTCCGCGTACCACTTCGTCCACGCCCCGTTGGTGATCGCCACGTAGGGCACCTTCGCCACCCGCGCGCTGGTGCACAGCGACCAGTGCATGTCCCCGACGACGAGGTCCGGCTTGAGCGCGTCGATCACCTCGAGGTCCGACTGCACCGAGCGATCGCACTCCGCGCGCCACCACGAGAGGCTGCACAGCCCGGCGCGCTTGGCGAGGCGCATCGTGACCTCGCGGTCGACGGTGTACACCGGGCGCACCTCGAAGCCGGCGTTCCGCGGGATGTGCATGTACGGCCCTTCGCCGCAGAACACCACGCGGTAGTCGAAGTGGCGCGCGAGGGCGCGGCCCACCTCGAAGCTCCTGGTGACGTGGGCGAGGAAGCCCCCGTCGGCGAAGAAGGCGACGGTCTTGCGCATCACAGCTCCAACTGCGTCACTCGCGTTACCATGTTCCGGCGGAATAATACACCGCGTTGCGGCCTCGCGGTGCTTCCCGGCGATCGTGATACACAGGGGCGGTGACGCTGCTCGTGCTGTCGCTGCTCGCTCTCGCCGGGCAGCTTCTCTCGGCGCTGGCGGTGTGGTGGAACCACCTCCACACCCCCGACGTCGCTCTCGGAGCGCCCGTGAACGAGGCGCCGCCGCTCCTGGTGATCGTTCCGGCGCGCAACGAGGAGCACAACATCGCCGCCTGCGTCGCGTCGCTGCTGGCCTCGGACTACCCGCGCCTCCTGGTCCGCGTGGTCGACGACGGCTCGACCGATCGCACGGTCGAGCGGGCCCGTGCCGCGGCGGCGGATGACCCGCGCTTCGACCTGCTGCCCGCTGGCGATCTGCCGCCCGGCTGGCTCGGCAAGAACCACGCCCTGTGGGTCGGCGCGCGCGCCCCCTCAGCAACGAGCGAACCACCGTGGGTCCTGTTCCTGGACGCCGATCTGCGGGTCGCTCCCACCTGCCTCGCGCGCGCGGTGGCGGCCGCGGAGCGCACCTCCGCCGACCTCTTCACCATGATGCCGCGCCTCGAGATGGTGAGCTTCTGGGAGGTGGCGGCGCAGGTGCTGATGGCGCAGCTGATCGTCGCCTGGCTGCCCGCGAAGGAGCTGAATGATCCGCGTCACCGACGGGCGGCGGCGATCGGGCCGTTCATGCTTTTCCGGCGCACGGCGTACGAGCGGATCGGCGGCCACGAGGCGGTGCACGGCGAGGTGGTGGAGGACCTGCGCCTCGCCGAGCGCGTCAAGGGCGCCGGGCTGCGCCTCGTCTACATGCGCGGCATCGCCGAGGCGACGGTGCGGATGTACGACTCGCTCCCGGCGATCGTCCGCGGCTGGTCGAAGAACTTCCACGTTGCGCTCGGGAGGGCCCGCTTCACCGCGCCGCTCGTCGCTGCCGGGCTCCTCTTCTTCTTCGCCGGACCGTGGCTCCTCGGGCCGATCGCCGCCGCCTCCGGGGCCTGGCCCGCAGCGATGGTGGGCCTCGCCGCGGCCGCCGTCGCCGCGCTCGGCCGGATCGATCTCGCCAGTCGCTACGGGATCACCGCGCGCGCGCCCTGGCTCGCCCCGCTCGGCGCGGTGGTGGTGGCCTGGATCGTCCTCGCCTCGGTGCTGCGCCGCCGCATCGAGTGGAAGGGCCGCCCCGTCGCCTGAGGCTCCGTTCCCGTTTCCCTCGGCTCCCGCGGAGACAACTCAGCTGACGCGGTAAAGGAAGTTAGCGTTCCCGTTTCCGTTCCCGCCGGTATCGCCCCGGCGGGATCTCTCGGGGACGGTCGGAGTCCCCTCGCTTTCATTTCTTCACCGGCTTCTCGACGGCGGGGGCGCACGCATCCGCCGGATCGTGGGGGTGGAGCAGGCAGGGCTTGACCCTCTTTTGCGGCTCCTTCCCCTGCGCCTGCGGCGGCTCGGGCAGGCTCGGGCGGACCATCACTCCGCCCGAGGTCACCACGTCGGAAAAATCGACGATCACCCTCTTCTTCACGCCTGCCGTCTTCGGAAACAGCCGCGCCCCGCCCGCTTGATCGGCCCCGCCCGGATTCGCTCCGCCGTTGACCGTCGCGGTCGTCCTCCCGTCGCTGGGCAGGGTGGCGTCAGCGAATGCGGGGAGCGGCGCGAAGAGCGGCGCGGCGGTGGCGAGCAGGCGCCACGCGGCGCGGAGCCGTGGGTACCCCACCCGCTGCACCGACGCAGGAGCGACCGGCCGCACTACGCCATCCCCGCGCACAAGGCGCCTGCGAGGCAGGGCTCATCGGGGCCATGCGGGTGCAGTAGCAGGAACTTCCCGTGCTCCCGATGGCTCGTCGCTGGCGGCGCTGCCTCGGTCGCGCCCGTCCGCTCCGTCGGCGGCTCCAGGACCGGCCGCACCATCATGATCTTCCCGCGCAGCTGCGGCGGCCTGGGCGGCAGCGGGCGAGGCTTCGGCTTGCCCGGCACCTTCCCCTCCCCTTCGCTGGCCGTCACCACCACCGGTCCGCCCGACCCCGGGAGCGCGCACGGGCCTGGCCTGGGAATGCTGGTGTCGGCCACCGCGTTCGCCCCGCCGAGCGCCAGCGGCGCCACCCCGACGAGCAGCCGCCACGCCGCGCCCAGCGACGGGTAGCCGGCGACGTGAACCGGTCCGGAGCGCAGCGCGCGGGTCATGCCTCCTCCTCCCCATCGATCGCAACCCACGGTGGGCCCGGCGGCGCGCAGGGTTCGCCCGGCTCGTGGCGATGGAGAATGATCGGCCCCCCTCCTCGTCGATCGAGCAGCGACCCGTCGGCGAGTCGGATCCGCACCGGGGCACGCGGTGGCTCGGTGCGCGACCCGAGGAGGCCATCCAGCATCGGCGGCTCCCTGGGCGGTTTTTTCGCCGCAGGCGCGGGCGGTGGCGGCGGCGGATTGATTGCCCTCCGCGGGGGAGGAGGCGCCCCCGGCGGCCGGGGCAAATTGGGCGGCGGACCGGGCGGCGGAACGACCACCAGCCTCTCGGTCGTCCCGCTCTTCGCCGTCTTCGGGGACAGTCCCCGAAGACCCAGGGGACGCTGGGGAGCCGCCTGCGGCGGGTCGTTGAGGCTCAGCGGGCAAGGTGGTGCCTTCTTCGCTGTCGGTGGCGGGCGCGGCGGATCGGGCGACGCGATGTCGCCCCCGAGGCGCGCCCAGTCCGGCTCCTCGTTCATCCCCTCCCGCGGCGGCGGCACAGCGTGATGCCCATTGTGGCCGGCCTGACCTGGCGTCGGAATCGTCGCGTCGCAAAACGCCGGTCCCGCGCTCAGCAGCGGCCCCGCACCGAGGAGGAGCCGCCACGCCGCCTCCAGCCGCGGATACCCGGGACGCCTGCCCGAGACCGGCTTGACCGCGCGCATCAGACCTCCTCCCCCGTCGGTGACACAATCGCGAAGCAGGGCTCGTCAGGCCCGTGCGGGTGCAGGATCAGCCGCGCCACGCCCGCGCGCGGCGCCGAGCGAAAGGTCGTCCCCGGCGCGTGCGGCAGGATCACTCGCCCGATTCCGCCCGGGACCGGCGGAGGCTCCGGCTTCACCGCCCTCTTCGTCGCTGGCGGCTGCGGCGGCGGAGGAGGAGGAGGAGGCGCCGGCGGGTGCGGGTAGGCCGGCTTCCCCGCGAGCGGCGGATGCGCGTCCGGTCGATCTTTTCTCTGCCGTGGCGGCAGCGCGTCCGGGACCTTCTCCAGCGTACAGTTCCGCCTGTCCACGTCGTTCGGCGGCAGCGCACGCGGCGCCTCGCCCTTCGGCCGGGGCGGTGTGCCCTGGGCCTGCCTGCCGTCGACGGGCGTGGGCACCGTGGCATCCGCGAAGGCGCTCGCCGAGGCAAGCAGCGGCCCCGCGCCGGCCAGGATCCGCCACGCCGCGCGCAGCGTCGGGTACCGCGTACGCATGCCCGAAGCGGCCTGCGGCTGCCTCTTCACGCGACGTCCCGGTACGCGTACACCCGCGCCAGGAAGTAGCGGTTCTTCGCGCGCCACAGCGTGTTGCCGGCGACGTCGGCGATCCGGATCAGCATCTGCTCGTGCCAGCACTGCACGCCGCCCGCGATGCCGATCGATCCGGTCTCCGCGCGGTTGGCGCACGCGCAGAAGCTCATGCAGCGCCCCTTTACCGCGCAGCCGCCGCACTCGTCGTTGACCGGACCGGACTGCGCGTCGAGGCACATCATCCGCCCGCGATCGATCCCGCGAAAGACGTCGCCGATGCGCAGCGATGGGTCGCGATCCTCCTCGACCATCCGCTCGCACGGGTAGAGGTTTCCCGACGGTGCGACCGCCACCGCGCCGTGCCCCATCGAGCACTTGTCGTCGGCTGCGTAGCCCCCCTTGACGTGCGTGATCAGCTTGTCCTCGATCACGTTGATGTAGAGCGGCTGATCGGCCAGACTGCGCGCCACGTACAGCTCCGCCGCCTCGCCGTAGCCGCGCTCCCAGGCGGCGAGATCCTCGTCCGACCACTCCGCCGAGAAGTTCGGGTTGAGCGCGATCCGCGGCACGCCCTTCTCGGCCAGCCAGCGCACCGTCGCCCCCAGGTGGCGCACGTTCGCCGGATCCACCACCGAGATCGTCTCGAACCAGGCGTCGTGTGCGAGCAGCAGGTCGAGCCCGCGCTCCGCCTCGTCGAAGCTGGCCTTGCCGCCGCGCGTCGGCCGCGTGGCGTCGTGGGCCTCGCGGATCCCGTCGATCGACAGGCCGACGAAGAAGCCGTGGGCGGCGAGATAGGCCGCCCGCTCGTCGGTGAGCAGGGTGCCGTTGGTGGTGACGGTGAGGACCAGCTTCTTCCCGGTCGCCGCCGCGCGCGCCTCCGCCTCGGCGGTCGCTCGGACCAGGCGCCCCCACTCCAGCAGCGGCTCACCGCCGAAGAACGAGAGCTGGATCTTCGCCGCGTCGTCGGCGAACCCGAGATCGAGCGCGCGGTCCATCACCTCGAGGCTCATCGCCTTGCGGAACTTCTCGCCCGCGTAGCAGTAGGTGCAGCCGAGGTTGCAGTCGTGGGTCAGAACCAGCGAGACGTCCATCGGGTGTGCCCTCCGTATCCTGTGGAACGCAGCCACCTTGCGTTCGATCTGACAGGATTCCGAGGGTACGCCGGCGCCCGCCGGGCCCTTCCTGGGACGACTATTCCTGGAAGCGCTCGCGGCGCAGCGCCAGCAGCCACTCTTCGAGCTGGTCGCGGTTCTCCGGCTCGTCGGGGAGCGGCGAGCGCTGGTACGCCAGCTCCAGCACGTCGACGGCGCGGCGGGCTTCGGCGATCCAGTGGCCCCGCAGCTCGCCCTCCAGCACCACGCGCTCCCCGGCGGCTTTGGCGTCGACCAGCGCGCGCGCCTCGCCGAAGCCGAACCGGTCGAGGAGCCCGGTCACGTCGGTGATCAGCTCGCCCTCGCGCAGCAGGTGCGCCCCGGTGAGGGTGGTCCTGAGCACGTAGAGCAGCTTGGTCGTCGTCGGGGACGGTGCGTCCTCGAGATCGCGCAGCTGCCCGGAGGCAAATCCCTGGTAGTGCCGGTGCAGGCGCTTCGACAGCGCCCCGTCGACGAGCGTGCGCAGCGCCTCGTGCTCCGGTGACGAGCGCATCACCAGGGCCCCGAGCACCCGCTCGAGGTAGTTGCCGTTGCCCTGGAGGATCCCCGCCAGCACCGGGCCGATCTCGCTCGAGGTGTACTTGATCTCCAACCCGTCGAGCAGCTCGGTGCGCGCCGCGTGCAGCCTGGGCGCCGAGAAGCCGAGCAGCCGCGCGGTCGGCTCGATGTGGATCGCCTCGAGGTCGAAGCCGCTGTCGGGCGACGGAAATCCGTACGCGCGCGCCCCCGCCAGGGCGACCACCATCTGGTGGCGGAGCCGCTCCTCCTGGTCGAGGAGTCCGGTCAACATTTCCGCCTGGAGATCGATCGAATCGGTCATGGGTGCCGGCCCACCGCCACGTGTATGGGTATGACTTTACATGAAATTCGGGGCGCGCGTTGTCGAGATACCGGTGCCGCTCCACCGCTCGGCGCGAGCCGCCCGATGCCGCGGCGCAACGGCAGGAGGGCTTCTCGCGGCGCGCCTCGCGGTGTACAAGCGGCCCGATGCTCATCGAGCTCGTCTGCGCCGGCATCGTCGCCCTCTACGTCGTGCTTCGCGCCCGTCGCGAGCCTGGGCCGCGGGTGCTGCTCCGTCGCCTGGCCCTGCTCGCCATCGCCGGCTGGATCGGCGAGGACAGCGTGATCCGCGCCTACCACTTCTACGAGTACAGCCCGCGCTGGAGCCTCTTCCTCGACCGCACTCCGCTCCTGATCGTGCTCATCTGGCCGGTCGTGATCCACTCGGCGTGGGAGCTCGCGCGGCAGCTCCTCGCACCCGGTCGCCGCTTCATTCCGCTCGTCGGCGGCGCGCTGGTGATCGCCGACGCGTCGCTGATCGAGCCCATCGCGGTGCAGGCGGGCCTGTGGTCCTGGAGGGAGCCGGGCCTCTTCGGCGTGCCCCCGATCGGCATCCTCGGCTGGGGCTTCTTTGCGATGGCGTGCATGGTCTGGCTCGAGTTTGGCGAGCGCGCCGGACTGGCCGAGACGGTTGTCGACCTCCTGGTCGCCCCGCTTGTCGCCCACCTCCTGCTCGTCCTCGCGTGGTGGCTCGCCCTCCGCTGGATCAGCTGCACGCTCCCCGGCTGGCCGGCGGCGCTGGTCGCATGGGCGGTCGCAGTGACGCTTGCCGCCCTCGCTCGCCGGCAGCAGGTCCAGCGCCGGGTGCGCTTCGACGACCTGCTGGCGCGCATCCCCGCCGCGCTCTTCTTCTTCGTCCTGCTCGCGCTCCAGGGCGGGGCTCTCCCGTCGCTGTGTGCCTGGTCACTCGCGTTCGCGCCGCCCTACCTCGCCCTCTGCGACTGGCCGACGAGAAGGACATGAAGCGAGCCCGCGAAGAGTGCGCAGTGGAGGTAGATTCCGGCGAGCCAGACGGGCACGCCGAGGAAGTCCGGGTGGTGGTAACGGAACGCGCCGGTCGATGAGAGAGCAGCCTCGAACAGCGTTCCACCCGCCGCTACGGCCAGCCCGTAGGGCATCATCCACGCGGGCCGCGCGTGGAGCACGCGCGCCAGCCAGAAGCCGCCGAGCACCGCCGCCACCACCAGGGGTTGGCGGTGTCCGAACGCCGTGTAGGCGTACGCGATCACAAAGCCGATCGCATCGCCGCCAAGCTCGCCCAGCGACGGGGGGCGATCGAATCCGCTGGCGAACAGCGCCCGCATCGGCGCCGCTCCCGCCACCACCGCCAGCGTCGCGAAAGCGAACAAGAGCGGCACCCACCAGGCCTGCCCCCAGCAGATCGGCCGCGCATACGACAGCACATCGAGGACGACGTGCAGGTGATCGCACACCGTGCAGATCAGTGAGCCCAACAGGGCGACCCCGAGCCAGCGCTTCATCTCGCCTCCTCGTGGGCAGGGTACACCGCTCGCCCGCGCCGGCGAGCGGCAACTGGCGTTGGTCAGGGCAGCGGGATGGGATGGTGGGGGCGCAGGTCGGGGAGAGAATTGCATCCACCGCAGAGGGCGCGTCGGGCGCGAAGGGGCCGGCGCGACGTCTCCTTTCGTGGGGCGGCCGTCGCCCTCTGCGGCGGATGCGAGGGCCCTTGAAGCGCGAGGCGCAAGGCGCTCGCGACGTTCGGGCCCAGGCGCACTTACGTGCGCTCAACCATTGAGGCGGACCCTCCGCACCACGCTGGGCTGACTTGAAGCGTGCGTGCGCCAAGCCGCCGCGGCACGGAGCCGCTCGATACCGTCGGCAGTGTGCAGCAGCCGATCGACCAAGCCCTGCCGTGGGTGGGCGGGAATGCGGTCGATGACGAGGCTGAGGCGCACCATGGGGTGTGGGTCATGCGTGAGCTTCGCGGCAACCCAGGCGGTCACCTTGCTCGGATGGGCGGCGAGCGCCAGACCCAGAGCGATCCGCACTTCCGGGTCGCGGTCGCGGGCTGCGCGGCCCAGCTCCCAGGCAGTGTCTTCGGTATCGCCACCGACGCGCACGAGGGCGCTCGCGACGGCGGCCCGCACGCACGCCTGCTCGTCAGCCAGGTGATCGATCAGAAGCACGCGTCCGCGGAAATCCGGAGGCAGGGTCGCGAGCGCGCTCGCCGCGCGGCTCCGCACGCGGGGGGAGGCATCGCCGAGGGCGCGCTGGATCGCCCGCCGGGCCTCGGGCCCGCCACGGTCACCGATGGCCGCCAGGGCATCCACCAGCTCGGCGCGCCAGCCACCGCCATCGGCAGGGTCGTGGCAGATGCCGGCCAGTAGTGCGTCCATGAGCGCTTCGTCGACAGCGTCGGAGGCGGATTTCTTGGGAGCGGGCGGCGCGGCCTGGGGTGGGCCAGCGAGCCGCTCGAGGACGACGCGAGTCGCCTCGGGACCGTCGCCCAGCGCGGCGAGCGCGGCGGCGATCTCGCGGCTCGCGCTGCCGTCTGCGAGGGCCTTGCGGAGCGGCGCTATCGCGTCCGGGTGCCTCATGAGGGAGAGGGAGCGCGCGGCGGCTGGACGGTCCTCGGGTGAGGCAAGCGCGGCAGTCGCGGCGGCGGCCGCTGCCTGGGTGCGCGGCCGTTCGGCAAGGGCGGCGAGGGCTGCCTGACGCACCGACGGGACCGGGTCGGTGGCCAGCGCGAGGAGCAGTGCCTCTCCGTCCTCGAGATGGGCGAGGATGCCGGCGGCGGCCTCACGCCGCCGCGGATCGGGATCGGCGGCGCCCACGCGGCCCAGCTGATCTGTGAGGATCAGGAGCAGGGCGCGCTCCGACTCGGGATGCTCGCGGCGGGCCTCGGCGACCCTCTCCACGGCGTCCTCGATACGGCCGACGCGGATCAGCCGTGGCAGGGCCTCCTCCATCGGCAGCCTCCGCTCGATGACCGCGCGCTCTTCGCAACCCGGGGCCCTTCTGGCGAAGCGCCAGCGGAGGTAGGTGCGACCATCGTCGGAGTGGAGCTCCGCGGGAGGGGCCGGCAGCCTGCCCACATCGCGCATCAGGTCGGCCGGCGCGTCGTCGAAGCCCGGAAGGCCGGCGGGGGCGGTCCGCTCGACGCTGGAGACGGTTCCGTCCTGCTCGACGGACAGGACCACCTCCGAGACCAGCGACCGGGAGTGGTAGCGGCTGCCCGCCTCCATGCGCCCGAGCTCGGCGAGGAAGGTCGACCAGCGACGATGGATGCGCTGGTGTACCGCGCGGAGGTACGGTTCGTCGAGGCCCTTCCACCGCTCATCTCCCGCCTCGTCCCCGTGGGCGGCGGAGGAGGCGAGTGCGGCGAACAGGAAGGCGATGTGAGTGCGGCTCATGGGTCGCGGGCAGAGCACACCGCGTGCCGTCGCGGTGCTGGCCACCGTCGTGGAAGGGGGACCGTCCAGGACGGGCAGTGTCACTATCCACAGCCAGCGGGTTGACGCCCGCCTCCTGTTCTTGCGACTCTCGCGCGAAGGAGCCTCCGATGGAATATCGCGCGCTCGGCAACAGTGGGGTCAAGGTCTCGTCGCTGTGCCTCGGCACGATGACGTTCGGCGATGCCGACGAGAAGTCCTTCATGCACCAGGTCGGCTGCGACGAGACGACCGCCTTCGCGATCATGAACCGCGCGCTCGACGCGGGGATCAACTTCCTCGACACGGCCGACGTCTATGGCCAGGACGGCCTGACCGAGCGCGTGATCGGCGGCTGGTTCGCGCGTGACGGCCGGCGCGATGAGGTGGTGCTCGCGACCAAGTTCCGGTTCCGGATGGGCAGCGGGCCGAACGCCAGCGGGGCCTCGCGCTACCGCATCGTGCGGGCTGTGGAGGAGAGCCTGCGACGCCTGCAGACCGATCGCATCGACCTCTACCAGGTCCACATGCAGGACGTCGAGACGCCGGAGGAGGAGACGCTGCGCGCGCTCGACGACCTGGTGCGTGCGGGCAAGGTGCTCTACCTCGGGGCGAGCAACTACGCGGCCTACCGGCTCGCCGACAGCCTGTGGATCAGCCGGACCGAGCACCTCGCGCGGTTCGTCACGCTGCAGGCAGAGTACAGTCTGGTGGTGCGCGATCTCGAGCGCGAGCACGCGCCGCTGTGCCGTCACTTCGGACTCGGGCTGCTGCCGTGGTCGCCGCTGGCCGGAGGGTTCCTGAGCGGCAAGTACCGTCGGGACGAGGCGCCTCCGGATGGGTCGCGCCTCGCGAAGTGGAACGAGCGGTTCGCGCGCCACGCCGGCGAGCGGGGGTGGCGCACCGTCGAGGCGCTGGTCGCGGTGGCGCGCGAGGTGGAAGCCACGCCGGCCCAGGTGGCGCTCGCCTGGCTGCTCCAGCGGCCGCAGGTCTCGTCGGTGATCTTCGGGGCGCGCTCGGTGGCGCAGGTGGATGACAACCTGCGGGCGGCGGCGCTCAAGCTGCCCGCCGAAGTGGTGAAACGCCTCGATGAGGCGAGCGCTTTCGAGCTTGGCTATCCGTACGAGTTCATGTCGCGGGTGCAGAAGCGCTGGTAGCCTCACGGCGCGGAGGAGGAGTCCATGTCCAAGGTTTCGCGTCGGAAGTTTCTTGCCGGGCTGGTGGCCGTGCCCGCGGTGATGCTGGTGTCGCGCACCGCGCACGCCGAGCACTACCCCGCGATGCTGTGCGGTAGCTGCGGCTTCGGGTCGAAGAAGGACAACTGCGCCAGGTGCGGCAAGTGGACCGGCTCGACCAAGATCCCGGCGCGGCTTTGCGGGGACCACGGGTTCGGCTCGAAGAAGGACAATTGCTGCGTCTGCGGCAAGTGGATCGGGTCGACGAAGCAGCGCGCATTCATCGGCAACTGCTGCGGCTTCGGGAGCAAGAAAGACAACTGCGTGGTCTGTGGAAAGTGGGCGCCGTAGCGAGGGAAAACAGCCGCCAAAGACTTCACGGGTATCGGGTGGATCGGTACCGAGGAAGCGCCGACGAGGAGACCCCGATGCGCCGAGTCCTTTGTGCCCTGATCGCTCCCCTCGCGTTCGCCGCTTGCGGCGGAACGCAGCCACCGACGATGGCGGCTGATCTGCTCGAGCCGCCGCCTGCGGGGAAGGGCGTCCAGTTCAAGATGGTCGCCACCATCGAGCCCGGGCAGGAGATCGAGAAGTGCAGCTTCTTCGTCGTGCCGCCCGAGGGCTACTACTTCAACAAGCAGACGGTGCGCTACACGCCGGGCAGCCACCACGTGCTGCTCTTCACCACACCCTACAAGACCATCCCCACGACCGACAACCACGGCGTTGTGCAGGACACCTCCCGGGTGGTCGACTGCCCCGAGGGCGCGGGCGGCGACTGGGCGATCCGGGCGGTGGTCGGCGGCGCGCAGTCGGCCGACGCTCCGCCGATCTTCGATCTCCCGTCGGACGTCGCGATCAAGGTAGCGCCCGGGACGGTGCTGCTGATGAACACGCACTACCTGAACGCGACGGCGAAGACGCTCACCACCGACGCGCGGATCAACATCTACACGATGCCGAAGGAGCAGATGAAGCACGAGGCGGGCGCGATCTTCTACTACAACCCGTTCATCAAGGTGCCGGGGATGTCGACCGGCTACGCGCGCATGCGCTGCCCGATCAAGCAGGACATCACGATCTTCAACGCGCAGTCGCACATGCACAAGCGCGGCGACGGGTACGTGGCCCACCTGCTCGACGCGAAGGGGGCAATCGTCGAAGAGCTGTACAACGGGAACAAGTGGGAAGACCCCACGGTGAAGACCTGGCCCGGCGGCAAGACGATCAAGGCCGGGAGCTCGATCGACTACCGCTGCAGCTACAGCAACCATGAGGCGCGGACGATCATGCAGGGGCCCACCACCAAGGACGAGATGTGCATGTTCATCGGGGTCTACTACCCCTACGACGAGGGGCTCACCTACTGCAGCCCCGACACGATCGGGCGGCAGTCGATGGCGGCGACGTGGTTCGGCACGGGGGCGAAGTCGTGCAGCGACTTCCTGGACTGCGTGGAGAAGGTCGGCGACCCGGAGAAGGAGCAGGGCGCGCCGTTCAATCAGTGCATCATCGACACCTGCCCCTCCGTCGCTGGCGAGATGAGCGAGGTGCTGAAGTGCCTGTTCACCAACGGGGACGGGCAGTGCGATGCGCAGTGCGGGAAGGTGGGGAAGGACTGCGAGCTGTGCCTCTACGGCGCGTGCAAGAGCCAGCTCACGGCGTGCAACATGTCGAAGTGCGGCTAGTGTCCCGACACAGAAGTTCGCAGTAGAAAAAGGCCGCGCACTGCCGCGGCCCGGCGGCAAGTGCCGCCGAGAGCAGGGGTGGGGACCCAGGCGGACGGGGGCTTGCCCCCAGGATCGATTGGGGGAGGGCCGACGGGGCGGGGCGGCACGCCCCGTGGGATCATGGCCAGTGTCCTGTCCGAGAAATCCTGCAAAGAATTTCTCGGACAGGACACTAGCTCAGCGGCGCAGGCGGTCGCGGATGATCGCGCGGAGCTGATTGAGGTCGAAGGGCTTCTCGATCCGTTGGTTCGGCACGCGGTCGAGGAACTCGCGGGCGCGCGGGGTGAATGCGCCGCCGGTGACGAAGATCATCCGGTCGACCTGCTCGGGGGCGACGCGGCCGAGCTCGGCGTGGAGATCCATGCCGGTCATCACCGGCATCATCAGGTCGCACAGGATGAGGTCGAAGCGGGCGCCGCCGACGAGGTGATCGAGGGCCTCGCGGGCGCTGGTGAAGGCGATCACCTCGTGCTCGCCGCCGAGGGTGCGCTTGACCGAGGTGCCGATCATCGGCTCGTCGTCGACCACCATCAGGCGCCCGCGCCGGCCGATCGGGAGCGGGGTGGGGAGGGTGCGGTGTGACACCGGGGCGTCCTGCGACGCGGCGAGGAGGGCGACCCGGAAGAGCGAGCCCCTGCCGAGCTCGCTCTCGACGGTGATCTCGCCGCCGAAGCCGCTGACGATGCCGTGGCAGATCGACAGGCCGAGGCCGGTGCCGAGACCGATCGGCTTGGTCGTGAAGAAGGGGTCGAAGATGCGGGCGCGGATCTCCGCCGGGATGCCGGTGCCGGTGTCGCCGATCTCGACCAGGACGCGGCCTTGGGGGTCCTTGCGCGTGGCGATGCGGATCTCGTTGCGGTCGGCGCGCCCCTCGGCGATCGACTGGGCGGCGTTGATCAGCAGGTTGACGAACACCTGGGAGAGGCGGCCCTCGTTGGCGTCGACCAGCGGCACGTCGCCGTAGTCCTTGAAGAGGCGCGCGCGGTGGCGGATCTCGTTCCACGCCATGTTGATCGACGACTCGAGGACGCGCCGCACGTCGGTGGGGCCGCGCCGATCCTCGTCGCCGCGGGAGAGGGTGCGGAGGTCGCGCACGATCAGGCGCACCCGCTCGGCGCCCTCGCGCGCGTCGCGCAGCGTCTCCTCCATGTCGGCCAGCCGCGAGGAGAAGCCGATCGGCGGCGCATCGCCCGGCTGGCCGTCGGCTCCGGAGTAGAAGTTGCGCGAGGCATCGGCGAGCTTCGGCAGATCTTCGGCGACGCAGTCGAGGTTGGCGATCACGCAGGCGAGGGGGTTGTTGATCTCGTGCGCCACGCCCGCGGCGAGGGTGCCGACGGAGACCATCCGATCGGCCTGGACCAGGCGCGCCTGGATGCGCTTGCGCTCGGTGATGTCGCGCGCGGAGCAGAGGATCGCCGGGGAGCCGTCGAACTCCACCGTCTGGACCGCGACCTCGGCGAGCGCCACCTCCCCGTCGCGGCGGAGGTAGCGGATCTCAGGCAGGTGCGTCGGGGCCGCCCCGCGCTCGGTGGCCTTCACATCGCGCCACAAGGCTTCGATCGAGCCGCGGTCCTCGGGGTGGATGAACTGGAGGGGCGGCAGGCTGATCAGCTGTTCGGGGCGTTCGTAGCCAAGGAAGAGCGCGTGCGCGGGGTTCACGAAGAGGAGCTTCTCGTCGCGGTGGACGGCGATCGCCTCGTGGACGCCCTCGATCAGCTGGCGCAGGCGCTCCTCCGAGCGGCGCAGCGCCAGCTCGCCCTCCCTTCGTCCGGTGATGTCGCGGATCGCGAAGCCGATCTCGGCGATCCCGCCGTCCGCGCCGGGCACCTCCTTGGCGTTGGCCTCGACCCATACGTGCGTCCCGTCGCGGCGGAGGGCGCGGAACACCAGCGGCGTGGTGATCGCGGGGGCGTCGTTCTCGCGGTGGCGCGTCCGGTCGGCGAGCGCGGCGCGATCCTCCGGATGGACCAGGTCCCAGCCGGAGCGGCCGATCAGCTCCGCGGGCTCGAAGCCGAGAAGGGGCTTGCAGGCCGGCGAGAGGTAGCAGAGGACGCCGTCGGGGCTGGCGACGCCGATCAGGTCAGAGGACATCTCGGCGATCAGACGGTGGTGGCGCTCGCTCTCGCGGAGGGTGGTGTCGGTGGGTCCGGGAGCGCGGGTGCCCCGCGAGGGGGGGACGTCAGCGTCCTCCATGATTCCTCTCCACTTTCTCGACGACCATCAACACGATCCGGCGCGCGAACACTGATCAGATCAAACAACCGGCGGTCGGTGCTGTCAAGTTGAGGCCAGGGAGGAAGCGGTCCTCAGGATCGGGCCCGGGAGGGGCGCGCGGCGAGGCGCCCGAGGACGCAAAGGCCGAGGAGCAGCGCCAGGAGTGTGATGGCGCGCGCCGGATCGAAGCCGGTCGCGACCCGGCACCCGCTCTCGCTGGTCATGCCGAGCGCGGCCTCGATCTGCGCGCGGTTGTCGGTGACCACCTCGGGCGGCCCGGACTCGCGCAGGACTTCGGTGCGGAGGCTGGCAGGAAGCTTCGGGAGGTCGTTCGGGTTGCTGCCGGCGCGGTAGTACCAGGCGAAGCCACCGTCGGTGTTGAGCGCCTCGGGGGCGTAGCCGGAGTGATCGGGGTGGCAGCGCCAGGTGAGGGTGGCCTTGCGGACGTTGCTGACGTCGGGCAGTGACGGGTTGAAGCTGAAGGCCGGGTCCTTGGTCATGTCGAGCGGCGAGAGCGTGGTGTAGAGCTGGGTGAGGTAGGGGAGCGGGTCGAAGAGCTTTCCGGCGGCGAGCGTCGGCTTGATCACGCGGGCCTCGAGGTCGGCGGTGAGCAGGATCGGATCGAACCTGGGTGCGCCGTTCGGGAAGAGATCGGGCTGCTGGTTCTTGAAGATGTCGAAGTTCCAGTAGAAGGTCCCCGGGGAGATGCCCTGCGCGGCCAGCGCGGCGGGCATCGGGAGGTGCTTCTGGAGGATCGCCACAAGCGTGCTCGACGGGAGGAAGCCGTTGTTGCGGAGGAAGCGGAGGTAGAGCGAGGCGTCGGTGAGGGTGCGCAGCGCGACGCGATCGCCGAAGCGGCCGGGCGAGTTGAGGACGTTGCGCATCACGCTGGCGGAGCCGGCAAATTCGGTGACGAAGGAGTGGCGGCCGGGGGCGTCGGCGACCGCGCGGGTGATGAGATCCTTGTAGGTGGCGGTGGGAGAGAGCCAGTCGATCGCGGCGTCGTTCAGGACGGTGTGGTAGTAGTTGCGCGGGATGGCGCGGGCGGGGCCGAGGACCCACACCTGGATGCCCATGTTCTCCTGCGCCGCCACCGACGTGAGGACGAGCGGGATCATCGGGAGGTCGGAGGCGTAGCGGACCACCACGGGCTGGATGGAGCCCGAGGACTGCCCGGAGCGGAGCTTGAGGGCGAGGAAGAAGGCGCCGGGGTGGATGTAGGGGTCGACGGCGTCGGTGGTGCCGGCGGGGACGAAGTAGTGGTTCTTGGCCAGCCAGTCGAGCATGTCCTTCTTGCTGTCGGCCTTGAGGACGGCGTAGTCGTAGGGGCCGATGGTGTCCTGCACGACCAGCGGGGAGGGGGGACCCCCGCTTCCGGCCATCCCCAGGTCGCTGGGCGCGCGGCCGAGGTCGTAGGCAGCGCCGGAGCCGAAGCCGCCCTGGTTGTTGTTGAAGCAGTTGTTCGGGAACACCTGGCGGAGCTGGAACTGGGGCTGGGTCTTCTCGATCAGCTTGGCGAACAGCTCGTCGACTCCGAGCTCGAGCGTCGGCAGCGACGGGAGCGGGAGCAGCCAGCCGAACTCCTCGGCGCTGCCGGCGTACTGGATCTGGATGTGGGCGGTGATCTCGGTGCCCGAGACGGCGAAGACGATCCGCTCGCCGGCCTGGACGATCGGCCGGGTGGGATCGGGCGGGGCGAAGCAGCCGCATGCGGAGGCCTGGTTCTCGGCGAGGAGGAGCGCGGCGGCAGCGACGGTGAGGAGCAGGCGGGGGAGCGTCATGGGCGGTCTCCTTGCGACGGGGGTCAAGCGGCCGTTCAGCAAGCGGTGTGCCCGTGGGATTCGCTGTGGCGCGCGCGGTTTTCTTTTCGGGAGGAAGGACACGAATGTCGGTGCCTGTGGAGGGTGGCTCTGGGGTCGCTGGAGGGCGATTCGGGATGGTATCGTCGGTGAGCTTTGTCATCCGGAGCACCTGGAGGTAGGGGTGGGGCAGAGATGTCATGCCCGGT
>SHYY01000204.1 GCA_009692555.1 Myxococcales bacterium
GCATTACGACGGTCCGTATAACACTCCGCTCTAGTCTCTCGACAGGAGGGCACTTTCTCTCTGTATTCGACGGAGGAGCTTCCCCCCAAGACTACCGAAGAGGGGCAAGCCCCCCGAAGCCTGCCGGGATGGATCGGCCGCGAGGGCGATCGAGTCGTCCGTTCGCGGGCCCTTAGTAGAGGGCCTGCAGGAGATCCTCGATCAGGTCGTCCGGGTGCTCGAGGCCGACCGAGAGGCGCACCAGATCGTCGGGGGTGGGCGATCCGGCGGGCTCGATCGAGCGGCGGTGCTCGATGGTCGATTCCACCCCGCCGAGCGACGTGGCGCGGGCGATCAGCTTGAGCCGCGCGAGCGCCCGGAAGGCCGCCTCGCGACCGCCGTGGAGCCGGAGCGAGATCATCCCGCCGAACCCCTCCATCTGCCGTACCGCGACGGCGTGATCGGGGTGCGACGGCAGCCCGGGGTAGATCACCGCGGCCAGCGCGGCGTGGCCGGAGAGGGCCGTGGCGATGGCGGCGGCGTTCGCGCAGTGCGCGCGCATGCGACAGGGCAGGGTGGCGAGGCCGCGCGTGATCAGCCAGGCGTCGAACGGCGATGGGATAGCACCCCCGGCGTGCTGGAGGCGCCGCAGGCGGGGAGCGAGCGCCGCCCCGCCCCGGCCGACCAGCACCGCGCCGCCGATCACGTCGCTGTGGCCGCCGATGTACTTGGTCGTCGAGTGGACCACCAGATCGGCCCCCAGCGCGAGCGGCCGCTGCAGCACCGGCGTGGCGAAGGTGTTGTCGACGCACACCAGCGCGCCGCTTTCGTGGGCGCGCGCAGCCACCGCGCGGATATCGGTCACCCGGAGGAGCGGGTTCGAGGGCGAGTCGACCCAAACCACCCGCGTGTTCGGGCGCAGCGCCGCGTCGAGCTTCGCCAGGACAGTGAGGTCGACGAAGCTCGTCTCGAGTCGCCACTCGCGCATCACCTCGCCCGCCAGCACGCGCACGCCGTGGTAGACGTCCTCGGGGATGATCACGTGATCGCCCGGCGCGAGCACCTGCAGCACCGCCAGCACCGCCGCGCTGCCCGAGGCGAAGGCGAGCGCCTCCTCCGCTCCCTCGAGCGCCGCGAGGCGCCCCTCGAGGAGCGCGCGGTTCGGGTTGCCGGTGCGGCCGTAGGTGAAGCCGCGCGGGTAGCCCCCGTCGGGGTCGCGCTCGAAAGTGGTCGCCATGTGGATCGGCGGCGCGAGGCCTCCGGTCGACGGATCGGGGCGCGCGGCGGCCTTGACGGCAAGGGTCTCGAGCTTCATCCGCGCAACCTACCCCGCGACGGCGCGTTTGTGATAGCGTCCCGCGCCAAATGGCCGATCCCACGAGGATCCTCGTCGTCGAGGACGAGCCGCACCAGCGCCGGGTCCTCGGGGCCCTCCTGGTGCGCGACGGCTACGAGGTGATCGAGGCGGCGGACGGCGAGCAGGCGCTCGGGCTGATCGGACGCGGGGTGGCGGCGATCATCACCGACCTGAAGATGCCCCGCCTCGACGGGATGGGGCTGCTCCGGCGGGTGCTTGCGGAGCACCCCGATGTGCAGGTGATCATGCTCACCGCCCACGGCTCGGTCGACTCGGCGGTGGGAGCGTGCAAGCTCGGCGCCTTCGACTACATCTCGAAGCCCTACGATCACGCGCAGCTCCGGCAGGTGGTGCAGAAGGCGGTGCGCACCCACGAGCTCGATCGGCGTGGGCCCAGGGCGCAGCTGGCCGGGCAGCTCGCAGGGACGGCGGGCAAGGCCCTCGGGCGCTTCGGGCTGATCGGCGACTCGGAGCCGCTGCGCGCGGTGCTCTCGGTGGTCGAGAAGGCGGCGGATACGCCCTCGACGGTGCTGATCACGGGCGAGTCGGGCACCGGCAAGGAGCTGATCGCGCGGGCGCTGCACGAGAACTCATCGCGGCGCGGCGAGCCGTTCATCAAGATCAACTGCTCCGCGATCCCGAAGACGCTGATGGAGTCGGAGCTGTTCGGGTACGAGAAGGGCGCCTTCACCGGGGCGGTGGGATCGAAGCCGGGGCGCTTCGAGCTGGCCGACCGCGGGACGCTGTTTCTGGATGAAATCGGCGAAATTCCGGTGGAGATGCAGGCGAAGCTTTTGCGGGTTCTGCAGGAGTCGGAGTTCGAGCGGGTCGGCGGGATCCGGACGATCAAGGTCGACGTGCGGATGGTGACGGCGACCAACCGGGACTTGCAGAAGGAGGTGGCGTCGGGAAACTTCCGCGAGGACCTCTTCTACCGGCTGAACGTGGTGCCGATCCACCTCCCGCCGCTGCGCGAGCGCCGGGGCGACATCCCGACGCTGGTCGAGCACTTCCGGCTGAAGTTCAACGAGCGCCTGAAGAAGAGCATCACCGCAGTGGAAGCGGACGCGCTGGATCGGCTGACCTCCCACCACTGGCAGGGGAACATCCGCGAGCTCGAGAACGTGATCGAGCGGACGATCCTGTTCTGCGACGGCCCGACGATCCACGCCGCCGATCTCCCGCCCGAGCTGCAGATGGCCGTGTCGCCGTCCTCGATCGACTCCCGGGGAGCGCAGGCGCCGGGGCGCGCGACGTCCCTGAGGGAGATCGTCCGGCAGGAGACCGAGCGGGTGGAGCGCGAGCTGATCGTCCGCGCCCTCGACGAGACCAGCGGCAACGTGACGCAGGCGGCGCGCAAGCTGAAGATCTCGCGCAAGAGCTTGCAGAACAAGATGAAGGACTTCGGGCTGCGCGACGAGAAGTAGGTTCGCCGCTTCTCGCCGCTTTTCAGTCCAGGCCCAGCGCGGGTTTGGTCGCGCGTCTGGGTTTTGGGCGCGGGGCGGCGCGCGGCTCGAGGGCGAGCTCGAGGACGATCTCGCCACCGCGGGTGATCACCTCGTGCAGCGGGCGGTAGCCGGGGAGGTCGAGGGCGATCTCGTGCGGCAGCGCGAGCGTGACCACCGTCGGTGTGGTGCCGGCCGGCTTGCCATCGACTGTCACCGCGGCGCCGGAGGGGACCGAGCGGACGACGACCTGGACGGGCGCGTGTAGCGCGATGGGAGGCGGCAGGGCGCGCGGTGCTGCTGCCGCCTTGGCCGCCGCCAGCCGATCGCCGAGCGCCTTCATCCCGGGCGGCCTCTTCGCGGGATCCTTCTCCAGGCAGGCCAGGATGATCGACTCCATCTCCGCCGACACCGGCCCGAGGGTGCTCGGCTTCGGGGGCGGCTCGAACATCGCCTGCGCGAGCAGCTCGGTCACGTCCCTGCCGAGGAACGGCGGCCGTCCGGTGACCATCGTGAACAGCAGCGCACCGACGGAATAGACGTCGCTGTGGGGCCCGACGAACTTGGCCCCGCGCGCCTGCTCGGGCGCCATGTAGCGCGGCGTCCCCATCAGCACGCCGCTCTCCGTACGCGCCTCCCCGTCGAGGACCTTGGCGATCCCGAAGTCGAGCACCTTCACGCGGCCGCCGTCGATCTGGCTATTGGCCGGCTTGAGGTCGCGGTGGATCACGCCGCGGTCATGCGCCGCCTGGAGTCCTGCCGCCATCGCCGCGCCGATCGCCGCCGCCTCGGCCTCCGGCAGCCGCCCGCGCGCGATCCGCGCCGCCAGGCTCTCGCCGTCGAGGAGCTCCATCACGATGTAGAGCCCCCGTCGTCGGCCTGCCCGAAGTCGCGGATCCCGACGATGTTCGGGTGGCCGATCTCGCGGGTCGCCTTCGCCTCCTGGAAGAAGCGCTCGGTGATCGACTTGTTGTGGGCGAACGTGCCGTGGAGCACCTTGATCGCCACGCGGTCCCCGAGGAATCGGTGCTGCGCGCCGAACACCGCGCCCATACCGCCCTCGCCGAGCAGCGACGTGATCACGTAGTTGCCCATCTGCCGTCCGACCATCGGGTGCGCCGCAGCCACGGGCGGAGCCTAGCACTACTCCTGAGACGGGCGCCTGTGAGCGGGTTACATTCCAGCCATGCCCGCCGCACCTCCCGCGCCGAGCCGCTCGTCGTGGCGCCGCGCCCCCGAGACGATCCGCGCGCTGTTCGGCGAGTACTTTTCGCTGCGCCAGCTCCCCGCGCTGCTCCGATCGCGCAGCTTCTGGATGCCCGATCCTGCTCACGGCGGGACGGCCCGCCGGGCCGCGCTGTGCGCGTCCTGTATTTTCGTCGCGCGACGCGACGATTTTCCGGAGTAGTAGCTCAGGGGACGAGCGCGGCCGACTTCAGGTAGTCCATCTTCGGGAAGGACGCATTGAGGTAGGTGCTCCCCTCGGCCTGCAGCCTCCCCTGGTCCGGGCCGTTGCCGCGCGGCGTGCCCTCCCCGTAGATCCCCTCCAGCGCGTCGACGACGTCCATCCCGCTGGCCACCTTGCCGATCGGCACGAAGCCCATCGAGTCGAGGTTCGAGTTGTCGCCGTAGTTGATGAACAGCTGGGTGGTGCGCGTGCCCGGCCCGGCGGTGGCGAAGGAGACCATGCCGCGGGTGTTGCCGGGCCTGATCGGCGGATCGTCGGGGATGTGGGCGCTCTTCCAGGCCTGGTTCATCTTCGGGTCTCCGTGGATCCCGAACTGGACCATGAATCCCTTGATTACACGGAAAAAGGCGATTTCCCTGAAATAACCGATCTTCACGAGGTTGTAGAAGCGGTCCGCGCCGACCGGGCCCCAGTCGCGATGGACCTCGATCACGAAGTCGCCCTTGCTGGTCGACATCTTCACCTTGTACTCGGCGGGGGCGATCTCCTTCGCCATCGCCGGGTTCAGGAGCGGATCGGCGGGCGCCATCTTCTCGACGGCGGCGGCGGGGGCCGGCGGCGCCTGCGCGGGTGTCTCGCTGGTCTTGCACCCCGAGAGCCCGAGCGCGGCGGTGAGCGCGCTGGCGAGCAGGGCGGTGTGTCCGGTGGCTGCGATGCGATCGACGGTCCGGTTCATCATTCCTGTCCTCCCTGGGTGGGCCGCGAAAATACCACTCTTTACCGGGCGTGATAGCCTCCCTGCACCATGATCCGGATCCGCGAGGTCGGCCCGCGCGACGGACTGCAGGACATCGCGCGCTTCGTGCCCAGCGACGACAAGGTGCGGCTGATCGACGCGCTCGCCGCCGCCGGCCTGCGCGAGATCAACGCCACCTCCTGCGTGTCGCCGAAGTGGGTGCCGCAGCTCGCCGACGCCGAGGACGTGATGGGCCGGATCACCCGCCGCGCCGGGACGCGCTACACGATCACCGTGCCGAACGAGCACGGGGCGGTGCGCGCGCTCGCCGCCCGCGCCGACGGGATCGGGTTGCCGCTCTCGGCGTCGGAGACCTTCCAGCGCCGGAACCTGAACGCCACCACCGAGGAGACGCTCGCCCGCCTCGGACCGATCATCGCGCTGGTGCGCGCGCAGGCGCCCGGATGCGAGGTGGGCGCCGGCGTGTCGATGGCCTTCGGCTGCCCGTTCGAGGGGGCGGTCGATCCGGCGCGGGTCGCGGAGGTGGCGGCGCGCGCGGTGGCGCTCGGGGTCTCTGCTCTGGCGCTCGGCGACACCACCGGAACCGCCGATCCAAGGCAGGTCCGGCGGGTGCTCGCTGCCACCCGCGCCGCGGTCGGCCCGTCGGTGCGGCTCTATGCCCACTTCCACGACTCCCGCGGCCTCGGCCTCGCCAACGCCCTGGCAGCGCTCGACGCGGGCTGCGACGGGATCGACGCCTCGGTCGGCGGAATGGGAGGCTGTCCCTACGCGCCCGATGCGGGCGGCAACATCGCCACCGAGGATCTCGTCCAGATGCTGGAGGCGATGGGCGTGGCGACGGGAGTCGACCTCGACGCGCTGATCGCTTGCGCGCGCCTCGCCGAGGAGATCACGCACGAGACGCTGCCCGGGCAGGTGATGCGCGCCGGACGAATCCCGTTTTGCAACCCCGCCTGACGGGGCCCTCTACGGGCACTTCAGGAAGCGGGTCACGGTGAAGGTGAACCGGTCGCTGTGCTGGTACTTGCCCCCGCCGGCGTACGGTTCGAGGTAGGTGAACTCGCCCGAGCGGCACCACTTCGAGCCGGGCGCGCGGAAGAGGATCGCGCCCGAGCGGAAGCGATCGGTCGGGATGCCGAGGCCGTTCTTGCTGATGCTCCAGTCGGGCCGCAGCATTCCGGTCTTCAGCACCTGCGCCCCCGGCGTGAACCCGGCGAGCCGCTTCTTCGCCGCCCCCTCGATCCCCGCGTCGTGCGACAGGCCCGATGGAAACGTGTAGGTGGGCGCGAGGCGATCGATCTCCGCGTACAACGCCGCCAGCTTCGGGTCGAGCGGCGCCAGCAGATCGGCCGCCATCGGCAGCTGCACCGCGTCGAGGATCGCCTTGCAGAACTGCGCCAGCTCGGCCCGCGCCGCCTCGCGCTCCGACGCCACCAGGCTGGTCAGGCCGCGCAGGTCGATCAGGCCGCCGGTTGGCTCCAGGAGCGCACGATCCTTCTCGATCGCCGCCACCCACTTCGCCACCTCGGCCTCCACCAGCCGCTTCGCCGACCGCTCGCCGAGCTCCTTCCTGCGATCCGCGATCCCGCACCAGGTGGCAGGATCGATCGCCAGCTGGAAGGAGAGGCGCTCGTTGTGCGGCAGGTCGGCGTACTTCGCCTTGCACAGCGCGTCCAGCTCGCCGAGCTCCTTCATCGACGCTGCGAGACCCTTCGCGCTCACCCGGGCGTACGCGTCGGGGCTCTTGTGGGCGTCTCGGTAGAGCGACACCGGCGGGGCGAAGCGCTTCGTCTCCTCGCGAAATTCCCGGTAGCGGCCGTCGAGCGCACCGGCGGCGGCGGCGGCACCTTCGATCGCCTGCTTGAGCTCGACCTGGAACGCCTTCAGCTCCTCGGCTCGCCTGGTGAGTGCCTGCACCGACGGCAGGTCGCGGTCGGCGGGTGCGATCGAGTTCAGCTCGCGCTCGGCGCGCCCGAGGCCGTAGTCGAGGTCGCGCAGCAGGTTTCGCGCGTCCTGCATCTTCTTTTCGTCGATCGGCCCCTTGCGGTACGCCTCGACCAGCTTGATGTTGCCGAGCGCCATCTCCAGGTTGCGGACCGAGCGCTGGGTGGCGGGTGACTCGGCCCGCGCCATCGCCGGCAGAGCGACGGTGAGCAGGGCCAGGAGCGCGAAGCGAGAGCAGGCGGGCGCGACGGGCATGGGGCCTCCACGAATCGACAGGATGGGCCGGGCGATCGTGCACGTCCCGGCCTCGCGGGTCAAAAAAAACGCGGGTCAGGCGCGCAGAATCCCGTCCGCCGCCACTGTCGCCAGGGCGAGGATCGAGTTCTGCGGATTGACCCCGATGTTGGTCGGGAACACCGACGAGTCGACCACGTAGAGGTTCTCGATCCGGTGGTGGCGAAAGTCGGGGCGGACCACGCTGGTCCTGGGATCGCTCCCCATCCGGCAGGTGCCAAAAAGGTGGGTCATCGCCATCGGGTAGGCGCGTGGATCGCGCGGGCCCTCCTCCTCGAAGCGGGCGAGCGCCTTCGGTGAGTCGATCTGCTCCGCGAAGCCGTGAACGCCGCATGCCACGGCGCGCGCTCCGGCGGCGAAGAGCAGCTCGCCGAGCACCCTCACCCCGCGCCGCACGCGCCCAAGATCCTCGTCGGTGAGCGCGTAGCGGATCTTCACCCCGCTCCGCCCCGACGGGCGCACCGTGCCGCGCGCGCGCGCCCGCACCGCGCAGCCCCAGTCGGCCCAGCGATCCATCTCCCCGACGGCGCGCGCGAACTCGGCGCCGGCTCCCGGGAGGCGCATCGCCAGGATCTCCGCGCCGAAGCCGAGCGCCTCGAACTTCAGCCCCTCGCGCCGCAGGCCGATCACCTCGTAGCCCTGGGTGGCGCCCTCCCACATCCGCACCGGCTCGTCGAAGCGCCCCGCCACCGACACGCCGGGATGGGCCTGGAAGCCCTCGCCGACGGGACCGTCACCGATGTTGCTGCGTTGCAGCAGGACCGGGCTCTGCACCGCGCTCGCCGCCAGCACCACCGCCCGCGACGCGCGCACCGTGAAGCGGCCGCCGGAGAAGGTCGTCCCGCGCACCCCGAGGGCCCGCGTGCCGCGCCACGCGATCGCATCGACGCGGCAGCCCGCCCACAGCGTCGCTCCGGCCGTGCGCGCCTCGGGGAGGTAGGTCCGGTCCATGCCGAGCTTGTGGCCGCGCGGGCAGCCCTGGAGGCAGCGGCCGAGCCCCTCGCAGCCGCGCACGTTACGGCGGGTGGGGCGCCCCTCGAGGCCGAGCGCGGCAGCTCCGCGGGCCATCAGCTCGTTCTTGCGGCCGGCGATCGCCGGATCGGTCGGTGCGACCTCCAGATCGCGCTCCACCTCGTCGAGGGCGCGCTCGATCGCCTCCCACGGCAGTCCGCCCTCGAGCGCGGGATCGGCGGCCACCCACTCCTGCCAGACATCGCGCGGGAGGCGCCAGCAGATCGCCCCGTTGAAGACCGTGCTCCCGCCCACGCAGCGCCCCTGGAGCACCGGGAGAAAGGCCGGACCGAAGGCCACCTGCGCCCCTGCGTCGCGGTAGAGCTGCGCCATCGCGCCAAAGGAATCGGACACGAACTGCGACGGCGCGACCGCCGGCCCCTCCTCGACGATCAGCACGCGCACGCCGCCCCGCGCCAGCCGCCGCGCCGCCGCCGCACCGGCCGCCCCCGAGCCGATGATCACCACCTCCACGTCGGCGGAGAGCTCAGGCGCGCCCTCGGGGGTGTCGTGCAGCGAGGCCACCTGGATCATCGTTCGGGCGCAACGACCTGTCGGTCGAGCTCGAACGATCGCCGCACCGCCGGGTCGCGGAAGTAGCCGAAGCAGACCACCGTCTTGAGGAGCTGGAGGAGCTGACGAACGAGGTAGATCCGGTGGGTGGCGACGCGCGCGAGCAGCCGCTCCTGTGCCGCCGGATCGAGCCGTCCGAAGGTGGTGAAGCGCCCGATCAGGAGCAGCGGCCCGAAGGTGAGGAGCCAGATCGCGGCGCGCACACCCAGGCGGGCCGCTCTCGGCAGATGGCGCAGCTCGCGCCAGAAGGGGCGGAGATCGATCGCGCCGGCGCCGGGCACTCCCGGGCGCGGCGACGGGAGCAGGGCCGCGGCGAGGCGATCGAGCGCGCGCGCCTCCCAGGCGGAGAGCTTCACCGCGCGCTCTCGCGGAGGCGCGGCGCGGGGACGAGGGATCCGTCGTTTCCGTCGCTGGCGAGCGACCGGCGCGCGCTGCCCGCGAAGAAGAGGAAGAGCGCACAGGTGAGCCCGTCGAAGATCCCGATGAGGAGGAAGGCGGGGTACGGCAGCACGAACACGAAGTGCACCAGGAACTGCAGCGCGGTCACCGCCTTCAGCACGAACAGCGCCGGCAGGATCGGGTAGAAGCGGCGCAGGTTCAGATGGAGCATGAAGCACATCGTCCCGAGGGTGAAGACGTTCGACACGGCGAGGAAGCGCCACGTGTAGCTGTCCTCGCTCTTCGGGTAGGGCGCGGCGTGGAACAGGCGGCCCATGTCGAGGAAGCTCTGCTGGGCGATCTCGGGCGCGATCGCGTAGGAGAGCGACGGGACGATGAAGTTCAGCGTGAGCAGGGTGAAGACGATCTGGAAGTTCCGGTAGCGCCGGTTGGGTTGGCGCCAGAAGCGGCCGAGCCAGTTCATTGGGGTCCTCCGCTCGCGGTGCGACTGTACGCCTCCGGCATCGGAGATTCTGGTTTTCCACTTTCCCAAAACAGCTAAGATGCGGGCGCCCGGCCACTCTCAGGCGGCGCCCTCAAGGAGAAGACCCATGCGTGAAGCGATCCGGGTGTCAGCAGTCATCCCCGCGAGCCCCGAGCGCATCTACGCGGCGTGGCTGAGCGGCGAGGAGCACAGCGCGTTCACGGAGGCTCTGGCGACCGTCGAGCCGTCGGTGGGCGGGCGCTACACCGCGCACGATGGCTACATCGAAGGCACCAACCTGGAGCTCGAGCCCGGGCGGCGGATCGTGCAGAGCTGGAAGAGCAGCCAGTTCCCCGAGGGGCACGCCGAGTCGCGCCTCGAGGTGCTGCTCATCCCCGTCGAGGGCGGAACGGAAGTGGTGCTGATCCACTCGGAGATTCCGGAGGGGCAGGGAGAGGACTACGCGAAGGGGTGGGTCGAGCACTACTTCGAGCCGATGGCGCGCTATTTCGCGCCCGAGACCGGCGGGGAGGAGGAGCTCACCGACGAGCCGGACCCGGCGGTAGTGCTCCAGGAGGCGGCTCCGGCGGCGGTGAAGCGCCCTCGTCCCAAGGCGAAGAGGCCGGTCGCGAAGAGGCCGGTCGCGAAGAGGCCGGTCGCGAAGAGGCCGGTCGCGAAGAAGCCGGTCGCGAAGAAGCCGGCCGCGAAGAAGCCGGCCGCGAAGAAGCCGGCCGCGAAGAAGCCGGTCGCGAAGAAGCCGGTCGCGAAGAAGCCGATCGCGAAGAAGCCCGCCGCGAAGAAGCCCGCCGCGAAGAAGCCCGCC
>SHYY01000205.1 GCA_009692555.1 Myxococcales bacterium
ATCCCCGCTACCTACGCCTTCGAGGAGGTTTTGGCAAACCAGGCGTCCGGCCTTGAAAAATGCGTTTTTTGCAAAGCAAGTGGCCCGACGCTACGCTCCCTGGCGTGCATGCGCTCGGCACCTCGCTGGTCCTGTGCGCCCTCGCCGGGAGCGCGGCGGCCGACATCTACACCTACGAAGACAAGGACGGCGTCGTCCACTTCACCAACGTCGCCCCGGCGTCGGGAAAGAGCTCGCACTGGCGGGTGCTCTACAAGACCGGTCCGGGAAAGGCGATGTCGGTCTCGGGGAGCTCGACGAGCTCGTACGCCGGGTGCCGCGTCTCGCGCTCGGACGTGGTGTCGGCGAAGGACACCTCGCCGCTGCGCTTCTCGCGCTACGACGCGTTCATCGCCGAGGCGTCGCAGCTCTACGCGATCCCCGACGCGCTGATCCGTGCGGTGATCAAATCGGAGTCGGACTACGACCCGCGGGTGGTCTCGTGCGCCGGGGCGAAGGGGCTGATGCAGATCATGCCGTACGAGGAGGTCGACCAGAAGATCGACCACGTCTTCGACCCGCGGCAGAACATCCTCGCCGGGACACGGCTCCTGCGGGTGAACGCGAACCGCTTCAAGGGCGACCTGGTGCGCACCATCGCGAGCTACCACGCTGGCGTGGGGGCGGTGACGAAGTACGGCGGCATCCCGCCCTACCAGACGACGCAGGATTACGTGCGAAGCGTGATCAAGCACTACGAGCGCTACAAGCAGCGCGGGCTGGCGCGCCCCGCGGCGCTGCCGGGATAGCGCGCCCGACCCTCGCTCGACCCGTTCGCAGCTTGACCGATCCGCGCGGTCCGTCTAACGTCGCGGATTGCATTGGAACAGAAGTCTTCCATTCCCCTTCATGAGCAGGAGCGTCTGCTGGTGGCTCACCTGCACCGGGCGGGCGAGCTCCTGCGCAACAACCAGCTCCAGGAGGCCGACTCCGAGGTGGCGCTGGCGCTCGATCTGCGCTCCGACGACGTGCGCGCGCGCAACCTGCTCGGACTGGTGCGCTTCCGCGCCGGACGGCACGAAGAGGCGCTGCAGCTCTACCGCGAGCTGGTGGGGGCCGAACCCGACGACACGTCGCTGCGACTCAACCTCGGGCTGGTGGAGCTGCGGATGGGGCGCCACGACGAGGCGGCGGCGGATCTCGAGCGGGTGGTGGAGAAGGAGCCGACCAACCTGCGGGCGCACGGCTACTTCGGCCTGGCGCTGATGCGCTCGGGCGACTTCGTGCGCGCTCGCGAGGCGTTCGTCAAGGCGGGGCAGGACGAGCTGGTGCGGCAGGTCGACGAGCGAATGGCGGTCGAGCCCGACGCCGCCGAGCGCGCGGTGTCGGAGGTTCGGCGCGCGGCGGACAAGGGGCTGCGGGCCGTCACCGACGAGGCGCAGCCCTTCGCGCCGGCCGAGGCCGACGAGGGCACCCACGCACCCGGCGATCCCGGGGAGGACGGTTGGCAGGTGCGCGCGCCCGGCGAGCCGGCGCCGCCGCCCGTGGCCGAGCCGCACCAGACCCACGCCCACGAGCGGGCCCTGCCGCTGCGCCTCGACTCCCCGCTGCCGATCGCGGAGTTTGCCACCGCGCGCCTGCTCCGGCCGGGGAAGGCGGGCGAGCCGTTCGCGATCGCCGAGGGCGGGATGCTGGTGCTGCGGGTGGATGGGCGGCTGCCGACGCGCACCTTCGGCGCGATCGCATCGACGGGGCAGCTCGCCTTCGAGCCGATGACGCGGCGCGCGCGCGGACGGGCCACCGACGAATCGTTCGGGGTCGGGATCGAGTCGATGTTCCTCACCACCGGCAAGGGGCTGATCGTCGTCGCGCCGCGCGGGGCGCGCTTCACCGCGCTGGCGCTGAGCGAGGATGTCCTCTACCTCCGCGAGGCGGCGCTGTTCTCGTTCGAGGAGACGCTGCACTGGGAGAGCGGTCGCATCCCGGGCGGCGCGCCCGGCTCGTCGGCGGTGATCCAGCTGCGCGGCACCGGGCGCTGCGTGATGCGGACCGCGCGGGTGACCTTCTGCGCCAAGATCGAGCCGGGGGAGACGCTGTTCGTCGGGGAGGAGGCGCTGCTCGGGTGGATCGGGCGGGTCATCCCGCGGCAGCTCAAGGGCTCGGACGGGGAGCCGACGCCGTACATCGAGTGCACCGGCGAAGGCGTGCTGATCCTCGAGGAGCCGGCTCCGATCTAGCGAGCGCGGCCGTTGGTGGGCTCCTCCTACTGGCGGGTGATCAGGAACTCGACGCGGCGGTTGTTCTCGCGCCCGACCGCGGTGCGGTTGTCGTCGATCGGACGGGTCGGGCCGAAGCCGACCGCCTCGAGGCGCGGGAACGGGGCCTTCTTCGCGACCAGGTACTGCTTCACCGCGTTGGCCCGGTTCTGCGACAGCTTCATGTTGAACTTCAGGCCGGCCCGCCCGTCGGTGTGGCCCTCGATCCGCACGTACATCGTCTCGCGGCGCGCGAGCACGTCGGCGATCTCGTTCAGCATCGCGAACGAGTCCGGCATGATCTTGAAGCGGTTGGTCGCGAAGTGGACCTTCTGCTTCAGCTCGATCTTGTCGTCGCGGACCAGGATGTTCTTGTAGCGCGGGCAGCCGTCGTTGTCGGCCTCGCCCGGGACGTCGGGGCACTTGTCGAGGCGGTCCACCACCTTGTCGCCGTCGCGGTCGCCGTCGGGGCAGCCCTGGTTCTCCTTCGGGCCCGGGATCTTCGGGCACGAGTCCTCCTTGTCGAGGAGGCCATCCCCGTCGGTGTCGGGCCACGGGCAGCCGCGGTTCTCCTTCGGTCCCGGCACCTTCTTGCACTTGTCGTCGCGGTCGAGCGTGCCGTCCTTGTCGAGATCGGGGCAGCCGCGCAGCTCCACCGGTCCGGGGTTGTCGGGGCACTCGTCGGACGGGTCGGGGACGCCGTCCTTGTCGCGGTCGAGCACCTCGATGATCGCCACCTTCCGCGCCGGACCGCAGCGATCGCGCGGCGAGAGCTCGAGGGCGCGGCGTGCGTTCTCGTCGGCCACCTCGAGCTCGTGCTTGGCCGCGAGGTAGTCGCCGTAGCTCAGCTCCTCGTCGAGGAAGTCGGAGTGCGACTCGGCCATCGCCAGCTCTTTCGGCGCGCAGATGTAGGCGCCGTTCGCCCGCGCATCGGCGATCACCGCCCGCACCCCGCGCGCCCGCTCGCGGAGCTCGATGCCGCACCCGGCGGTCGCGAACGCGAGCAGCACCACCGCCGTCCACCCGGGACGCAACCTCATTTTTTCGGCCCTGCCGCAGGCGGCCTGCTCTTGTCGCCGTCGCTTCGCTCGCCGCCTCGATCGGCCGGCCCCTCGCCCTTTTCCATGGCGATCTTCTTGGCGTCGCGGGCGTGCTTGGTCGCCTTCCTGGCGAATTCCACCGACGTCTGGTAGCGCGCGTGGCCCGCCAGCTCGCGGGACTTGTGGACGTACTCGCCGGCCGCCGTCATCTCGTAGGGCGCGTACTTCTCGGCGTCGAGGTGCTTCGCCTCGCCGATCGCACCGACGGCCTCGAAGGGCACGGCGGTGACGAACTGGATCGGGCCGCAGCCCGAAACGAGCAGCGTGCCGGTCAGGCAGGCGAGCAGCGCGGGGCGCAAGATGGCCGGACCGTAACACCGACGGCAAAGCGGCGTCAAGATTGTGCGGTGCCAGCGTCCCCCGGGCGCGGGGACTGAAGAGATGTAGACCAAAGGCTCCCGTCGCGGGCGCGCCGATTCACTTCGCATCGCGGCGGGGGGCTTCCCCCCTTCTGTTGACTTGAGGGGAGGCTCGTCGGTCACAGGCGGAGAGCCTCCCCCCTCAAATCGATCCTGGGGGCAAGCCCCCTCCCTCCTCCGGCCTTGCGCTGCTCGCGACTCGGCACGCGCGCTCGGTCCACCTTTGATCTAAACCTCTTGAGCGGGCGCGGCCTCGGTGGGGGGTGGCGCCTCGTCGCGCAGGCGCTGCGGAACCAGCGGACGGCGGCCCTGCGACCACAGCGTTCCACCGACGGTGGCGACGGCGGCGAGAGTCCCCGTGATGGCCGCGAGCACCGCCCACGCCAGCCGTCCTTCGAGCGGTGGGCGCTCGCCATCGCGCCAGGCGGCGTAGGTGGCCGCGGTCAGTACCCGATCGTGCAGGAGCAGGAGCAGCAGCAGCGCCAGCGCGCCGGCCCCGAGGGTGGCGGCGAGGAGCGCCCGCGCGGGAGCGCGCCTGGTGAGGGCCCAGCCGGCGCCCCATCCGCCGAGCAGGCAGGCCAGGTGCGCCCCCAGCACCACCGCGCCCGAGCCGAACGGCCGCCGCGCCGGGTCGACCAGGAAAAGCCAGCTCCAGGCGGTGTGGACGAGGTGGAAATAGAGCGCCACCGGCCAGCGGATGACCACGGCGAACGACAGCACCGCCGCGAGCTCGTAGCTCCACAAGAGGCGCCCCTCCTCGAGCTGGCGACGGGCGCAGGCGGCGAAGGCAAGGCCGATCACGAGGCTGAGCAGGAGATCGAGCGGGATCGGCACCATCGGCTAGGAGCAATCTAGCGCGCCCAAACAGCGGGAACAACGGTTGCGAGCGGGCGCGAAATATTATATGAAGGGCTGCTTTTACAGTCCGTCAACGATCGTCTGCGGAGGTTGTCCAAGTGAACGCGCTCATCAGCCACCTGATCGACAACCTCATCCTGGATTTTCAGGGCGATCTCAATCTCGAAGCGGTGCGCAACTTCCTGAAGGACGACGACAGCCGCGACGCGCGCGCGCTGCTCTCGAAGCTGGTCGAGGACCGTGGGGTGAGCGACATGATGATCACCCTGGCCGACTGCCTGCACGACTACCTGCGCAGCGGGATCAACGAAGAGGTCGTGCGCGAGCAGATGCGGCTGTACACCGAGTCTTGATCGGCCGCTCCGCCCATGCCCCTCCCGGCCCGCGCCTCGGCCGCCTCGGTACTCCTCGCGTCTCTCTCCGGGTTCACGATCGGCTGTAGCTTTCTCAACAGCGGCGCGCCGATGTACGAGAGCATCGGTGGCGGGCTGTTCGCGGTCGAATCCTCGATCCCGGCCGATCGCGCGGTCGATGTCCCGCTCGGCGCCGCGATCCGGATCAAGCTGACCGACTACCCCGACCCCGCCACCGTCGCTGCCGGGGTGACGCTGCGCTCGGCACAGGGGGCCGTCGACTTCCAGGCGGCGGTGGACCTGATCGACCAGGCGGTGGTGATCACACCGGGCATCGCGCTGGCGGCGAGCACCGAGTACACCGTCGGTGTGAGCGCCGCGGTCGCCTCGCTGGCGCAGAAGCCGGAGCGGCTGAACCCGACGTCGATCCGCTTCACCACCGGCACCTCCCCGGGCGGCGGGCCGATGCCGCCCCCGAGCTACGGGCTCAAGGCGGACGTGTTCCCGGTGGTGCTGAAGGACTCGTGCGCGCTCCTGGGCTGCCACGACGACAAGGAGATGGCGGGCGGACTCGATCTCACCCTGGCGTCGGCGGCGGCCGCTCTTGGTCAACCCTCGTCGCGGGTGCCTTCGCTCGCGCGGGTGAAGCCGGGCGATCCGGCGGCGAGCTACCTCCTGCGCAAGCTGGTCGGCACCCCCGATATCATCGGCTCGCGGATGCCGCTCGGAGCGGAGTCCGGCCTCCCGAAGCTCCAGACGCGGCTGATCAGCGACTGGATCGCGGGCGGCGCGAAGCCCTGAGGACGGGAAGGATCGCCTCCCTCTCCCGCTTGCGTCGCTTGCGGGAGAGGGTCGGGGTGAGGGTTGACGGCAACGGGAACGGCAACGGTCAGGCCGATTCCTCGATGGTGACACCTCGATCGCTCCAGCGCTGAGCGAGCAGCGCGCGGGTGGCCGGGTGGTGTGCGAGATCGGGATCCTCGTCGAGCAGTTCGAAGGCGTCGGCGCGCGCGTCGGCGAGGAGTGGGAGGTCGCGGGCGAGATCCGCGAAGCGGAGGAGCGGCAGCCCGGCCTGGCGCGCGCCCAGCAGGTCGCCCGGGCCGCGCAGGCGCAGATCCTCCTCGGCGATCACGAACCCGTCGCGGGTGCGCGCCATCACCGCGAGGCGGCGCGCGGCCTCGGAGGTCTTGGTGACGTCGGTGACGAGCAGGCAGAGCGCCGGTTCGCGGCCCGGGCCGTCGGCGCCGTCCGGGAAAGACGAGCGCCCGATCCGGCCGCGCAGCTGGTGGAGCTGGGCGAGCCCGAAGCGGTCGGCGCCCTCGATCAGCATCACCGTCGCCGCGGGGACGTCGACGCCCACCTCGACGACGGTGGTCGCGACCAGCAGGCGCAGATCGCCGGACCGGAAGCGCGCCATCACCTCGTCGCGCTCCGCGGCGGCGAGGCGGCCATGGATCAGCCCGACGGTCATTCCGGGGAGCTCGGAGGTCAGGCGGCGATGGGTGGCGACGGCAGCGGCGGTGAATCCGTCGGTGAAGTCGATCGCGCCGCCCTCCTCGATCACCGGACATACCACGAAGCCCTGGGCGCCTCCATGCAGGGCGGCGGCGAGCATCCGGAACGCCTCGGCCCGCCCGCGGGCGCCCGTGCACACCCGGGTGGTCACGGCGGGGCGACCGGGTGGCAGCTCGTCGAGCACGGTGAGATCGAGATCGCCGTGGAGGGTCAACGCCAGCGTGCGCGGGATGGGCGTCGCGGTCATCACCAGGAGGTGCGGCTGGAGGTGCGGCAGCCGCTCCGACTTGCCGCGCAGGGCGGCTCGCTGGGCGACGCCGAAGCGGTGCTGCTCGTCGATCACCACCAGCGCGAGGTCGGCGAACGCCACGTCCTCGACCAGCAGGGCGTGCGTGCCGATCACCAGCGCGCGCTGTCCGGAGGCGAGGGCGGCGCAGAGGGCGGTCCGCTCGGTTCGCGGGGTGGCGGCGGTAAGCAGCGACGGGGCGAGGCCGATCGCGAGTGCCCAGGGGGTGAGGGTGCGAAGGTGCTGCTCGGCGAGCAGCTCGGTGGGCGCCATGATCGCCACCTGCCGCCCCGCGGTGAGCGCCTGCGCAGCGGCGGCGAACATCACCAGCGTCTTGCCCGCGCCGACGTCGCCCTGGAGCAGCCGCTGCATCGGGTGCGGCCGCGCGAGATCGCGGGAGATCGCGTCGATCGCCCGGCGTTGCGCCCCGGTCGGCGGGTAGGGCAGGGCGGCCAGCAGGCGCGCGAAAACCTCGGGACAGGGGGGACACGCCCGCGCGTCCTCGCAGCGCAGCGCGGCGCGCCTCCTGGCGAGGCCAAGCTGGAAGAAGAACAGCTCGTCGAAGGCGAGCCGGCGGTGAGCCGCGGTGGCGCCGCGGTTGAGCGCGTCGATCGCCTCCGGTGGAGGATCGTCCGCGCCTGCGAGGTGCAGCGCGGACAGCGCCTCGCCTTGCGAAGGCAGACCGCGGCGCACCCGGATGGCCTCGGGCACGCCGTCGTCCACCGTCGCTGCGGAGGTCGCCGCGATGTGCCGGCAGAGGCGCTCGATGAGGCGCCCCGGGACGCCCGCCACCTCGGGGTAGCGCGCGCGCACCGCGCCCTCGAAAGCGTCCCCTTCGCTGTCGGGATCGAGCGGCACCGTCTCGGGATGTGAAATCTGCAGTCCGTCGTGGTAGGGCCGCGGCGTGCCGGCGAGGAGGAAGCGCGCCCCCTTGGCGAAGCGCTCCTTCAGCCCGGCGCGAACGAAGAACCACAGCGCGCTGAGCTTCGCCCCGTCGTCACCGACGAGCGACACGGCGAGGAAGCGCCGCCGACCGAACATCACCCGCGTCCCGGTGACGGTCGCCCGCGTCAGCTGCGCCACCCCGGGGACGAGCGCACCGACGGGAGTCAACGTCCTGAGGTCGTCCCAGCGACGGGGGATGAGGTAGAGGAGGTCGGTCGGAACCAGCATCCCTGCGGCCACCAGCCGCTCGGCGGTCGTGGGCCCGACGCCGGGGAGGGCGAGCAGGGCTGCGCGCCCAGCTCCCGCTTGCAAGGCGGGGGCGGCTTTGGGGCAGGTCGGTCGATGGGGCCGCTTCATTCCATTCGGCCTGCCGCCCCCTCAGGGGGCTCCCTGGGAGGTAGTCCCCCACCCTCTGCGACTGGACAGACGCTCGCTCTGCGCTTGGGACGTCTCATCCTGTCGGGCCCGTACGCCCCTCGGCTCTCTCCGTCCGCCGAACGGCTTCGCGTTCTGCGGCCCCCCCGCCGCACCTCGGCGTTCACTCGCGCACCTCGAGGGCGGGTCTGCCGCAACGCGTTGCTGGGCAGCCGACTCGCGCTCACTCATGATACCTCCGAATCGTGCGTGCCGGGGGGATCTCTCTTCAATACACCGATCGACGGTTTCCCCAGGGTCAGGATCAGGGCGCGCTGATTACGATCTTCTTGCTTCCGAACACGGCAACCAGATCGAGACTTCCTCCAAGCGCCTCGATGTACCGTCAGTGAGTGGCGACCTGGCATTCGCCAAAATCAGGACGACGCTCAAGTCGCGAGATGTCCGCCTGATCGATGCCTGCTGCGGCAGCCACACCGACCTGGGTCTTCCCCGTGGCCTCGCGAATCAGGCGGATGGGCAAATGGACGCCCTGATGAGCGCGAAGACCACGCCCCAGCACGCGGACGGGCTCACCGTTGAGGCCCTTCTTTCGGTTCTGCAATGTGCTCATGGTTCACTTGCCTCCGCTTCCGTACACTTCCCGTTCGCCTGTCTCAGCCCTTCGGGCGCTGATGATTCGATCCCGCGTCTCCCGCGCAACATGGACGACAAAGAGGAGTCGCTCCCGCAACGAGGTCCCGATCACGGCCAGCTTCTCCATTGCTGAACCGTCATCAAGATAGACCGCCATTGGGCCTGCGAAGACAGTCGCTGCCTCGGCGAAGGCAACTCCATGCACTGCGATTTTGGCCCGCTCCTTGTCTTCAGCCCATTCGAAGCTGCCCGCGATCACCGTCGCCATGCGTGTGACGGTATGGGCCGTAGTCCATACGTGTCAAGCGAAAACCAGCATCAGCGGCCGCCAGCGCTCGAACAGCTCGGATTTGGTCCGTTCTTGCTCCGGTCCGGCGCCGGGATTCTACGCTCCGTGCTCACGCGCTGCGGGACCGCCGACCGAGTGCCTGAAACGCATCGAGTAGAGCGATGAATCGCTCAATGGTCAGCCCGCCGTAGCGTCCGCTTTCCAGGCGGCTAATATTGCTTTTCTTAGTGCCGACCGCGTCCGCAACTTGATCTTGAGTAAGGCTCGGGCCGTCCGCTGTTTTCCTCGGCGGTCTTTTCGAGGGCGCTGTTCGCGTCGGCGAGCGCCGCGTCGGACGACTTGTGCAGCGCGTCGAGCGCCAGGGCGAGCTGCGCCTCCGAGACTCGCTCACCGCGGTTCTTGCTGTCGCGAAGCTTGGCGAGCAGCAACTCCAGCTCGTGATTGCGCGACACCAGCTTGGTGACGAGCGCGATCATCTCATCGCCCCGACCGCCCTTGAGCAGCTCAGCGAAGACCGCGAGCACGGTGCCGCGCAGCTCCTTGGACTCGGCATTCTCCGTCGACGCTGCGGCCACCCGCGCAGATTGATCACGATCGATCGACCGTCAATGGGGTGCTGATCGAATGTGCGAATTATTTTTGCAGCGACGGGAAGAGGAGGAGAAGCGAGGCGATCAACGAGCGGCGGCGAAGAGCGGAGTCCATCGCTGCGCCGCCTTCGCCGTCGAGGGCGTGAGCCCTTCGAGCAGCGCCGACAACTCGTGCGCCTCGATCTCGACGCGCGTCGCCTCGGGCACGACCTGCGCGGGGAAGGTGAAGCGACCTCGCTCCAGGCGCTTGTGGACGATGGTGAAGCCGCCACGCGTGAACAGGAGCATCTTCACCTGCGTCCGTCGACGATTGAGGAACAGGAAGACGTGGCCCGACAGCGGGTCGAGCGCGAGCACGGCGCGCACTTCGTTCGACAGCCCCTCGAACGACTTGCGCAGATTCGCCGGCGACGTCGCCACGTACACCTTCACCGAACGCGGCAGCAGGATCACGCCGCGGCTCCGAGCGCCTTCGCCAGCGACGCGACCCACGTCGCTGAGGCGTTGTCGAGCACGCGCAGCTCGACGCGCAGCCCGTCGGCGATCTCCACCGTCGCCAGGATCGGATCGGGGGCGGCCGGCAGCACCGTCACCGGCAGAAATGCCGGCGCGGTCGCGATGGCCGCGCGGTCCGCGACCGGCCGACGCCGCTTGCTCGTCAGGCGCTTCTGCCACCACCAAAGCCGCTGCGGCACCAGCCCGCGCCCCTGCGCGAAGGCGTGGAGCGTCTCGCCGCTCATCGCCCACTCGTCGAGGATCCCCTGCGCGTCGTCCGCGCTCCACCTCGTGCCGCTACGAACTACCGTCGCTGAATTGCCTTGCTTGTGACGCTGCATTTCGTCCTCCAGTGCGCGCCGAACGTGGCGCGTGAGAAGGAATTGCGGCAGAAGCG
>SHYY01000206.1 GCA_009692555.1 Myxococcales bacterium
GCCTCCTCCCCGTCGAGCAGCAGGCGGGCGGCCCGGGTGATCAGGAGGCGCACCCGCGGCACCGGGGGGCGACCGCCCGGGCTCGGCTGCTGCACCCTCCGGATGCGCCGCCGCAGCTCCTCGACGGTCCACTTTTCGGCGCCCGCGGCCTCGGCGAGCAGGAGCTTCTCCTCCGGATCGCGCACCGGCAGCAGCGCGATGTGGTGGGACGTCCCGAGCGCGTTGGCGATCCGCTTCCCGAACTGCCGCACCTGCACCGCCACCGCCACCGACTGCATCAGACCGCTCGGGTGCATCCCGAACTCCTCCGCCCGCTCGGCGAGGCGGCGCAGCGAGGCGGGCTTGTTGGCGCGCCGCTCGCGCGCCGCCGCGACGTCGCCGAAGAAGTGCTGCACCAGGTACTCCCCGACGTGGACCATCAACCCGATCTGCCCGCCGACGACGATCTCGCGCAGCTCGGCGATCGCCCGTTCGATCAGCCGCTCATCGACCGTCTCCTGCATCTCGACCCGACTGCCGCTCTTCCGCGCCATGGAGATCACCCCTTCGTGTGAGACTGTCATGATATGCGGACAGTCTCGATCCCCGCCAGTTTCCGCGCCCCGGAGGTTTTCATGAGATTGTCCGAAAAACAGCGGTGGTTCGCCGCGCTCGTCGTGCCTGTCCTGGTCGGCGGGATGGTGGCCGCCTGCGCGTCGTTCCCGGAGCGGTTTCCCGCCTCGTCGGCGGCCTCGCCGGAGGCTCCGGAGGCGGCGCGGGCCAACGTCACCGCGTCGCTCGGGTCCGACCCGCCGCTCCCCGGTGAGCCGGTGGGCGCATCGCGAGGCCTGGAGCGGGGGCCCGATGCACCCGCCGCGACGCCCGATGCCGGGACCGCGACGGAGCACGGAGGACACCACCATGGCCACTGAGATGCGAGCGTTCGTCCTGGTGGCGCTGGCCCTCGCCGGCGGCTGCTACGCGCCCTCCCTGGGGAGCGACGTGGCGCGCGTGCGCGACCTCTCCCGCGTCCCGGCGCTCGGGTCCTTCGAGGAGGCGCCGGTCGACGCGAGCGTCTCCGAGGAGGTGCGCGGGCTCCTCGCCGCGCCGCTCGACGCGGAGGCGGCGGTGCGGATCGCCCTGGCAAACAACCGGGAGCTGCGGGCGACCCTGCGCGAGCTCGGGGTCGCCCGCGGGCGGCTGGTCCAGGCCGGGCTGCTCCCGAACCCGGTGGTCGAGGGCGAGGTGCTCCCCGAGCGGAACACGGCGCTCGAGCTGCGGGTGGAGTACGACCTGACCAGGGCGATCCTCGCGCCCTTGCGGGCACGCGCGGCGGCGGCGGATCTCGAGGCCGAGCGCTACCGGATCGCCGGGGCGGTGGTGGAGGCGGGGTTCACCGTGCGCGCAGCGTTCTACGCCCTCCAGGCCGCCGAGCAGCGGCTGGCGATCGGGCAGCGCTCGATCGATGCGGCGGCAGCGGCGCGGGACGCGGCACGCGCGCTGTTCGATGCGGGGAACATCCCGGAGCTGGACGCGCGTACCGAGGAGGCGGCCTACGAGCGGGCGCGGATCGCGGTCGCGCAGCTCGAGCTGGAGGTGGCGGATCGGCGGGAGCGCCTGCAGCGGCTGCTCGGACTGCACGGCCCGCACACCGCGTGGCAAGCCGCCGGACCGCTGGCGCTCGCGCCCGCCACGCTCCCGCCGCGGGAGGGCGTGGAGCGCCTCGCCCTCGAGGCGAGCCTCGAGCTGGGGGAGGCGCGCGGCCGCCTCGACGCCCTCGCGCGCCGGATCGGGCTCACCCGCACCGAGGGGTTCCTGCCCGATATCGCGGTGGACGTGCACACCCTGCTCGGCGACCCCGAGCCGCGCGCCAGCGAGGCCGTCAGCGGGGGATGGCGCGTCGGGGGCGGGGTCAGCCTGACCCTGCCGCTGTTCGACCGGCGGCAGGGCACCGTCAGCGCGCAGAAGGCGGAGCTCGATGCGATGGTCGAGCGCTACGTCGGGATGGCGATCGATGTCCGGTCGGCGGCGCGCGAGGCCCGGAACCGCCTCGCCTCGGCGCACGCCCGGGCCCGTCAGTTCGAGGACGCGATCCTGCCGGCGCAAGGAAGGGTGACCGACCAGACGCTGCTCCAGTACAACGCGATGCAGGTCGGGGTGTTCCAGCTCCTGCAGGCGCGGCGCGAGCAGCTCGACGCGGAGCAGGACCACATCGAGACCCTGCGGGAGTACTGGACCGCCGTCGCGGCCCAGCAGGCGCTGCTCGCCGGTCGCCGCGTCGGAGGGGTCGCATCCGCCAGCCCGGCGGGTCTCGCCGCCGGCGCCGCCAGCACGGGAGGTCACTGAAATGGATCGCCGATCGTTCATCCAGCGGGCCTCGATCGCCACCGGTGCGGCCCTGGTCGCGGGCTCGCGCCTCGCCGCGGCGCAGGATCACTCCGCGCATCACGGCATGCACCACGACCCGCCCCCGGACGCGCCGCCCCCGTCGCTGCCGGCGCGGCCCCGGAAGGTGGTCGCGCCGGGCGGCCAGATCGCCGTGGTGACCCCGAACGGCTCCACGCTCCCCCTGCGGCTGGTCCGCGGGGTGAAGGTCGGCCACCTCGTCGCCGGCCCGGTCGACCACGAGTTCGTGCCCGGCCTCCGGGCCCTCTGCTGGGGCTACAACGGCGCGACCCCCGGCCCGACGATCGAGGCCGTCGAGGGCGACCGCCTGCGCTTCTACGTGACCAACCGCCTCCCCGAGCCCACCACCGTCCACTGGCACGGCCTGGTCCTCCCGAACGGCATGGACGGCGTCTCGGGGCTCACCCAGAAGCCGATCGCCCGCGGCGAGACCTTCCGCTACGAGTTCACCGCAAAATACCCGGGCACCTTCATGTACCACCCGCACCACGACGAGATGACGCAGATCGCGCTCGGGATGGCCGGGATGTTCATCGTCCATCCGAAGCGCCCGCGCGGCCCGCGCGTCGATCGCGACTTCGCGCTGATGACCCACGAGTGGCGCCTCGACGTCGGGGCGCGCCGGCCCGATCCGAACGAGATGGGTGACTTCAACGTGCTCACCTTCAACAGCAAGTCCTTCCCCGCGACCGATCCGCTGGTGGTGGGGCGCGGCGAGCGGGTGCGGATCCGCCTCGGCAACCTGTCGCCGATGGACCACCACCCGATCCACCTCCACGGACTCTCCTTCAAGGTCACCGCCACCGACGGTGGCTACGTTCCGGCGTCGGCGCAGCGGCCGGAGACCACCACCCTCGTCCCGGTCGGATCGACGCGGGTGATCGAGCTGGTCCCCGAGGAGGCGGGCGACTGGGCGATGCACTGCCACATGACCCACCACGTCATGATGCAGATGGGCCACGGCGTGCCCAACCTGGTGGGCGTCGACGCGACGCGCCTCGATCGGCGCATGCGGCGCGTGATGCCGGAGTACATGACGATGGGCACCACCGGGATGGGCGGGATGGGCGAGATGGGCATGCCGATCCCGAAGAACAGCGCGCCGATGCGGGGCGGCGCCGGCCCGTTCTCGTACGTCGACATGGGCGGGATGTTCACCGTCCTGAAGGTGCGCGACGACCCGGAGAAGGCCGATCCCCGGGGCTGGTACGAGCACCCGCCGGGGACGGTCGCCCGGCCGGCCGACCCGGCGCAGCTCCGCGACGACGGCATCGACCTCGCGGCGCACACCGTCCCCCCGAAGCCCACGTAGATCCTGGGCGACGGGCGCGAGCGCCGTCAGGGGGTCGTGGTACCCTTCGGGCATGTCCGGCGACAACGAGCAGACCGAGATCCTCCGCGGGATGTGGAGCGAGTTGAAGGTGATCAACTCGTCCTTGAACGCGAAGATCGACACGACGAACGCCCGCCTGGATGGGCTGCGAACCGATCTCAAGGCGGAGATCCGGGAGCTGGGAGAAGAGACGCGCGCGGGCCTCGCCGACCTTCGCACCGAGATGCACGATGGCTTCGCCTGCCTCGATGCGCGGATCGATCGGATCGGCGAGATCGCCGGCGATCCTGTGCGCGACCGTCGGGACCGCGTGGCGCGCCTGGAGCAGCACGCGGGGCTCGCTCCCCGGACGTAGCGGCCACCCGCTGGTGGGACGGTCCCCGGGGCGGGAGTCGAACCCGCACCGCCTCGCGGCGTAGGGATTTTAAGTCCCCTGCGTTTACCAGTTTCGCCACCCGGGGTGGCGCGATTCTACGCCGGCCCGCCCGGGCCTGCCGCCGCGAACCGGCGTGCTATGCTCCCGCCCCACCCCGGAGGTCCTTGCGAGCATGGATGCCAGCGCGCTCTCGTCCCGCCTCGACGCGGTCCGATCCGCCGGCGGCTTCGCTCCCGAGGTCGTCAGCGATTTCGCGGCGTTCCTCTCGGCCGCCCCCGACGAGGAGCTGTTCCGCATCAGCCCGCTCCGCTACGCCGCGGCGCGCGGCCAGGGCGAGCGGGAGGCCCTCGATCTGTTCCTGCACGCCACCCACGCCGGCCTGTGCGACTTCACCTGGGGCGTGCTCTGCCCGGGCTGCGTGGCCTTCCTGACCACCGGCGGCGGCCTCCGCTCGCTGGCCGAGCGCCGTCGCTGCGAGATGTGCCGCGCCGAGACCCCGGGCTCGATCGACGACTGGGTGGAGGTGGCCTTCACCATCTCGCCGTCGGTGCGCCGGATCCGGTTCCACGATCCCGAGGCGCTCGATCTGCGCCGCGATGGGTTGGCCCTGACATTCTCGAGCAGCCTCGCCCCCGACGATCCCTTCTACCGGACGGTCGCGGAGCACCTCCACGAGGTCGGCCGGATCGCGCCGGGTGCGCAGCAGGTGGTCGCTGCGCCGGGTGAGCCGGGTCCTTACATGGTAATCATCCCGACGCTGCACGCGGTGCTTCACTTCGTGGTCGCCCCGGGCGCGCCCGCCGTGTTCGACCTGGCGATCCTCGACGGGCGGATCCTCCCCGATCACGCCGTGGTGGCGCCGGGCGCGAGCGTGGTGCTCCACAACCGCACCGCGCGCTCGGTCGGGTGGGTGATGTCGATCGATCCGATCCCGCCCCCCGAGGCCCGCCTCCCGGGGATGTGTCCTCCCCCGCGCCAGCTGCGCCCGTTTGTCACCGGCAAGCGGCTGATCACCTCGCAGACCTTTCGCGAGCTGTTCCGCGCCGAGTCGATCCCCTCGGAGGGCGGCCTGGAGCTGAAGAACCTCACCGTTCTCTTCACCGATCTCAAGGGATCGACGGAGATGTACGAGCGGATCGGCGACCTGCGCGCCTACGACCTGGTGCGGCGCCACTTCGCGGTGCTGAGGGAGATCGTCGCGTCGCGTGGCGGGAGCGTGGTGAAGACGATCGGCGACGCGATCATGGCCAGCTTCTCCGAGGCTGCGCCCGCGGTCGAGGCGGCGGCGGTGATGAACCGCGAGGTGCTCCTGGTCGGGCGCCCCGAGGATCTGGTGCTCAAGATCGGCCTGCACAGCGGGCCGTGCATCGCGGTCGATCTCAACGATCGGCTCGACTACTTCGGCCAGACGGTGAACGTCGCGGCGCGGGTGCAGCGGATCGCCGAGGCGGGAGAGATCGTCCTCACCGAACCGGTGTTCGGCGCGCGCGGTGTCGGCGAAGCGGTGCGCGCGGCGGGACTGGCGGCGGTGCGCGAGCTGGCGTCGCTGAAGGGCATCGCCGGGACGACGCCGGTGGTCCGGCTGCGCTAGCGGAACCGTGCCACCGACGACGACACGATCTCCAGGCAACTTTCCGCCGCCGCTGCCGAAGACTGTGGGTCCGATGCAGACCCAGGCGAATTTGTCCGACGATCGTGCCCCGTCCGTCCTCGGCGACGTCGACGGGCCGCGGATCCTCGAGGTGGTGCGGCGGACCTGGGGGTTCGATGGGCTGCGCCCGATCCAGGAGCAGGCGATCCGCGCCGGGCTCGATCGCCGCGACTCGCTGGTGGTGCTTCCGACCGGCGGCGGCAAGTCGCTGTGCTACCAGGTGCCGGCGCTGATCGAGGGCCGCACCGACGTGGTGGTGTCGCCGCTGATCGCGCTGATGAAGGATCAGGTCGACGGCCTGCGCGAGTGCGGCTACCCGGCGGCGGCGCTCCACGGGGGGATGTCGCCCGAAGAGCAGTGGGCGGTCGAGCGCGGGCTCGCCGCCGGCGAGTACCGGCTGATCTTCGCCGCGCCCGAGCGCCTCGTCGCGCCGCGCTTCCTGCAACTCCTCGGACGGGCCAACGTGCGCGCCTTCGCCGTCGACGAGGCGCATTGCATCAGCCAGTGGGGGCACGATTTCCGCCCGGAGTACCGGCAGCTCGCCCAGCTCAAGGAGCGCTTCCCCGGCGCGAGCGTCCACGCCTACACCGCCACCGCCACCGAGCGGGTGCGCGCCGATATCATCGCCCAGCTTCGCCTGCGCGATCCGGCGGTGCTGGTCGGTACGTTCGACCGCCCGAACCTGGTGTACCGGATCGTGCCGCGCCTCGATCCCGAGCGCCAGGTCGCCGAGGTTCTGAAGCGCCACGACGGCGAGGCGGCGATCATCTACTGCATCAGCCGGAAGGACACCGAGCAGATGTCGGCGGCGCTGCGCGGGAAGGGCTTTCGGGCGGCGCACTACCACGCCGGGATGGAGCAGGACGCGCGGCGGGCGACCCAGGATGCGTTCGCCGAGGAGAAGATCGACGTGGTGGTGGCGACGGTGGCGTTCGGGATGGGGATCGATCGCAGCGACGTGCGGTGCGTGATCCACGCGGCGATGCCGAAGTCGCTGGAGGGCTACCAGCAGGAGACCGGGCGCGCCGGCCGCGACGGGCTGCCGGCGGAGTGCGTGATGCTCCAGTCGGGCGTCGACGGGCTGCGCTGGGAGTCGCTGATCCGGAAGAGCGCCGAGGCGGCGATCGATCCCGAGGCGGTGGCGACGGCGTCGCTCGAGCTCCTGCGCGGGGTGCAGCGGCTGTGTGGATCGCTGCGCTGCCGTCACCGCGCGCTCTCCGAGTATTTCGGGCAGGAGTATTCCGCCGAGAACTGCGCGGCGTGCGACGTCTGCCTGGGCGAGATCGACGGGCTCCCCGAGGCGACGGTGGTGGCGAAGAAGATCCTCTCCTGCGTCTTTCGCGTCGGGCAGCGCTTCGGGGCCGAGCACGTCGCCGATGTGCTGCTCGGGTCGACCCGGGAGCGGATCGTGCACTACCAGCACGACAAGTTGAGCACCCATGGCCTGCTCAAGGGGAGCGAGCGCGGGGCGGTGATCCACTGGATCCACCAGCTGATCGATCAAGGAATCCTCCAGCGCAGCGACGGGGATCGCCCGGTGCTGCTGCTCAACGAGCGGTCGTGGCCGGTGTTGCGTGGGCAGGAGGAGGTTCGGCTGACGGCGCCGCGGACGCGCGCGCAAAAGACCCGGCTCGAGAACGACGCCTGGGCGGGGGTCGAGCGCGGCCTGTTCGAGGCGCTGCGGGCGCTTCGCCGGCAGGTGGCGCAGGAGCGGGGCGTGCCTCCGTTCCTGGTCTTCGGTGACGCGACGCTGCGCGAGATGGCGCGTGCGCGCCCGGGGTCGCTGTCGACGCTGCTGGCGGTGAAGGGCGTCGGCCAGCGCAAACTCGCCGAGTTCGGCGCCCGCTTCCTGATGGCGATCGAGCGCTACTGCCAGGGCAACCGCCTCTCGCTCGACGCGGGCGCGCCCATCCGCCCGCGCGGCCGGCCGTAGCCGGGATCGTCTCCCTCTCCCGCTTGCGGAAGACGGTCGGGGTGAGGGTCCCTCGCGCCGCTCGTCCCGTTTCCGTTTCCGTTTCCGTTTCCGTTGTCGTTTCCGTTCCCGTTGTCGTTTGCCGCGAGAAACTGGCGGAGGTCCGCCGGGAGCGCGCTCTCGACGGTGATCTGATCCCCTGCAGCCGGATCCGGAAACTGGACGCGGAAGGCATGCAGCGCATGCCGCGGCAGGGTCAACCGTGCCGCCAGCGATGCGCTCATTCCGCCCTCCAGCCATTCCAGGAACAGGGCGGGATCGGGATAGAGCTTGTCGCCGACGATCGGATACCCTGCGTGGGCGAGGTGCGCCCGGATCTGGTGCTGCCGCCCGGTCTCCGGGCACGCCTCGACCAGCGTGTACGCGCCGTGCCGCGCCAGCGGGCGCACCCGGGTCCGCGAGGGCAGGCCGCCCTCGGCCAGCGAGCGCACCCCCATCTGGACGCGCACCTCGCCGCCGGCCAGTCCGAGCGGCGCGTCGATCACCTGCTCCCCGTCGAACGCACCGTGGACCACCGCGAGGTAGGTCTTCTTGACGTGCCGCTTCGCGAAGGCCTGCTTGAGCGTCGAGGCGGCCTCGCGCGTGCGTGCGGCCAGCAGCACCCCGGAGGTCTCGCGATCGAGGCGGTGGCAGATGTAGAGCGACTCGTCGGGGAAGTTCTCGCGCAGCACCGCGGTGAGCGTCCCGTAGTGGTAGCGCGCCGTCGGGTGGACGGGCAGGCCGGCCGGCTTGTCGAAGGCGTACCAGCCGGCGCCCGACGCAAGCACCGGAACCTCGCGGACCACCTCGGGCTCGCGCGGCGCCGGGCGGCGAAAGCGCACCGTCTGGCCGGTCAGCACCGTCGCCGCGGGCTTCTTCACACGCGCCCCGTCGATGTCGAGATCGCCGTGAATGACCCGCTGGATGCGGGCCCGCGAGAGGCGTTGCATGCGCTTCATCAGGAAGTGATCGAGGCGCCACCCGTGGCACTCGTTCTCGACGAGGAAGGAGTGCTCGATGACCGCCGGCCGCCCCTCCCCGTCGAACGACGCGACGCGCAGATGGCTCGCCCGGTGCCCGTCGGTGAGCGAAAGGCCCGCGCGCACCACCCCTGCATCGTTGCCGTTGCCCTCGGCTCCCGCCGAGACAACTCCGCTGACGCGGTGAAGGAAGTTAGCGTTGCCGTTGCCCTCGGCTCCCGCCGAGACAACTCCGCTGACGCGGTGAAGGAAGTTAGCGTTGCCGTTGCCGTTGCCCTCGGCTCCCGCCGAGACAACTCCGCTGACGCGGTGAAGGAAGTTGCCGTTGCCGTCGCCGTCGCCGTCGCCGTCCAGATCGTCGTCCGGGGCGCCGCTCATCGTTCCCCCTGGAAGCCGGCGGCCGGATCGGGCGTAATCCGGACATGCACTCGCTGCTCCTGCTGGCCACCGTCCTCGCCTCCGGGCTCCCCGACCGCGGGATCTTCCCCGAGTTCGACGCCCAGGTCAGCACGGTGATCCCCGACGGCGTGACGGTCGCGAACACCTGGCTGCGCGTCGATCGCGCCCACCGCATCGTCACCCTCTACGACGGCGCCGACCCGCTCAAGGCCTACCCGCTGGCAGCCGCTCCCGGCGACCCGAAGAATGCCCTCGAAAACCTCCCACTCCGGCCGGACGATCGCCAGGAGCTGGCGCGGCTCATCTCGCCCGCCACGAAGATCGTCGCCGCCGCCCCGCCGCGCACCGAGGATCGCGACGGCGACGGGATCGTCGATCGCCTCGATATCCTGCTCGGCGCGAAGAAGCTCACTCACAACCGGGCGAGGTACATCGAACGCTATGTGTCGATCAAGTACCCGGGCGGCGATGTCCCGCGCACCGAGGGCGTCTGCACCGACACCGTGATCCGCGCCCTGCGCAACGCCGGGATCGATCTCCAGAAGGAGGTCCACGACGATATCGTCCGCTCGCCGCGCGCCTATCCGATGGTCGAGAAGATCGATCCGAACATCAATCACCGACGGGTGAAGACGATCCTCCCCTGGTTCAAGCGCCACTGGATCGAGCTCGCCGCCGGCGCGCGCCGCCTGCCCGGGGACGTGGTCTTCTTCGACACCTTCCCCTCCCGCCCCGGCCCCGATCACCTCGGGGTGGTCGCCGACACCCTCGGCGCGAAGGGCCTCCCGACGGTGATCAACAACTGGACCGACGGCGCGGTCGACGCCGAGATGGACCTCCTCTCCTGGGTTCCGGTCACCCACCACTTCCGCGCGCCGAGCCCGTCGCTCGCGCGCTAGTGTCCTGTCCGAGAAATTCTTTGCAGAATTTCTCAGCCAGAACAGTAGCCATGATCCCACGGGGCGCGCCGCCCCGCCCCGTCGGCCCTCCCCCAATCGATCCTCGGGGCAAGCCCCCGTCCGCCTGGGTCCCCACCCTGCTCACGGCGGCACTTGCCGCCGGGCCGCGGCAGTGCGCGGCCTTTTTCTACTCCGAACTTCTGTGTCGGGACACTAGGCACGTGCGGGTGCTCAACAGCGGAGGGGGCCCTCTTGCTGGCTCTTGCTCGTCACGTAGTCGTAGTCGTCGTCGTCGTCGTCGTAGTCGTAGTCGTCCCGTCCGCAGCGACGGCAATCGAACTTCCTCCCGCAACAAATTCCTCCTGCCAACCGACCCCCCTGGCCTCCAAGGAGGATGCCCCTGCTGGCCGACCAGAAGCTCGACGTCTATCGCCGCGCCATCGAGTTCC
>SHYY01000207.1 GCA_009692555.1 Myxococcales bacterium
GGAAACGGAAACGGAAACGGAAACGGAAACGGAAACGGAAACGGAAACGGAAACGGAAACGGAAACGGAAACGGAAACGGAAACGGAAACGGAAACGGAAACGGAAACGGAAACGGAAACGGAAACGGAAACGCCGGTAGGCACGAGGGCGTTCGACCGGACAGCCAATCAGCCCGCCAGATCGACAACGGCGTGCCCCCGTGCTCCCGGCCTGACGGCGGGCCGGTCGCGGCCCGATTGCATGAACGTATTTGCTCCTTTCGACCTCCCATGGTAGGAGTGTTGGAGGAGGTGCGGAATGGGACGACCGGGCAAGGCAAGCACGGCACTGGTACGTCTCCAGAAGGCGGGTCCGCTGGCCGACCCGATCGACACCCCGGAGGCGGCGGCGCTGGCGGCGCGCTTCGATGAGGCGCGTCGGGCCGGCGTGCGGACACTGGTGGAACTGGGGTTGGCGCTGGGCGCCATCCTGGTCGAGGCGCATGCCCTCCTCCACCGGAACTACGCGCGCTGGCTGCGCGAGCGCATCGGCCTCGAGGCGAGCACGGCGCGCAACTACGTGGCGCTGGCGCGGCTCGATCGGGACGCCCCGGCGACCATCGAGCGCTGGAAGGACCTCGGCGCGTCCAAGCTGTACCGCGTCGCGCGCCTGCCGCCCGAGCATCGCCAGACGGTCCTGAAGGACGCCCGCGTGCGCGAGATGAACGACCTCCAGTTCAGCCGTCTGCTCGCCCCCCTGGTGGAGCGCCGCCGGCGGGTGACCGGGAACATGCGCGGCCACGGCCTGCGGATGAAGGTCCAGGCGTTCACCAAGAAGCTGGCGGCGACCCGGCTGCCGAAGATCGCCGACCCGGCGCTGCGCGAGGGTCTGCGCGGAGATCTGGAGGCGCTGCTCAAGGCCGGTAGGGAGCAGATCGACCGACTGGATTGATGGGAACGGGAACGGGAACGGGAACGGGAACGGGAACGGGAACGGGAACGGGAACGGGAACGGGAACGGGAACGGGAACGGGAACGGGAACCGACGGGGACGCTCCTCATCCACGCCACGGCGAAGGGCGAGCCGGGAGCGCCGATCCGGATCACCGCCGAGGGGCGCGATGGCCTCGCCGTGGAGCAGCGCTTCGTCGTCACCGCCGACTCCAAGCACCTGCTCCCTGCCGGGCGCTACCGCCTGACCGCATCGCGCGGTGGCGAGTACACGATCGCAGCCGCCGACGTCGCGCTGCCGAAGGGAGGTGAGGCGCGCTTCGACGCCGCGATCGAGCGGGTGGTCGATACGCGCGGTTACGTCGCCGCCGACTTCCACCTCCACACCGAGCTCTCGACGGACAGCGCCCATCCGCTCGAGGACGCGGTCCGCCAGATGGCTGCCGAAGGGCTCGAGGTGCTGGCCTCGACCGACCACGAGCACATCTCCGATCTCGACGCCGTTGTCGCGCGCACCGACGCCAAGGGCTTCGTGGTGATGGTCCCGGGTGAGGAGGTCTCCACCACCACCTTCGGCCACATCAACGGCTACCCACTGAAGCGCAATCCCGCCCGCGCCGGCGGCGGAGCGGTGCCCTGGTTCGGCCTCTCGCCCAGCGCGATCTTCTCGTCGCTGCGCTCCCGCGGCGACGACGTGGTGGTGCAGGTGAACCACCCGAACCTCGGCCGCTCATCGTTCTTCCAGGCGATCGGCCTCGACCCCGCGACCGCCAAGGTGAGCGGCGATCCCGAGGCGCTCGGCCTGCCCGCGGGCACCGATCTCGCCGACCTCTCCTTCGAGGCGATCGAGGTCTGGAATGGCTACACCCGCGGCGGCAACGAACAGACGTTCTCCGATTTCCTCGCCCTGCGCTGGGCGGCCCTCGGGCCCGGGAACGCCGCCCGTCGCTGGATCATGGTCGGCAACTCCGACAGCCACCGACCCGCGCTGCCCCCCGGCGCGCCGCGCACCTACCTCCGCGTCCCCGACGACGCGCGCGGCCACTATTCCTGGAACGATGCGCGCGCCGGGCTCCGCGGCGGCGACGCCACCGTGTCCGCCGGACTGTTCGTCGAGGCGTCGATCGGCAAGGTGCGTCCAGGGGGCGTCGTCCAGTCCGTCTCGGGCAAGGTGACCCTCCGGGTGCGCGTGCAGGCCCCGCCGTGGGTCGACTGCACGCGACTCCGGATCTACAGCGGCGTGGCGACGCTGATCGACCGGCCAATCAAGACGCCGCGCAATCAGGTCGTCCGCTTCGACGAGGACCTCGTGGTTGACACCGAGGCCAGCACCTTCCTCGTCGCTCGCGCCGACGGCGACGCGGACGCCGCGCTGGTGTTCCCGTGGAAACCGTTCGGCGTCACCAATCCGCTGGAGGTCGAAGGGAGCGGCGGCACCAAGTGAATCAGCGACCGCGCGCGGGTTTCACCGGCACGAGGTGCGCGGCGCGTCGAGCGCGAGGTTCTTCACCAGCGAGTCGAAGTCGAGGGCGTTCGCATTCGGGCACACCCCCTTCGCCAGCGACGGGGGACCGTACTCCAGATTGAACACCGGCTTGCCGTTCCCGTTCCCCCGTCGTCGCGTCACCCGCCGGCTGGCGCGACGGGGATGCGGAAGCTATCCTCTTCCCGCACGCCTCCGTCAGGAACGTGGCTCCGCGCGGCGGCGTACCACCCGATCACATGCCGCCCGAGAATCTCGCCCTCCGCCCGCTGCTTCGCGCCGTCCGTGCGGTCCGGCGGCGGATGCGCGGGCAGGCGGCGGTGACCGCGGCAGCAACGGCGGCGGTGCCTGCGGGAGGGGTCGTCCTGGTCAGCGTCTACCTGATTCGCCTCGGAGCGCTCCCGTCGCGGGCCGGGCTCCTCGTCGCCGCGCTGGCCCTGGTGATGGTGGCCGCGGGTGCCCTGGTGGCGGCGCTGCGCCGGATCCCCCCTCCGTCGGTGGCCAAGCGGATCGACAGCTCGCACGGACTCTCGGATCGTCTTGGCTCGGCGCTCGATTTCGCCGCGCGGGTTGAACCAACCGCCTTCATGCAGGCAGCGATCGCGGACGGCTGCCGGGCAGCCCAGGGGATCCGCCCGAGCCTGGCTTCGCCCTGGCGACGCCCGCCCCACCTCGCCGCCACCGCGCTGTGCTTGGCCCTGACGGTGCTGGTCTCGCTGCTGCGCTTTCCCTCACCGACTGTGGCCGCGCTACCCGAGGCACCCGTGCTGCCGCGCCTGGCGATCGACCGCGACCTCCTCGAGCCGGAGCGCGACCTCGCCCGCGACCTCCAGCGCCAGGCGGAGACCACCGGCGACGAGGATCTCAAGGAGTTCGCCGCGCAGATGAACAAGCTGTTCGATCAGCTCGATCGCCGCGAGCTGACCCGCAAGGAGCTGTTCGACAGACTGGCCGAGCTCGAGCAGCGCGCGATGAAGGGCGACCACGGGAACTTCGAGGAGCTGAAGCAGAAGCTCCGCAAGGCCGGCGAGGAGCTATCGAAGGATGCCCTCGCGCGGGCCACCGCCGAGGCATTGAAGCGGGATGACCTCGACAAGGCGAAGCAGGAGATGGAGGCGCTGGCGAAGAAAATCGATCAGCAGAAGGCCGACGAGAAGCAGCAGCGCGCCCTCGCCAAGGCGATGGAGCAGGCGGCGAAGGAGCCGGCGCAGACTCCCGAGGAGAAGAGGGCGATCGAGGAGGTGAAGAAGCTCGAGGAGGAGCAGCGCCGCCTGAAGAGGGAGCAGCAGGAGAAGCCGAAGGACGAGGAGGTCGCCCGGCGCCTCCAGCGGAACGAGCGCCGGCTGGAGCAGCTCAAGCGAGAGGGGCAGGCGCGCGCCGACGCCCAGCGCATGCTGCAGCGCCTGCAGCGCAACATGCAGTCTGCGGCCAGCCAGATGCGCGACCAGAACCGCGCCGGCGCCACGCAGGCGATGCGCGACGCGGCGAGGGAGCTCGGCAAGATGCAGGACGAGATCCGCAAGCTCGGCAACGGCCGGAAGATGCAGAGCGCCGTCGGTGAGCTGAAAGAGCTGATGCGGCGGATGGCCGGCCAGGGACAGGACGGCCAGGGGCAGCCTCCCGGCGAGGGACAGGAGGGGTATGCGCTCGGCGAGGCGCAGAGCGGCCGCGAAGGGAATCCCGGAAAGAATGGCCAGAATGGCCAGGGCGATGGAAAGAGCGGACCGGAGAAACAGAAGCTCCACGACTTCCTCGCCCGCGCCAAGGGACAGGGCGATCCGGATGGCCCGAAGCTCCTCAAACCGGGCCAGGAGGGGAGCGACGGTCAGCTCCTCCTCCCGATGGGCCAGGGCGCACAGCCGGGCCGGGATCCAGGCGGCCAGGAGCAGGGTCACGGGCCGTCCCAGGGCGCCCCCGGCGACCGGGCGGGCGACAGTCACGACAGCCGGCTCACGGGCGACCCCACGTCGCTGGGTGGCCAGCGTCGCGCCCTCCGCGCCGAGGGCAAGATGGGCGCCGGGCCGTCGAAGAGCGAGACCATCCTCGGCTCCGCGGAGAAGGGCTTCGCGAGCGCCGGCTACCGGCGCGTCTACGGCGACTACACGTCGGTGGTCGAGGAGGTGATGTCGAAGGAGCAGGTTCCGCCGGGTTACCGGTTCTATGTGAAGCGCTATTTCAATCTCATCAAGCCGCGCGAATAGAATCGCGCGAGAGGGAATCCCCACGCCCATGGCACAGCAGGCGCAATTCGAAGGAGGAGCGAACGATCCGCGGGTGGTGGCAGAGGAGGTGGCCCGCTTCCGCGCCGACGTCACCACGCTGCGCGACGAGGTGGGCAAGGTGATCGTCGGCCACGAGGCGATCGTGGAGGGAGTGATCACGGCGCTCCTGGCGGGCGGCCACGCGCTGCTCGAGGGCGTCCCCGGCCTCGGGAAGACGATGCTGGTGCGCACCCTCGCCGAGGCGATCGATCTCACCTTCTCGCGCGTCCAGTTCACCCCCGACCTGATGCCCGCCGACATCCTCGGCACCAACGTGATCGCCGAGGACGAGACCGGCCACAAGCGCTTCGAGTTCCAGCGCGGCCCGATCTTCGCCAACATCGTGCTCGCCGACGAGATCAACCGCGCCACGCCGAAGACCCAGTCGGCGCTGCTGGAGGCGATGCAGGAGCAGTCGGTCACCGTCGCCAAGCACACCTACCAGCTCGCCCCGCCGTTCTTCGTCCTGGCGACCCAGAACCCGCTCGAGATGGAGGGCACCTACCCGCTGCCCGAGGCGCAGCTTGACCGCTTCTTCTTCAAGCTCCGGGTCACCTTCCCATCGCGGGAGGCGCTCCACATCATCATGGATCGCACGACACGCGCGGAGAGCGTTCACGCCAGCAAGGTGGTGAGCGGCGCGCGCCTGCTCGAGCTGCGCGAGCTGTCGCGCCAGGTTCCGGTGGCGCGGATGGTGCAGGACTTCGCGCTGCGGGTGCTGGAGGCGACCCACCCGTCACCGAAAGCCCCCGAGGCGACGCGCAAGTACGTGCGCTACGGGGCCTCGCCGCGCGGGGCGCAGGCGCTGCTCCTCGGAGCGAAGATCCGCGCGCTCCTCGACGGGCGCTTCGCCGCGAGCACCACCGACGTGCGGGCGGTCGCGAAGCCGGCGCTGCGGCACCGGCTGATCCTGAACTTCGAGGGCGAGGCCGAGGGGATCGACCCCGACGGGATCGTCGACCGGATCCTCGAGGCGACGCCGGAGCTGGCCCCGGGCTGATCCATGGCCGCCGCCACCGCAGCGCTCTTCGACGAGCGCTTCCTGAAGAAGCTGGAGTACCTCCACGTCGTCGCAAAGAAAGTGTTCGCGGGGCGGATCCGCGCCGAGCGGCGCTCGCGCAAGACCGGCTCGGGCGTCGAGTTCGCGGACCACCGCGACTACGTCGTGGGCGACGATCTGCGCTACCTCGACTGGGGAGTTTACGGGCGCCTCGGCCGGCTCCTGATCCGCCTGTTCGAGGAGGAGGAGGACCTCCACATCTACCTCCTCCTCGACACCAGCGCCTCGATGCGCACCGGCTCTCCACCGAAGATCGACTACGCGCGGCAGGTGGTCGCCGCCCTCGCCTACGTCGGGCTGGCCAACCTCGACCGGATCAGCATCATCCCGCTTGGAAGCGCCCCCGAAGGCGGAGCGCGCGGCCCCGGGCGGCTCCCGCCGACGCGCGGCAAGGGGCGCATCTTCAAGGTCTTCGACTTCCTGCGCGCCGTCGAGCCCTCGGGGCTGACCGATCTCCACGGCGGGTTGCAGTCGTTCGTGCATCAGGTGAAGCGGCGCGGCGTGGCGGTGGTGGTCTCGGACTTCTACGATCCGGCCGGCTACGAGGCGGCGCTGAACCTGCTTCGCTATCACCGCTTCGAGCCGTTCGTGCTCCAGCTGGTCGACCCGCGCGAGGCCGAGCCGAAGCTGCTCGGCGACCTCGAGATCATCGACTGCGAGACCGGCGAGGTACGCGAGATCACCGTCTCCCCGAGGCTGTGCGCCGCGTTTGCCCGCGAGCACCGCGCGCTGTGCGAGGCGATCGAGAGCTTCTGCTCGAAGCGCGGGATTCCCTATCTCCGCGCCGATACCGCGGTGCCCTTCGACGAGCTGATCCTGCGCGTGTTCCGCGAGGGCGGATTCCTGCGATGACCTTCACCGGGGCGCCGCTGGCGACGCTGGCCGGGGTGTTCGCCGTCGCCGGTGCGGCGGTCTCGCTCCTCTACGTGCTCAAGCTCCGCCGGCGGCGGATCGAGGTGCCGTTCGCCCGGCTCTGGCAGCGCGTGCTCGCGGAGCGCGAGTCCTCGTCGCTGTGGCGGCGCCTGAAGCGCCTGCTCTCGTGGCTGCTCCAGCTGCTCCTGCTCGGGCTGATCGTCCTGGCGGTCGGCGATCCCCGCTTTGCCCGCGGTGGCGAGGGCCGGACGATCGCCTTCGTGATCGACGCCGGGGCCTCGATGCAGGCGGTCGACGAGCAGCCCTCGCGGCTCGGGCGGGCGAAGGAGGAGGCGCGACGGTTGATCAACGGCCTCGGGGCCCGCGACCTCGCGCTGGTGATCCGTCTCGACGGTCAGCCGCAAGCGCTTGGCGGCCTGGAGTCCGACGATCGCGAGCTCCTCCGGCAGATCGATGCGATCGAGCCGTCGGACACGCCGGCCGATCTGGACCGCGGGCTGCGGGTTGCCGCCGACGTCCTGCGCGGCCATCCGCGCCCGACGCTGATCCTGATCGGCGACGGCGCGGGGTATCAGGCGCCGCTCGACCGGGCGATCGGGGGATCGGCGACGGCGACGGCGACGGCGACGGCGACGGCGACGGCGACGACGGCGACGGCGACGGCGACGGCAACGGCAACGGCAACGGCAACGAGTCTCTCCGCGATCGATCTTTCGGGCATCGATGTCCGCTCCATTCCCGTCGGTCACAGCGGCGAGAACGTGGGCGTGGTCGGCTTCGCCGTGCGCCGCTACCCCCAGAATCGCTCATCCTACGAGGTGTTCGTCGAGGTCCAGTCGTTCCGCTCCGCGCCGTCGACCGTGAAGCTCGAGCTCACCCAGGACGGTGAGGTGGTCGACGTCCAGCGGATCGCGCTCCTGGCCGGCGAGCGCGCCGCGCGCTTCTACCCGAACCTCGCCGGGGCCGGCGCCCGCCTCGAAGCCCGCCTCCGGCCCGAGGGGAGCGGCGCGCTCGATGCCTTCCCCCTCGACGACACCGCCTACGCGCTCCTGCCGCCGCTGAAGAAGCAGAGGGTGCTGCTGGTCTCGGGCGGCAACCTGTTCCTCGAAGGCGCGCTCCTGCTCGACGAGAACGCGGCGATCGAGAAGATCGCGCCGTCGGCCTGGGATCCAGCGCTGGCGGCGAGGTACGACGCGGTGGTGCTCGACGGCTTCACCCCACCCGCGCCGCCGCCCGTGCCCGCGCTGTACCTCGATCCGTCGGGTGCCGGCAGCCCGTTTCCCGTTGCTGGCGTGGTCTCCTCGCCCGCCATCACCGACGTCGCCGAGAAGCACCCCCTGATGCGCTGGGTGACGCTGCGCGACCTCAACATGACCCGCTCCTCCCGCTTCGCGCTCCGGCCGGGCGAGGTGGCGCTTGCCTCCTCCGCGCGCGACGTGCTGATCGCCGCGCGCGAGGTGCCACGAAAAACCGTCGCCCTGGGATTCGATCCGCGCCGCTCCGATCTGCCGCTGCGGGTCGCCTTCCCGGTGTTCCTGGTGAACACCCTCGAGTGGTTCGCCGGCGACGAGGCGACCCTCCAGGCCTCCTACCGCACCGGCCAGGTGTGGCGCATCCCGGCGGCCGGCCTCCCCGGCACCGCAGCGACGGTGACGGTGCGCGATCCCGATGGCCGGAGCGCGCGCGTACCGGTCGCCGAGGGGCGCGCCAGCTACTACGGCCGCCGGGTCGGCTTCCACGCCGTGCTCGCGCCGCCGGCTCCCGAGCGCGCGCTCGCGGCCAGCCTCGCCGATCCGCTCGAATCGGCGATCCAGCCGGCGCGCGAGCTGTCCATCGGGGGGCAGCGCCTCACCGCGCCCGAGGGCTTCCAGACCGGCGTGCGGCGTGAGCTGTGGGCGTGGCTGGTGCTGGCCGCGCTCGCCCTCGCGCTGGTGGAGTGGTGGACCTACAACCGCCGGATCACGGTGTGACTCCCCGTCGCGCAGGGCTCCTGCGGATCGCCGTCGCGGTCGCCGCCGCGGCCGGCCTGCTCGTCGCGGCGCAGGCGGGGATCGCTGGCCGGTCGTCGCTGCCGCTCCCGCCGCACGCCTGGGAGATCGAGCTCCTGGCGCCCGGCTGGCTTCGCCTCCTGGCGCTGCTTCCGTGGCTGTGGCTGGTCAAGGGCGCCTCGCTCTCCGACCTGTCGCGCGCGCAGCAGGCGCTCTCGCTCGGTGTCCGCTCGCTGCTCGTCGCCAGCCTCGCCCTCGCGCTCGCCCGCCCGTCGGTGAGCGCCGAGCGCCGCACGGTGTGCACGGTGGCGCTGGTGGATGCCTCCGACTCGGTCTCGGAGCGCCAGCTTGCGGACGCCATCGCCTTCGTCGACGAGCTCCGTCGCACCCAGGGCGAGCACCAGCTCCACCTGGTCGCCTTCGCGGGCCGGCCGCGCGTGGTTCCGCTCCCGCCGCCCGGCACACCGCTGCCGCCCGATCTCGCCCGTTCCCTGCGCCCGATCTCGTGGGGCGCGAAGGGCGACGCCTCCGATCTGCAGGCCGCGCTCCAGCTCGCCTACGGCCTCTACCCTCCCGGAGTGATCCGGCGCGCGGTGCTGCTCAGCGACGGCAATCAGACACAGGGCGACCTGCTCGCCGAGGCCGCCGCCGCCGCCCGCCACGGCGTCCGTCTCTCCACCCGCCCGTTCGCCGCCGCGCACGACGACGAGGTTCTGGTGCGCGAGCTGCGCCTGCCTCCCGGAGTGAGCCTCGGCGCGCCCTTCACCGTCAGCGCCGAGATCTACGCCAGCCGCGCCGTGCCTGCCCTGGTGACCCTCCACCAGGACGAGTTCGAGAACCCTGGCGACGGGAAGCGCCGGGTCACGCTCGCCGCCGGGCGGAACCTCCTCACCTTCAAGTCGGAGGTGAAGGACGCCGGCTTCGTGCGCTATCGCCTCGCCGTCTCCGGCCTGCCCGAAGCATTCCACGACCGCTTCCCCGAGAACGACGCCGCCGTCGCGTCGCTGGCGGTGAAGGGCAAGCCGCGCGTGCTCTACATCGAGGGCGATCCGCCCGCCGCCACCTACCTCGCCCGCGCGCTCCAGCGGGAGAACCTCGACGTCGACGTGCGCGGGCCGCACGGCCTGCCCGGCGCGGCGTCAGGGCTCCTGAAGTACGATCTGGTGATCGTCTCCGATGTCCCGGCGTCGTACGTCGGGCTCGCCCAGATGGCGGCCCTCGAGAGCTACGTGCGCGATCACGGCGGCGGCTTCCTGATGGCCGGCGGCGAGAACTCCTTCGGCTCCGGCGGCTACGGCGGGACCCAGCTGGAGAAGCTCCTCCCGGTCCGCTTCGACACCGAGAAGAAGCGCGACCAACCGTCGCTGGCGCTGGTCCTGGCGATCGACCGATCGGGCTCGATGCAGGGCGAGAAGCTCGAGCTGGCCAAGGACGCCGCGAAGGCCTCCGCGGAGCTGCTGGCGGGCGACGATCTGATCGCGGTGATCGCCTTCGACGCGCAGGCCCAGCCGCTGGTGCGCCTGCAGCGCGCCGCCAACCGGATCCGGATCGTCTCCGACATCGCGCGCCTCACCGCGGGGGGCGGCACCAACCTCCTCGCGCCGCTCCAGGAGGCCTACCAGGAGCTCGCCCCGGCGCGCGCCAAGGTCAAGCACGTCATCCTGCTCACCGACGGGCAGGCGAGCTACGAGGGGATCTCCGACCTTGCCTCGGAGATGGCCGCCAACAAGATCACGATCAGCGCGGTGGGTGTCGGCACCGGCGCCGACAAGACCCTCCTGGCGATGATCGCCGAGCGCGGCGGCGGGCGCTTCCAC
>SHYY01000021.1 GCA_009692555.1 Myxococcales bacterium
GACCGAGTGGGCGCCCGCCTCGGTTGCAAGCCGGCGCGCACCGTCGGTGATTGCTGCAATGCAGCGTGCGCGATCCTCGCCTGGCGCGACCAGTATCCGGCGGCCGGTGACGGGCGTGAAGGGGACGGTGAGGAGGAGCTTCGGGTAGTAGGGGATGCCGGCGCGCGCGGCGCCCTCGGCCCAGCCCCAGTCGCGCGAGAAGTCGCCGTCGCTGTCGTCCTTCAGGTAGGCGGGCGCCGCGGCGACGAGGCGATCCCCGCGCCACAGCGCGAGGTGGCAGGGCGTCCAGCCGGTCCCCTCGCCGACGCAGCCGGCGTGCTCGAGCGCCTCGAGGAAGCTCCAGCGCAGAAAGGGCGTGGCCCGCTCATCGAGCAGCGCGTCCCACGCTGCGCATGGAAGCTCGGCGAACGCGGGATGGACCTGAAGGCGCACGGGGGACTGATCTAGCACGAAGGAGGAACCCTAGAGCATCGACCAGTCTACCGCTCCCGTCGCCGGCCGGTCCCATTTCGCGCCCGGCTTCGGGGGGCTTGCCCCCCTTCTGTAGACTTGAGGGGAGGCTCGTCGGTGACAGGCCGCCAGCCTGCTGCCTCGTCGGCAATAGCCGACGTGCAGCAAGCTCTGAAAGCAACCTCGCGCCTCACCGGACGCGAAATGGGCCTCGGCGGGCTCGCCGGCAATAGCCGGCGTGCAGCAAGCTCGGAGAGCAACGGTCCGGGTAAACGGGTCGACGCTCTACCGCTGCCCTGCCAGCACCTTCAGCATCGCCACCCCGAACGCCGGGAGGTCCTTCGGCACGCGCGCGCTCACCAGGTTGCGGTCGATCACCGCCGGCTCGTCGACCCACTCCGCGCCCGCGTTGACCACGTCGTCGCGGATCCCCACCGTCGAGGTGAGGCGCCGGCCGCGCACGATCCCCGCGGAGATCAGCACCCACGGTCCGTGGCAGATCGTCGCCACCATCTTTCCCGCCGCGTCCACCTCGCGCACGCGATCGAGCACCTCGCGATCACGTCGCAGCTTGTCGGGCGCCCATCCGCCGGGGGCGATGATCCCCGCCAGGCCGCTGGCCGGGAAATCGGCCACCCGCCCGTCGACCGGGCACGGGTAGCCGTGCTTGCCGCGGTACTCCGTCTCGCCCATCCCGGCCAGCTTGACGAGGTAGCCTGCCTCCTCGAGGCGCAGCTTCGGGTACCACACCTCGAGGTCCTCGTACTCGGGCCCGACCAGCATCAAGATCGTCTGCGCCATGCCGGGAATATAGCGCGCGCGCGGGCGGAGGATTAGCCTCGCGGGATGATCACGATCCACCATCACGGCGCCAGCGGCTGCGGCACCAGCGAACGCCTCGAGGACGTGCCGGCGCTCCTCGCGGCCGGGGCACAGGTCTGGATCGACGCCGAGGGGGACGGCGACGGCATCGCGCAGTTTCTCGGCGAGACGCTGAAGCTCCACCCGCTCGCCGTCGAGGACATCCTCCAGGAGCGGCAGCGCCCGAAGATCGAGGACTACGGCGACTACCTCTACATCGTCATCCACGGCATCGTCCGCGAGCAGGAGGCGGACTCGGAGCGCCTCGACACCGTCGAGCTCGACCTGGTGCTCACCCCGCAGTGGCTGTTCACCCATCACCGCCTCCCATCGCTGGCGGTGCAGGCGGCGAAGGAGGAGCTGCAGCGCAACACGCGCGCGCTGGAGCGCGGCCCCGGCTTCGTCGCCCACTCCATCCTCGATCACGTGGTCGACTACTACCTCCCGGTGGTCGATGCCTTCGACGAGGACATCGACGAGCTCGAGCACGCGCTGGTCGATCGCCCGAGTCCCAAGGTGCTGCAGCGGATCTTCAAGCTCAAGCGCTCGCTCCAGCGCCTCCGGCGGATCGCGGTGCACCAGCGCGACGTGCTCCAGCGCCTCTCGCGCGGCGAGTTCGACGAGATCCCCGAGAAGGCGCTGCCCTTCTACCGCGACGTGTACGACCACTTCATCCGGGTGGCCGATCTCGCCGACAGCTACCGCGAACAGCTCTCGGGCGCGCTCGACGCCTACCTCTCGGTGGTGTCGAACCGGATGAACGAGGTGATGAAGACGCTCACCATCGTCGCCACGCTGATGCTGCCGATCACCTTCATCGCCGGCGTCTACGGGATGAACTTCGAGCACATGCCGGAGCTGCACTGGCGCTACGGCTACCTGTTCGCGCTCGGCCTGATGGCGCTGGTCAGCCTCGGGATGCTGCTCTGGTTCCGCCACAAGAAGTGGCTGTAGCCCCTACAACGTGAAGAAGAAGGTCGCCCCCCTGCGCGGCGCCGCCTCGGCCCAGATCCGCCCGCCGTGCCGGTGGATGATCCGCTGCACCGTGGCGAGGCCGACTCCGGTCCCCGAGAACTCGCCCGGCGCGTGGAGGCGCTGGAAGGGCGCGAACAGCCGGTCGGCCTCCTTCATGTCGAAGCCCGCGCCGTTGTCGCGCACGTAGAACACCTTGCCCTCGGTGGTGAGCATCTCGCCGAGCTCGACCTCCGCGAGCGGACGCTGCGCGGTGAACTTCCAGGCGTTGCCCAGCAGGTTCTCGAGCGCCACGCGCAGGAGCCCGAGGTCGCCGCCCGCGGTCAGCCCGTCGGCGATCGCGACCCTGACGGTGCGCTCCGGCTCGGCGAGCGCCAGCGCGGCGGCGATCGTCCGGGCGAGCGCCGAGAGATCCACCCGCTCGCGCACCAGCCGCCCGCTCGTCACCTGCGCGAGGCGAAGGAGATCGTCGATCAGGTCGCGCATCAGCCGCGTGGCGGCGCGCATCCGCGCGAGGTGGCTCTTCCCCGGCTCGCCGAGGTCGTCGCCGCAGTCCTCCTGCAGCGACCGGCCGAAGCCCTCGATCGCGCGCAGCGGGGCGCGCAGATCGTGCGACACCGAGTACGAGAACGCTTCGAGCTCGCGGTTGATCGCCGCCAGCTCGGCGGTGCGCTCGGAGACGCGATGCTCGAGGCTGTCGGTGAGCCGCCACAGCTCCTCCTCGGCGCGCCGCCGCTCGCTGATGTCGGCCATCGTCACCACGCAGCCGCGCACGTCGCCCCGGAGCTCGTGCATCGGCCCGACGCTGAGCAGGAGGGCGAAGTGCTTGCCGTCGTCGCGGCGGAAGTGGACCTCGGTGCGCAGCGGGCGTCCGCTGCCGAGTAGCGGCGAGAGGAGGAAGCGATCCTCCTCGTCGGGTGGCGGCTCCCGGAGCAGCGGCGCGGAGCCGCCCCGGCGCAAGTGGAACACGTCGTCGAACAGCTTCCACAGCGCGCTCTGCCCGCACAGGTGGTGCGCGGCGTGGCTGGCGCGGATGATCCGGCCGTCCTCGTCGCACACGACGATCGCCTCCGACGCCTGCTCGAGGATCGAACGCGCCATCCGCTCCGCCACGCCGAGCTCCTCGTGCTGCCTGCGGTGCTGCCCGAGATCGGTCACCACCATGCAGAACGCGCCGCCGTCCCCCTCAGGCAGCGCGTTGGCGGAGAGCAGGACCGGAACGATCGAGCCGTTGTCGGCGACCAGCTGGACCTCGAGGGTGCCGCCCTGGCTCTCGGCGCGCCGCAGGAGGTCGTCGAACGCCGGCCAGTCGGTGGGCGCAAAGAAGCCGCGGATCGGCGCGTTGGCCAGCTGCAGGACGGTGGTGCGGCAGAGATCGGCGAAGCGCGCGTTGCAATAGACCACCCGCCCGTCGCAGGTGAGCGTCACCGCCCCTTCGTTCATGTGCTCGACGATCACCCGGTAGCTGGGCTCGGCCGACCGGGACCGTCCCGGGCTCCCCAGCGCCACCGACTGGGGAGTATTGCTGGGCTGCCGCATCGCCCTCAGTCCCTCTGCTTGATGTACTCGGTCTGCTTCAGGTCGCCGCGCACGCGCAACGCCCAGTCGCGCGCCTCCTTGAGGTGCTTCCCTTCGGGCAGGCGCTCGGCGTAGCGCAGCAGGCGCCTGGCGCCCACCTCGACCGATCCCTTCGCGTCGGCGCGCGCGGCGCCGAGGAGGGAGCTGAAGAAGAGGTCGTCGGTCGCGTCGGTGTCGAGGACCCCAGCCGTCGCGTCCAGATCGATGGCGCGCTCGAGATCCGCCACCGCCTCGTCGTAGCGCGAGAGGTGCGCCTGGGCGAACGCCCGCTCGGACCACGGCTCCGGGTCCTCCGCGTCGAGCGCGATCGCCCGCGTGGCCTCCACCACCGCGGCGTCGTAGTCGCCCGCCTCGTTGGCCTTCGCTGCCTTGCTGATTCCGTAGATGCCGCCCATGGGAGATTGCCTCGCTGGGCGACACGATACCTCGAAAACACCGGAACCTCCAATAGCCTTCAGAATCTCCATGAAGCTACAAGAACTACTCTACCTACAGGCGGCCCGCCAGCGGACGACCGGGTCGACTCCCGGGCTGGTGCTTCACAGCGGAGGGGGCCCTCTTGCTGGCTCTTGCTCGTCACGTAGTCGTAGTCGTAGTCGTAGTCGTAGTCGTCCCGTCCGCAGCGACGGCAATCGAACTTCCTCCCGCAAAAAATTCTTCCTGCCAACCGACCCCCCTGGCCCCAAAGGAGGATGCCCCTGCTGGCCGACCAGAAGCTCGACGTCTATCGCCGCGCCATCGAGCTCCTCGCCCTTGCGTCGCAGATCGCGACGAGCGCCCCCAGGGGGAACTTGTTTCTCACCGAAGAGCTCAACCGTGCGGCGCTCTCCATCCCCTGGAACATCGCCGAGGGAGCGGGCCGCTTCGGAGCGCCGGATGGCGCCCGCTTCTACAGCATCGCCCGGGGCTCCGCGATGGAGTGCACGGCGATCGTGGATGCCTTCGCGGTCCTGCAACTCGCCTTGGAAGACACTCCGCGACAGGCCATGGAGTTGCTGACCCGCATCGTGGAGATGCTCACGCGCTTGTGCCGGAGAGGTGATCCCCCGCGCGAGAGTGCCCTGAATCGACTACGACTACGACTACGACTACGTGAGCGGAGGGACCCCCTTCTCCGTTAAGCACCCCTCCCGGGCTGCCCACGGTGCCTCGGAAGCGGCACAATGCTGCGATGGAGCCCATCACGGCGCGCATGCGTCAGCTCGTCGAGTCGCTGTGCTCGTCCCGCTGCGCCGGGCGCGCCGCCGGGAGCGTCGAGGGGAGGGAGGCCCGAGCGCAGATCATCACAGTGCTCGCCGACGCGGGCGTGACTCCGGCGGGGGAGGGCGCGGGCTGGGAGCAGGCGATCCCGATCCATGGGGGTGCGAACGTCATCGGACGGGTCGCGGCGAAGGGCGCGGCGGACGCACGGGCGATCCTGGTGGGCGCCCACTACGACCACCTGGGCTGGATCAGGCCCGGGGCGGAGGCGTGGTGGGGCGCCGACGACAACGCCGCCGCGGTGGCGATCCTCGTCGAGGTGGCGCGCGCCCTCGCCGCCGCGCCCCCCGAAGGCGGTCCCGGGACTCGCCAGGTGCTGATCTGCGCCTTCGACGGCGAGGAGGCGCCCCACTTCCTCACCGAGGGGATGGGATCGGAGCACTTCGCGCGCCACCCGCTCGTCCCGCTCGATCGGATCGACCTGATGATCGCGCTCGATCTCTGCGGCCACGCGCTCGGCAGCTCGGAGACCCCGGCCGTGGTGCGCGACAGCCTGCTCGTCCTCGGCGGCGAGACCAGCGAGGGCACCGCGGCCCTCATCGACGGTCTCGCCCCGGAGCCCGGCCTGTTTCCCCGCCGCTCCGGGATCAACCTCCTCCCGCCGCTCTCGGACTACCACCCGTTCCGCGAGCGCGAGGTCCCGTTCCTGTTCCTCACCGGCGGGCGCTGGCGCCACTACCATGAGCCCACCGACACCCCCGACCGGCTCGACTACCCGAGGATGGCGGCCACCGCGCGCTGGCTCGAGCGTCTGGTGCGCGCCGCCGCCGCGCGCCCCGGCGAGACGCGCTTCCTCCCCGACGGGAGCGACGACTCAGCGACGGTGCGGACCCTGCGCGCGCTGGTGGCGCCGCTGGTCGGCCACTGGCGCCACGCCGGGATCACACTGGCCCGGATCGACGCCCTCGCCGCCCAGGCGAATCGACCTCTCTCGATGCTGCAGTTCACCGAGCTGCGGACGCTCGCCGCGATCGTCGAGTCAGCGCTCGCCTGACCAAGGACTCCCGTGCCCGATCCCGCCCCCAAGCCTCCGTCCCCTTCGCTCCCCGCCCGCCTGCGCGGCGCCCTCGCCGTCTTCCGCGAGGTGCCCGGCACCCTGCGCCTGGTCTGGCAGGCCGACCGCCGCGGCGCGATCAGCCTCGGCATCGGCACCCTCGTCGGTGCGCTCCTCCCGCCGGCGATGGCGTGGGTCGGCAAGCTGATCATCGATGCGGTGGTCGACTCGGCTCGCACCGGCCGCGAGGTGGACCGCCACCGGGTGTTGGTCCTCGTCGCTGTCGAGCTCGGGCTGATGATCGTGAGCACCGCCGGAAACCGCGCGATGGGCCTGCTCCGCGAGCTGATGCGCGCCCACCTCGGCAACCTGATCAACGTGCGCATCCTCGAGAAGGCCCTCCAGCTGGAGCTGCGCCACTTCGAGGACGCGGCGGTCTACGACAAGATGCAGAACGCCCGGCGCGAGGCCTCGGAGCGGCCGCTCTCGCTGGTCTTCCAGGTGTTCACCATCGCGCAGAACGCGATCACCCTGGCCAGCTACGCGGCGCTGCTGGTCAATCTCTCCCCGTGGAGCGTGGCAGTGATCGTCGCGGCGTCGATCCCGGCGTTCATCGCCGAGGCGCGCCTGTCGCGGCAGTCGTTCCGCCTCAACTCCTGGCGCGCGCCCGAGAGCCGGCGGCTCAACTACCTCGAGTGGATCCTGACCCGCGACACCCATGTGAAGGAGGTGAAGCTGTTCCACCTCGGGCCGCTCATCCTGGGCCGCTACCGCGCGCTGTTCGCGAAGTTCTACGGCGAGGATCGGCGGATCGCGCTCGCCCGCGCGGCGTGGGGGCTCGGGCTCGGCCTGCTCTCCCTCGGCGCATTCTACGGCTGCTACGCGCTGGTCGCCGCGCGGGCCGCGCGAGCCGAGATCAGCCTCGGCGACATGGCGCTCTACCTGACGGTGTTCCGGCAGGGCCAGGGCGCGTTCCAGACCATCCTCCAGGCGATCGGGTCGATGTACGAGAACGCGCTCTTCATGTCGAACCTGTTCGTCTACCTCGCGATCCCGACGGAGGGCGAGCTGCCCAGGCGACTCCCCGCGCTCCTGGCACCGCGCGGCCACAACAACACGATCGAGTTCCGGGACGTCTCCTTCCGTTACCCCGGTAAGGAAGCGTGGGCGCTCCGCCACGTCGATCTCACGCTCGTCCCCGGCGAGAAGCTCGGGCTGGTCGGCGAGAACGGGGCCGGCAAGAGCACTCTCATCAAGCTGCTCCTGCGCCTCTACGATCCGACCGAGGGCGCGATCCTCTACGGAGGGATCGACCTCCGCGACATGGATCCGCTCGAGCTGCGCGGGCGGATCGGCGCGGTGTTCCAGGACTTCGTCTCCTACCAGTTCAGCGCCGGCGAGAACATCGGCCTCGGCCACCCGCCGGAGCTCGACAACCAGCCGCGGATCGTCGAGGCGGCGCGGCGGGGCGGGGCGCAGGCGGTGATCGAGGGGCTGCCGTCGAAGTACGACACCATGCTCGGCGGCTGGTTCGAGAAGGGGCACGAGCTCTCCGACGGGCAGTGGCAGAAGCTGGCGGTGAGCCGAGCGTTCATGCGCGAGGCCGAGGTGCTGATCCTCGACGAGCCGACCGCCAGCATCGACGCCGAGGCGGAGCACGAGCTGTTCCGGCGTTTCCAGGAGCTGGCGGCGGAGCGCGTGGCGATCGTCATCTCCCATCGCTTCTCGACGGTGCGGATCGCCGATCGCATCGCGGTGCTGCACGGCGGGACGATCGCCGAGCTGGGCACCCATCGCGCGCTGCTCGCGCAGAACGGCCGCTACGCGCACCTCTTCCGCCTCCAGGCGCAGGGCTACCTCGACTGACAAGACCTTCCCCTGTTACTCTCCGCCCGTGCTCACCGGAAAACAGCGCAGGTACCTTCGCTCTCTCGGCCATCACCTCGCGCCGGTGGTCCACGTCGGCAAAGGGGGGATCACCGAGGGGCTGTGCGGCGCGCTCGACGCCGCGCTGGCGTTGCACGAGCTGATCAAGGTGAAGCTCGGTGACTCGGCCGGAGAGGACCGTCGCTCCGTCGCCGCCGGGCTCGCCGAGGCCGCCGCCTCCGAGCTGGTTCAGGTGCTTGGCCGCACGGTGCTGCTCTACCGCGCGCGCCCCGAAGAGCCGGCGATCGTCCTCCCGCGCTGACCGATCCTGAGCTAAGATCAGCGCAGCCTACGCCATGAAGCCCGACGCGCAAGAGTTCGCTCATCGCTTCCCCGCCCTCGCCAGGGAGCTCGGCTCGACCGGCTGCGAGACGCTGCTCTCGGCGCTGACGCCGCGCTCGCTCGCTGCCCGCGAGGTGCTGATCGCGGAGGGGACCGCGTCGAGCACCATCTACCTCCTCCGCGAGGGCTCGCTCGCGGTCACGCTCGCCAGCGGTGGCGCCGATCTCGAGGTGGGGCGCCTCGATGCCGGGGTGATCGTCGGCGAGACCTCGTTCGTCGACGGCGGGCCGGCTTCCGCCACGGTCGCCGCGATCGGCGACTGTCGGCTCCTGGCCCTGCCGATGAGCGCGCTCGAGGAGCTCCGCAGGCAACACCCGCGGGTCGCCACCGGACTCCTCCGGGCGCTCTGCCACACCCTCACCGGACGCCTCCGCTCGGCGACCGATCGGCTCGAAACGCTGCGCGGCGAGGCGCCCGCCGCCGGCGCGGCCCACACCGGCGGATTCGTCGACGCCCTGCGGGCGCTCTTCGGTCTGGCAAGAGGCTGAGATGGATCTCCCGGCCACGCTCCGATCGCTGCCCCACTTCGCGTCGCTGTCGCCGACCCGCATCGATGCGTTGGCGACGGCGCTGATGGTCCAGAACCACCCCGCGGGGCACGTCCTGATCAAGGAGGGGAAGCACGGCGACACCGCCTACCTGCTCCTCGAAGGGGAGGTGGCGGTGACGCGCCAGCACGAGGGCCGCGAGAGCGAGCTCCGGCGCCTCGGCCCGGGCGATCTGTTCGGCCTCCTCTCGATGATCGACCAGGCCCCGCGCTCGGCGAGCTGCGTGGCCGTCTCGCCGGTGCGGGTGGCGTCGCTCCCGCAGAGCGCCTTCACCCTCCTCTTCAACGCCCACGCCGATATCGCCTACGCGCTGCAGTGGGCGCTGGCGGCGCAGCTGGCGGGCGACTTCCGCCGCGTCAGCCATCGGATCCGGGAGGCGCTCGGCCACCGGTAGCCCGCAGCACCACCCTCGGTCCGGAGCCCATTCCATGAGACGCCTGTTCTGCCTGCTGGTAGCCGCCGCCCTGCCGGTGACGGCCGCCGCCACGCCCGCCCCGGGGCCGCACCCGTTCGGCTTCGAGGACCTCATCCGGGCCCGCCGCGTCGGCGCCTTCGATGTCTCCCCCGACGGAGCCCAGGTCGCTTTTACCGTGACCACCGTCGATACCGTGGAGAACCGTAAGACCTCCGCGGTGTGGCTGGCCCCGCTGGCGGGCGGCGACGCGAGGCAGATCACCGTCGGCAAGAAGCACGACGACGATCCGCGCTTCTCCCCCGACGGGCGCCGCCTCGCCTTCGCCTCCGACCGCGATGGCGCGCCGCAGATCTACCTCCTCCACCTCGACGGTGGCGAGCCGCGCCAGCTCACCCGGCTCTCGACCGGCGTGGGCGGGATCCTGTGGAGCCCCGACGGCCGCTTCCTGCTCTTCGCCTCCGAGGTGTTCCCCGATTGCGCGGACGACGCCTGCAACAAGGAGCGCGCCGAGCGGATGGAGAAGTCGAAGGTCAGCGGGCGGGTCATCGAGCGGCTGCTCTTCCGTCGCTGGGACGGCTGGCGCGACGGCCGGCGGAGCCACCTCTTCCGGGTCGACGCCGCGACCGGCGCGACGAAGGACCTCACCCCGGGAAACTTCGATGCGCCGCCCTTCTCCCTCGGTGGCCCGTCCGATTACGACGTCTCCCCCGACGGCCGCTTCGTCGCCTACGCCTCGAACCACGACAAGGTCGAGGCGATCTCCACCAACGGCGACCTATGGGAGGTGCCGTCGGAGGGCGGCACGGCGCGCTGCCTGACCGCCAGCAACAAGGCCTTCGACGGCTCGCCGCGCTACTCCCCCGACGGGCGATCGATCGCCTTCCGGGCCCAGACCGTGCCGGGCTACGAGTCGGATCGCTTCGAGCTCAAGATCTACGATCGCGACAAGGGCGCGGCTCGCTCGCTCACCGCCGCGTTCGATGGCTGGGTGGAGGACTTCACCTGGTCGCCGGACGGCGCGCGCCTCTACTTCACCTCGATCGCCAAGGCGCACTCCCCGCTGTTTTCGGTGCCGAGCGACGGCGCCTCCGCGGCCAAGGAGGTGATGGGCGGCCTCACCGCGGGCGATCCGCGCAGCGTGCGCGACGGATCGCTGGTCTTCACCCGGGTCTCGCTCACCCGCCCGACGGAGATCTGGCGGCTCCCGCCCGGAGCGACCTCGCTCGATCGCGCCGTGCCGATCACGCACGTCAACGACGCGCTGTTCGCCCGCGTGACGATGGGCGCGGTCAAGGAGCGCTGGTACGACGCTGCCGACGGAAAGAAGGTGCAGGCGCTGGTGGTGCATCCCCCGGGATTCGATCCGAAGCGGCGCTACCCGGCGCTGATGTGGGTCCACGGCGGCCCGCAGGGGGCGTGGGAGGACGGGTGGAGCTATCGCTGGAATCCCGAGGTGCTCGCCAGCGCCGGCTACGTGGTCTACCTGCCCAACCCGCGCGGCTCGGTGGGCTACGGGCAGGACTTCGTGCGCGGCGTGACCGGCGACTGGGGCGGCAAGGTGTTCGATGATCTCCTGCGCGGTCTCGACGATCTCTCGTCGCTGCCGTACGTCGACAAGGCGAAGATCGGCGCGGCCGGCGCGTCGTTCGGCGGGTTCATGATCAACTGGTTCCAGGGCCACACCGATCGCTTCCGCGCGCTCTTCTGCCATGACGGGATCGCCGATCAGGAGACGATGTACGCCACCGAGGAGCTGTGGTTTCCGGAGTTCGAGTTCGGCGGCCTGCCGTGGGAGTCGGCGCAGTACCGGAAGTGGAGCCCGATCGCCTCGGCGGCGCAGTTCAAGACCCCGCAGCTCACCGTCCACGGCGAGAAGGACTACCGGATCCCCGTCGAGCAGGCGCTGCTGATGTTCACCACGCTGCAGCGACGCGGCGTGCCGTCGAAGCTGCTGGTTTTCCCGGACGAGAACCACTGGGTGCTCAAGCCCGCCAACGCGCGCCTCTGGTACGCCTCGATGATCGACTGGTTTCACCGCTACCTCGGCGGCGCGCCGGCCGACCCAAAGGCGCTCGAATCGGCCTACAGCGTCACGAAGTAGGGGCGCGGCTCGAATGGCTCAGCCCAGGGCGCCGAGCCTCTTCGCCGCCTTCCGGAGCTTCGCGTCGGCGGTGTAGAGCGTCGCATGGCGCGCCGTCGCGACCGCCAGGAAGAGCGCGTCGTAGACCGTGAGTCGATGGGTTCGCGCGAGGGCGACCGCGCGCGGCAGGTAGGGCGCGTGGCCCACCGTCTCGAACGGCAGGGCGAGGAGCAGCGCGAGGATCTCGTCGGCCTCGACGCGCTTCAGGAGGCCGCCCTGCTCCTTCTTGTGGAGCACCTGCGCCGCCTCGGCGGTCGCGAGATCCGGGACGAGGAGGATCAGATCCCCGCGGCCGGCGGCGTCGATCGCCGACTCGAAGCCGTCGGGGAGCGGGCCGTCGGGGACAAAGAGGCGGATCAGCGCCGAGGTGTCGGCGACCGCGACCTTCACCGTGGCCTCACCGGGAGCGCTCACGGCGCACCTCGGCGACGGTGTCCCCGAGCTTCCGGCCGGCCAGCCGTTCCCGCATCGAACGCGCCGTCTCGCTCGGCGGCTCCTCGGGGAGCGCCTGGGCTCGTTCGAGCAGGGTCAGGACCTGCTGCTGCAGGCTCCGCCGATTCCGCCGGGCGAGTGCAGCCAGCGCGCGGTACATCGGTTCCGGGACGTCCCGAACGGTGAGGGCCTTCGGTGCCATGAATGCATTTTGCTGCGACATCGGATCGCTGTCAACCCGGGTTGGGCTCGCGATCCATCAGACGAAGCGCGTCCAGCCGCCGGGGTGGGTGATCCAGCGCGTGAGGAACTGCGCGGGATCGAGGTGTGTCCCCGCCGGATACATCCGCACGCTGTCGGTCATGAGGTGGCCGGCGTTGAACGCGGCGGCGGCGTGGTCGACGGTCATCAGCACCATCACGAGGCCGCGCATCCAGTCGATCGCCGGCGGGCGCGAGGGAGTCATCGTCGCCGTCACCAGGCCGCGAAGGTCTGCCATGCGTCGTTGAACGCGGCGCCCTGGACGCTGCACTGGCACCAGGTGAAGGCGTTGTTCGGGCTGCATGCGCCCGCCGCCGCGCCGCCGCCCGCGTCGTAGGCGTGATGGATCGCGCTCGCCATCCGGGCGCCGAGGATATCGAGCTCCCCGTCGGTGACGTTGACGCTGCGGGTCCACGCGAACGCGATCCGCCCGCCGGGATAGGGGTGCGTCCCGGCCCAGGCGCGCGCGGCGTAGACCTGCCCCGAGACGAAGTGCTGCATCTGATCGAGCGAGATCATCGTGTCGTAGGCGGGGGCGCGCCACGCCGCGTTCATCAGCGGCACGTAGGCCATGTCGAGGTAGGCGCTGGCGCTGGCGGCGGCGTTCGGGCCGGCCGCGGCGAGGCGCGCCACGTGCTCGACGAACTCGTTGGTGGCGGTCGATCGCGCCGCCACCGTCGTGTTCGGGACGCAGGAGATGCTCGGCGAGGCGTAGACCTCCTGGCCCCAGAAGCGCGCGTAGAGGCTCATGTCGGACCAGAACGCCGCGTCCTTCAGCCAGTCCTCGATGTTGGCCTTGTAGGGCCCGAGGTTCACCGTGGGCTGGCCCATGCCGATGGTGAACACCGCCCCGCGCGCCACCGGCGCACCGTTCTGGCCCGTGGCGAGGCCGCGCACCGCGTCGCGGGCGTTCTTCCGCGTGGTCGCGTCGTAGCGCACCGTCGACGGCAGCTCGTTCACCGCCCACCCGTCGCCGGCCGTCACGTCGTAGCCCGCCGTCTGCATCCGCTTGCGGAACTCCACGCCCTTCTCGAACCAGGTCATGTTCTGCACCTGCGACCAGGAGGCCCAGTGGAACTCGGCGAGGGCGTGGAAGCGCGGCCCGCGCGCCTGCATCTTCGCCGCCTCCCCGCCGCGGGGGACGGTCTTCTCGCCGTTGCCGTCGGCGACCGCGGGGATCGAGAGGTGGTAGTGGGCGCACGGTGAGGGGTCCTTCTTGAATGCGTCGGCGAGGACGTTCCAGGCCGCCTCGTCGTAGATCACCACCTCGACGGGGGTCGCGCAGGTGCACTGCCCGCTGCCGCCGCAGCCCTGGCCGTTCGGGCAGGCGCCGCAGGTACCGCCGCACCCGTTGGCCCCGCACTCGCGGCCGAGGCACTTCGGCGCGCAGGCGAGGTCGGGCGGCGCGGCAAGATCCTTCACCGCGGCGGCATCCGGCAGCGCTGCGGCGTCGAGGGGGATCGCGAGGTCGGCCACCGCCGGCGCGTCGGCAGGACCTGCGAGATCGAGCAGCGCGAGGTCGAAGGCGGGAGCGGCGTCGTCGAGGGCGGAGTCGATTCCGCTCGCGCCGTCGGTCGGCGTCGCGCCGTCCATGGACGCGGCGCGATCGCCCCCGCCGCCGTCCTGGGGTGCCGCCGCATCGGCCGATCCCGTGAGGTCGGTCGACGGGAGAGCGAGGCTGCCGCCGTCGCAGCCCAGGGGAGCGCCCGCCGCCCCGAGGACCACCAGCGCGATGCCGATCCGCATCGGGCCAGCCTACCACCGCCGCCGCCTCAGTTCTCGCGATCCGACGGTCGGTTCCGTTTCCGTTTCCGTTCCCGTTTCCGTTTCCGTTTCCGTTTCCGTTTCCGTTCCTCGGCATGTTCTCCGTTCGAACGCTGGACGCGCTCCCGGCAACTATTCCGTGACAGATCGCACGCGCGATCACCCGGTCGGCCGCCATCGCGCCGCCTTCGGGGGGGGCCGTGAGCCAGGACAGCGCAGGAGAGTTGCACGGGCCGCTGAGCGCCCGTCGCAGGAGTATTGCCATGCCAGCGATGCCGTCGGTGAAGAAGCGATCCTCGACCCCATGGCGCCGCCTCGCGCCGGCACTGCTCGGGTGCACGATCGGCTGCGCGGTCCCGCCGCCCGAGCCCGCCGGCAACGTGATCGACGCGATCGTCCTCCCGATGCTGCAGCGCAGCAACCTCCCGATCGTGCGCGAGTCCGACCTCGCCCTGTGCCGGCGGATGGCGATCGACCTGAACGGCCTGCCACCGACGTGGGAGGAGGCGCAGGCGTGGTGTCTCGGCAGGACCCCGGACGAGATGGCGACGCACTTCATGGAGCGCGCCTCCGCCCCCTCCGCCCCCGACGGCTCGCCTCCCTACGTCTACATCAACCGCCGCTGGTGGGCCGATCGCTTCCAGTACGACTCGAGCTACTACCCCGCCACCACGTTCTACCCCTTCGTTCGCGATCTCGACGCCACCGTCGGTGAGCTCTACGCCGGGCACATCGACTACCGCACCTTCGCGCGGCGCGCGCTCGCCTCCCCCGCCTTTGCCCGCCGCTTCGGGATCTTCGACGCCAACCAGGACCTGGTCCAGATCGCCTCGCAGGCCTTCCGCGTCTTCCTCGGCCGCGAGGCGCTTCCCTCGGAGGCGGAGGACTTTGGCGGTCTGTGGCGTGCCTGGAGCGGGACCGCGATGTCCGAGGCCGACTCGCAGATCGCCTACCCCGACTGCCCGACGATCTACGAAGGGGGCCATCGCAAGGGGTGCATCCACGTCGAGCTGGGCCTCGACGGCGCGCGGTGCGAGGGCGCACTCCGCGCGGGGTGTCAGTCGTCGCTGTTCGGCGGGGCCGCGGTGATCCCGTCGTCGCCCCGCTTCGTCCGTGCCAAGGCGCTGCCGCCCGCCGACCGGCTGGCGATCGAGACGCCAGGGCGACTCCTCGCCGCGCGCCCCGAGTTCGCCGAGGCGGCGGTCGATCTCGCGCTGCGAAAGTACCTTGGCTGGTGGAAGGCCGGCTGGTATCGCCCCGACTACGATCTCCCGGCGGTTCGCGACGCCCTCGCCCGCAAGTTCGTCAGCGACGGGTACGACCTGCGCGCGCTGGAGCGCGAAATTGTCACATCGCAGCTCTACGTGCAGCGCGCCGAGCGTCCGGCCGACGAGAGCATCGGCGACCCGGTGTGGGCCTTCGGCCCGACGAAGACCCTCTACGGCGAGGCCTGGCTCGATGCGCTCGGGCAGGCCACGGGGAAGCGGGTCGGGGCGTGCGAGTTCCGCTACAACGGCTACCTGGCGGCCCCGAATCTCCCCGGGTACATCGACCCGCCCAGCTTCCGGCCGGGCTTCTACGCCGCCATCGCGCGCGATCTCGGCGGCGGCCCGATCGCCTCCGCGCACGGCGACCCCTCCGGGCTGGTGCCCGCGATCACCCGGCGATCGGCGCTGGCCACCCTGTGCGCAGGGGCGTTTCCTCCGCGGAAGGGAGCAACGCTCGACGAGCTGATCGATCGCGAATTCATCGCCCTCGGATCTCCTCCGTCGGAGGAGGAGCGAATGCAGGTGCGCGCCCGGCTCTCCGGCGACGGCTGCGATGCCGATCAATGGGTCCAGTGTGATCAGCCCGCCGTCGCCGACTCGCTCTGCCAGGGGCTCTTCGGCAGCGCCCAGTTTCTCTATTACTAGCGTCCCCTGGGTTCGGGGACCGAGATTGACCGAGGGAGAATCATGTCCAAGCGCGAAAAAGACCTCATTCCACCGGGCAATCGTCGCCAGTTTCTGAAGACGGCGGCCGGCGGCGCTGCGCTCGCGGCGACGCTGTGGCTGCCCCGGCGATCCCGCGGCACGCCCCTCCCGGGCACGGTGAGGCGGGTGATCCTGATCAACGCGACCGGCGGGGTGCGCTGGAGCGCCAGCTTCGACGGACAGGCCGACGTACGGCGCAATCCCTGGGGCCTCCTCCCGTGGTCGCTGATCGGCGCCGGCGCCCCTCCGGGATGGGGCTTCAGCCGGATGCTGCTGCAGAAACCGGTCACCGCCGCGGCCGACTGGAACACCGCGATCTATCCCTACCTGCGCTCCGACGATGCGGCCCACTTCAACCTCAACCGGCCGCTGCTCAATCAATGGAACGGCGCGCGCTTGCCCCACTTCGGCGATCTGGCCGGCCAGGTGGCGGTGGTGCGCGTGACCGAGAACCCGGGTGGGCAATTCAACGGCGATCACGCCCTCGCCGATCGGGCGGTGACCACCGGCTATCGCGCCGGGCAGGTCGGCATCGTCACCGTCTTCCAGCACGCCCTGAAGCAGCAGTTCGGCGCCGCCTTCGACGGCTTCTACGATCTGCCCGCGGTGACCATCGGCCAGCTCCCGCTCTCCTTCGGCGTCGGCCCCTTCACCGCGTCGCGGCCGATCTTCATCGGCCATCCGACGCTCCTGCCGACGCTGGATCCGGGGCGCGCCGCGGCCCCCTGGTGCCGTGCTCTCGAGAGCGACCGCGACGGCGCCTTCCGCGATGCACGCCCGGCCGACGCCACCCAGGCGGCGGCCAACCTGATCCACGACAAGGCGAGCGGCGACGCCCACGTCGGACAGCTCGTGCACCCCGCGCTGCACCCCGCTTCCGCCTCCCCTGACGGCAAGCCCTCCCCGTCGCTGGGGATGCTCACCGACGGCACCCCGCTCAGCAACGACATGCTCGGCGAGCTGTTCGGCCGGAGCGCGGCGATGGCCCCGCCGGGTGACATCTACCGCGACGCCCAGGCCGCCGTCGGGCGACCGTCGTGGACCCCCTTGGCCCGAACGACTTCGGCCTCGGCGCGGCGGTGGCGCTCCGGCTCCTGCAGGCCGGGTCACCGGTCGTCAGCCTCACGTTTCCGGGCTTCGACTCCCACTCCGGCGAGGTGCTCGATCCGCGACCCGGCGGGCGGCCGCAGACGGCGCAGGTGGTGCTGCTGGCGCGTACCCTCTCCGGCCTCGCCTTCGCGCTGCAGCGAACCGCCGACCCGAAGGCCCCCGGCCGGACCCTGTGGGACTCGACGGTGGTGTTCGTCTGCTCGGAGTTCGGGCGCGGCGGCGGCGCGATCGGCGAGAACGGCTTCAACACGCCGAACGGGCAGAACCACGGGGGCTCGGATCACGATCCGTGGTCGGGCTGGCCGGTGATGGGAGGGCCGGTGCGCGCCGGCGGGCGCCTGCTCAGCGACGGGAGCGGCGGCGGCTTCTTCCAGCAGAATCGGGTCTTCACCTCGATCATGAAGGCGATGGGGGTCGAGGAGCGCAGCAGCAGCTACCTGCCGTTCGGCACCTTTCCCCCGATCCCGGGGCTGTTCGCGGGGGGCGGATGATGCAGCGCCCACCGGCTCTCCTGCTCCACGTCCTGCTCGCCGGTTGCACCGTGCCCGCGGCCGATCGCGCCGCCCCCTCGGAGGGGGAGGAGATCGCGCCGCCCAGCCACTGCCAGAGCGGCCTCTCCGACGGGGACGAGACCGACGCCGACTGCGGTGGCTCCTGTCCGCCCTGTCTCGCGCTCCGCCGCTGCATCACGCCGGGCGACTGCGTGGAGGGTGTCTGCCTGCCCGAGCTCCAGGGCGGCGTGCTCGAGGGGCGGTGCCAGGCGCCGCGGTGCGACGATGGCGTCGCGAACGGCGGCGAGATCGACGTCGACTGCGGGACCGCGGACTGCCCGCGCTGCAGCGACGGCCTCGCGTGCAAGCGCCCGGATCAGTGTGCGAGCGGCGTGTGCGCCGGCGCCCTCTGCAGCGCCCCGACCTGCGCCGATCGCGTGGCCAACGGAGGCGAGGGCGACGTCGACTGCGGTGGCGACTGCGCTCCCTGCAGCGACGGAAAATCCTGCCGCGCGTCGGCCGGATGCGCGAGCGGTCGCTGCGCCTCCCTGCGCTGCACAGCGGCCACCTGCAGCGACGGCCTGCGCGACGGTCGGGAGAGCGACATCGACTGCGGCGGCCCCGATTGTCCCCGCTGCAACGACCGGCGCTCCTGTTCGATGTCCAGCGACTGCACCGCCGCCACCTGCCGCGCCGGGGTGTGCGCCGCGCTCTCCTGCGCCGATCACCTGAAGAGCGGCAGCGAGAGCGATATCGACTGCGGCGGCACCTGCCCCGAGCGCTGCGCCGCGGGCCTCCGCTGCGTCGTCGACGGCGACTGCGTCGACCGGGCGTGCCGTGGCAAGCTCTGCGCGGCGCCCACCTGCGGCGACGGGATCCGCAACGGCAAGGAGTCTGATCGCGATTGCGGCGGCCCGCTCGCCGGGTCGGGGCTCGCCGGAACCTGTCCCCGGTGCGGCCCGGGGCGCGCCTGCCTCGTCGCCGGCGACTGCGCGAGTGGTGCGTGCACCGGCGGCCTGTGCGCCTCGACCTGTGGCGACCTGGTGCAGGGCGGCAGCGAGAGCGACGTCAACTGCGGCGGTGGACTCTGCTCGGCCTGCGCCGACGGAGCGCGCTGCACCGTCGCTGCCGACTGCGCGAGCCGGGTCTGCCAGGCGGGCCTTTGCAAAAACCCCGGCTGCGCCGACGGGGTGCAGAGCGGCGTCGAGAGCGACCTCGACTGCGGCGGGAGCTGCGGCCGCTGCCAAGGCGGGCGGAGCTGCCTCTCCGGCGCCGACTGCGCGAGCGGCGTGTGCGCCGGCCGAACCTGCCGCGCCGCGACCTGCAGCGACGGGACGCAGAACGGCGGCGAGAGCGATCGCGACTGCGGCGGCCCGTGCGCGCCGTGCACCGTCGGTGCCGGCTGCGGCCTCGGGGTGGACTGCGCCGGTGGGGTCTGCACCGACGGTCGGTGTGCCCCTCCCGCCTCCTGCCGCGACGGCCGACCAGGCGAAGGCGAGGCGGACCGGGACTGCGGCGGCCCCTGCGAGTCCTGCGGCGACGGGCGCGCGTGCCGCGGCGATGGCGACTGCGCGAGCGGCGCCTGCGAGGGCGGGCGCTGTGCCGGGAGCTGCACCGATCACCTCCGCGACGGCCGCGAGAGCGACCTCGACTGCGGGGGCGGCCGCTGCCCGCGCTGTGGCCACGGACTGCGCTGCGCCTCGGGCAGCGACTGCAGGAGCGGGCTGTGCCTCGGCCGCTTCTGCCGGGCGCGGAGCTGCGCCGGGGTGCGCGAGGAGAACCCCAAAGCCGGCAGCGGCGCCTACCAGATCTCGCTCGACGGCGCGACCGCGATCACCGTCTTCTGCGAGATGCTCCTCGACGGCGGCGGCTGGACGGTGGTCAGCATCGACGGCGATCCTCTCCGCCACACCTGCCGCCACCGGCTGCGCGAGGATGCCCCCGGGTGCAACGTCGGGACCCCGCCATGGCCGTTCGGCGACTGGCAGCTCCCCGGTGTCTACCTCCGTCGGATCGCGTTCCGCGAGATCCTCCTGGTCGCCTACTCCGGCCGTCTCCAGGTCCCGGAGGCGATGACGAGGCTCGTCCTTCCTGCGCCCACCACCGTCGGTGACGGCCGGTTCCAGGTGGTCCCGCAGGGGGTGACCACGCCCCCTCTCGGGTGCCACCTCTCCGCCTCCCTCGCCGCGCGGACCCGGCTCGCTGTCAGCGACGGTGGCTTCACGGTATGGGGCGAGCCCGCGGACACCTGCCCGGCGAGCGGCGGCGTCGGCAACCACCTCGGGATTGGCCTCCCGCGCGATGAAGCGGGCCTCCCCCTCTCCGGCTGGGCGGGCGACCCGGTTTGCGGCTGCACCCGCGGGGCGATCCCCGGCCGCGTCCCGGCGATGCGCGGCCTGATCGGACTGCGATGAGAGCGCTCGCGATCCTCCTCTGTGCACTCGCCGGCTGCACCGCCCCGAACCCAGGTCTCGTCGCTGCGGCCGAGGAGAAGTACCCCGACCAGCGTGCGCTGTGGGGCCGCTCGGTGGTGCGCACCTGCGGGCCCAACTCGGGCGTGTGCCACGACAACCGCCAGTTCCCCGATCTGCAGACCGCGGCCGGCCTGCTGGCGACGGTGAACCAGCGCTGCAACCAGATCCGCGACTCGGCCGCCTCGATCGACAACCTCTGCGAGCCTCCCGGCGATCTCCTCCGCATCGACGGCTTCACCACCCGCATCGGCGCGATCACCGCCTCGCCGCCGGAAGCGCCCGCTCACCTCGTCATCACCCTCCACGATCGCGTCCCCGACGGTCTCCCCTCGTCGCTGGCGGTGGTGCGCGACCGCGGCAAGGGCCGGCAGGTGGCCCTCCCGCTGCCGCGCTCGTCCCTGCTCGCGATCGCCCCCGATCGGACGTCCCTGTCGCTCGCCCTGGCGCCCCTCTCCGATCCGATCGCCGCGCCCGGGCCGGGCTCCTCCGGCGCGACGATGGCCCGCTTCCTCGCCCCGCCGCAGCTCCTCCCCGGCGACGAGACCCAGGTCGAGCTGGGCGATCCGAACGGCGACGGCATCTTCGGCGCCGACCTCGGCGGCGCGCTGGTCAAGCCGGGCCAGCCGCAAAAGAGCTACCTCCTCCTGCGCGTGCTCGCGCCGCTCCCGGTCGGCCCCGGCCAGACGCTGACCAACACCCGCGCCGCGCCCTCCACCGAGGCGCAGATGCCGATCGCCAACTTCCAGCACTGGGACATCGACGACGCGGTGATCGCGCTGTGGTGCTGGATCGACCGGATGCGCGACGACGGCAGCAACGCCGACGGACCGATCGACTACCGGTCGTGCGACCTCTCGCGCATCGCCCGGCCGCTCCACCAGGGCGGCGAGGCGACCACCTTCTCGTCGCTGTGGTCGGGCGTCCTCTCCCCCTCGTGCGCCGGCCCCTGCCACCACGCCGGCACCTCCGCCGCCACCACGCTCACCCTCGACGGGCCCGCCGCCGCCTACGACGCGCTCCTCGGGATCCACCACCCCGGCCCGTCGGAGCGTTCGCCCATGCTGCCGTTCATCACCCGCGGCGACCCCGAGCGCTCCTCCCTCTACCTCAAGCTGCTCGGCGACCCGGCTACCTCGGGGGCGCGCATGCCGCCCGGCACCGACCTCCCGCCGCGCGCGATCGAGGATGTCCGCACCTGGATCCAGCAGGGCGCCAACCGCAACTGATCGCCCGCTCCCCCCACCCGACCGCGCGACACTGGTATTGACGTCGGGTATACTCCGGGTATGGCCAACGTCAAGACCGCGATCTCCCTCGATCCCCGCCTCTACAAGGAGGCCTCCGCGACCGCGCGCAAGCTTCGCCTCTCGCGCAGCGGCCTGATCGCCGTCGCCCTCGACGAGTACCTGCGCCGCCTCCACCAACGCGACCTCTCCGCCCGCATCGATGCCGCGTCCGCGGGTGGGCTGGACGAACACGAAAAGCGCGCCGCAGGCGCCGCCCGGAAATCGATCAAGGCACGCTCGAAGGGTGAGTCCTGGTGACCCGGCCAGTCTCCCAGGGCGATGTCTTCTGGCTTGACCTCGGGCGCCCCCATGCCTCGGAGCCCGGCGGGCGCCGGCCTTGCCTGATCCTCCAGAGCGACCTCTACAATCGCACGCGCCTCCAGACGGTCGTGGTCTGCCTGATCACCTCCAATCTGGATCGCGCGGCGATGCCAGGGAACGTGGCCCTTCGCCAGGGCGAAGCCAACCTGCCCAGGCGAAGCGTCGCCAACGTCATTCAAATCTACACCGTGGATCGGTCGGATCTTGGCGACCGGCTGGGCACGCTCGCCCGTTCGCGCGTTCGCGAGATCCTCGACGGTGTGCGCCTTCTCACCGAGCCGATCGAGAACGAACCGACCTGAACCGCCGCCAAGCTTGGGCTCGTGCGAGCACAGAACTTCCCCCGCACCGGTCGCGATCAGGGTTTCCAGGTGACCTGCGCGCCCGCGACCAGGGAGCGATAACCCGAGTTCATCGCGCCGCACCCCGGGATCAGCGCGTTGAACGGGGCCACCCACACGGTCGCTGCCTTCGCGGAGACCTTGACCGTGACCCATTCGTAGGCGTCGATCGGCATCTGCACGTCGAAGTCGTTGCCGGGCACCCCCGCGTAGCCGCTGATCGGGTTGTTTCCCGTGTCGCCCCCGCCATTCCCCCAGTCGTAGACCGCGCTGAGGCTGAGCAGGGTCGCCGCCTTGCACGACAGGGTGCCGGTCGCCCGCAGGCCCGCGTAGCGGACGAATACGTACGCCACCGTCGCTGTGCGCCACACCTCCCACGTGCCGCCGCTGATCGTCGCCGCGTCGCAGACCCGCGGGAAGGGCTGCATCTGCATCCCCCAGCTGTCGAGCAGCTGCGACGGCGCCTTGCACGCGGCGCGGGAGTCGGCGTCGGTGAAGCTGCCGGAGCCGCACTTCTTCGCCCCTTGGGGCGGATTGGGCTGGGAGGGGCCAAGGGCGGCATCCGGCGGCGCGGCGTCCGGCGACGAGCCGTCCGACAACGAGGCGAGGTCCATCGCGGCGCCGGCGTCGGCGGTCGAAGCGTCGGCCGCGGAGCCGTCCTTTGCGTCGGCGTCCGCCGGCGGAGCGCTGCTCGTGCTGCAGCCACCGACGAGAAGCAGGAGGGTGGCGGGCCGACCACGAGCGGTCGATGCGAGGACGCTCATTCCCCGCGCATCGTTCCACGGTGCGCCGCGCGCAAGGGTCGATGAGGCTCAGTACACCCCGTCGCAAGTCCCTCACCACCCGTTGGTGCCGCCTGCCGCGGGTCGATGTGGCTCAGTACGCCGCGTCGGGCGGGGTGAAGTTCATCGTCCAGCGCGCGACGCCCTTCAGGATCCGGAGCTCGTCGAGGTAGCCGAGGTAGGGCCAGGACCCCGTCGCGCCGAGGCCGATGTAGCGGTTGAAGTTGCCGCTGACGTTCAGCGCCGGCGCGTAGTTCATGCTCCCGATCGACTTCCCGTCGACGTAGCCGGTAAAGAGTGTGCCGGCGCGGACCAGCGCCACGTGGTGCCACTTGTTGTCGGTGTAGACGGTGTTGACCCGGACCAGATTGCCTCCCCCTCCGTTCCAGTAGATCCAGAATCCCCAGCCTCCCTGGTCTTTGTCGTTGTAGTCGAAATCGATGTTTGTACCGTTCGCGTTGCCGAAGGAGAGGGCGTGCATGCGCGCGTTCTGGACGTTGTTGGCGCTGCGCATCCAGTAGTCGATCGTGAAGTCGCCGGTGCCGAGGTTCCAGTCCGGGCTGTCGGCGACGCCGAGGAAGTCGCCGTTGCCGTCGAAGTACCCGCTCGCCCCGCCAAACTTGCTGTCGGCGGTGCTCACCTTCGCGTCGCCGCCGACGGTGATGACGTGCTTGCTCGGCGAGCTGTCGGGGAACACCTTCGCGTTGTTCACGCCGTCCATGTGGAGGAGCAGCACCGTGCCCTTGCACAGGTTGCCGACGCACGAACCGCTCCCGCAGTCGGCCGCCGCCGCGCACCCCTTCCCGTCGCTGCAGGTGGCGCAGGTACCGCCGCCGCAGTCCACGTCGGTCTCCTTGCCGTTCTTCATCCCGTCGCTGCACGAGGGCGCGAGGTCGGGCGGCGGCGCGAGGTCGGGCGGCGGCGCGAGGTCGGGCGGCGGCGCGAGGTCGGGCGGCGGCGCGAGGTCGGGCGGCGGCGCGAGATCGGGCGGCGGCGCGAGATCGGGCGGCGGCGCGAGATCGGGCGGCGGCGCGAGATCGGGCGGCGGCGCGAGATCGGGCGGCGGCGCGAGATCAGACGGTGGGCTCAGGTCCACCAGCACGGACACGTCGGGGATTGCGGCGAGGTCCATCGCCACTGCGAGGTCCGGTGGCGCCGCGAGATCCCCGATCATCGCCGCGTCCACCGCCGCCGCGTGATCGAACACCGCACCGTCGACGATCCCCTTCGCCGCATCGGGGGACGGCGAAGCCATGTCCGACATGCCGGTCGAATCACCACACCCGCCCGCCAGCACCGCGAGGCAGCACGCAACGCATCCGAGTCTACGCATCCCCGCATCGTAGCCGGTCCGACGAAAACCTTCGGCCGATTCGTGACGGGTCTAGTCGAGCGTCGCGATCTGCCGCAGCGCTTCCACGAACAGCGGGTCGCGCCCGCGCGCACCGAGGGCGGCGATCCACAGCTCCGCCTCGTCGGGGAGGTGCACCGGCTGCTTGAACGCGATCGTCGGCGTGTTCAGCACCACCGCCGCGCCATGCCGCGCCACGCTGTAGGTCCCCTCGCTCGTCGTGAGCGCCACCGACGAGAAAGGCAGCGGCGCGCCGGGCGAGAGTTCGATCGTCGCCTCGACGGTGGCCCCGCCGGCGCGAAGGAAAACGAACCGCCCATCGCCGCGCGCCCGCCCCTCGCTCCAGCGCAGCCGCGAGGCCAGCCACCCCAGGTAGAGCAGCGCCGCGCCCCGGTGCTCGGGAGCGCAGACGATCTCCGCCCGCAGGGCCGCGAACGCCTCCGGGGCCGGTGTCGGCGGATCGAAGAGCGACGCCAGCAGCTGCCGCCACGCCGACGCGCACAGCCATGAGAGGCCGATCAGATCGCCCGCGTAGCGCCGCGGCTCCTCGCCCCACAGCCGCCCGAGCCGTCGCAGGTCCTCCTCGCGCTCGCCGCCCACCACCACGCGATCGGCCGCCCCGAGCAGCTCGCGATCGAGCGGCCGCGTACCGTCGGGCGTCGCGCCGAGCCACAGCGCGGCCGTCGGCACATCGGGCACCAGCAGCGCCCGCACCACCGACGCGAGATCATCCACCGACTCGCCGCCGCCGCACAGCGTCACCTCGTCGGAGCCGATCTGCGATGCCCCGCCGCCCACGCGCTGCCAGTTGGCCTCGATCCACGCCTCGATCGGCGTGCTCGGCGCCGTGCGATCGGCCTTCAGCACCAGCACCCGCGCCGGCACCCGCGACGCGATCGCATCGATCATCGCCTTCGCCCGATCGAAGGTCGCCCCGTCGCTGGCATGCACCACCAGGTTCCACAGGCAGGCCCGCGTGACCGCCGCGCGCTCCTTCCCGGCCACCCCCTCGCCCGCCTGCCGCCACAGGGCCGAGAGCTCCTTCTCGAGCACCGCCAGCTCCACCCGCAGCGCCCTCCCCGCGGCGAACTCCGACACCCGCTGCTCGTTCACGGGCGCCTCCAGGCCCGCCCGTCGCGCGCCAGCAGCGCGTCCGCCGCCTCCGGCCCCCAGCTGCCGAACGGGTACTCCGCCACCTCCGCGTTCGACTCCGTCCACCCCTCGAAGATCCGATCGATCCACCGCCACGACGCCTCCGCCTCGTCGCCGCGCGTGTAGAGCGTCGAATCGCCGAGCATGCAGTCGAGGATCAGCCGCTCGTACGCCTCGGGCGGCTCGGCGCCAAAGGACGATCCATAGCGGAACTCCATCGCCACCGGCAGCACCTCCATCGACTGCCCCGGCACCTTCGACGCGAACTTCAGCGAGATCCCCTCGTCGGGCTGGATCCGGATCGAGAGCACGTTCGGCTCGACCACGGTGCGCCCGGTCGCTCCGAAAAAAAGCGGCGGCGGCGCCTTGAACTGGATCGCGATCTCCGTCACCCGCTTCGGCAGCGCCTTCCCCGCCCGCAGGTAGAACGGCACCCCCGACCAGCGCCAGTTGTCGATGTGCAGCTTCATCGCCACGTAGGTCTCGGTGCGCGATCCCGCCGCCACCCCCTTCTCGTCGCGGTAGCCGATCTTCCGCTGCCCGAGCGCCGAGCCCGGCGTGTACTGCCCGCGCACCACATGGGTCGCCACGTCCTCGCGCCGGTAGGGCCGGAGCGCGCGCAAGATCTTGGTCTTCTCGTCGCGCACCGCGTTCGCCTCGAAGGCGTTGGGCGGCTCCATCGCCATCAGCGTCAGGAACTGGAACATGTGGTTCTGCACCATGTCCCGGACGATCCCTGCCTCCTCGAAGTAGCCCCCGCGCCCCTCCACGCCGATCGCCTCGGCGACGGTGAGCTGCACATGATCGATGTACTTCGAGTTCCACAACGGCTCGAACAGCGCGTTGGCGAAGCGCAGCACGAAGATGTTCTGGACCGTCTCCTTACCGAGGTAATGATCGATCCGGTAGGTCTGATCCTCGCGCAGCACCGCGGCGGCGGTCCGGTTGAGCGCCCGCGCGCTCTCGAGATCGCGCCCGAACGGCTTCTCGATGATCACCCGCGTGAAGGGGCGCGTCCCGTCGCTGATCATCCCCGCCTCCCCCAGCTTCTGGAGGATCAAGGGATAGTACGAGGGCGGCGTGGAGAGGTAGAAGACGCGATTGCCGATCGTGCCACGCGCGCGGTCGAGCATCGCCAGGTGCTCCTTCAACCGCAGGTACGCCGCGAGGTCATCGAACGCACCGTCGATGTAGGAGATCCCGTCGGCGAAGCTCGACCACACCGCCTCGTCCACCGGCCGCCGGCGCGCGAACTGATCGCACCCGGCGCGCATCTCCGCGGTGAAGGCGGGCAGCGCCCGCCGCGCGAAGCCCACCACCGAGAAGGCGTGGGGCAGCAGCCGATCGCGATAGAGCGAGTACAGCGCCGGCAGGAGCTTGCGCTTGGTCAAGTCGCCCGACGCGCCGAAGATGACCATCGAGCACGGCTCGGGCACCCGCTGCTCGACCAGCCCCTCGCGAAGCGGATTCGGGACCACCGTCTGCATCGACTCCCTCCTGGATGCGGGCGAGTCTAACGCAGGATCGCGAGATCCCGCAGCCTTCCGACCAGCGCGCGGAAGGGACGCTGCCGCCCGAGGAGAACATGCCCGCCGGCACAGGTCAGGCGCCGCGCGTGGAAGTGATCGGTCAGCCACGTCGCGTGCTCCCGCGGTGTGATGCGATCCCCTTCCGCGTCGATCACCAGCACCCGCTCCCCGTCGAGCAGCGGCCGCCTCGCCAGCGGCGTCACGACCTCCAGCGCCGCCTTCATCCGATCCAGCGTGATCCCCTCCGCCTCCGCCTCCGCCCGCTCGGGCCGCCCCTCGCCGTGCCACCAGAACAGATCGCCGAACGAGGCCACCGGGATCATCAGCCCCGCGAAGTCGAGCGGCTCGAGCGTCGCCAGCAGCGCCGTGGCGTTGGCACCGAGGCTCATCCCGCACGCGCTCACCGATGGCGCACCGCGCGCCCGCAGCCACGCGATGAAGGCCGCGAGATCGTGCATCGCGTGGCCGAAGCCCTCGTTGGTGCGCGCGACGTTGGGCGAGGGCCACGCCGGCGAGCCCGCGCGCGACGCCCGCAGCGCGTGAAAGGGCAGGGTGAACAGCGCCACATCGAGCCCGAGGCGATAGAGCGACCGCGCGACGAACGATCGCTCCTCGATGAAGTAGTGCCCGCCGGTGTAGCCGTGCAGGCAGATCAGCGCCGGCTGCGGCGTAGCATGGCGCAACATCCGGACCTGCCCGGTGCGGTTCCCCTGGTGCGCGCGCCAGTCCTCGCGCATGCGCTCCCACCGTGTCTGGTACGACGACTCGAAGCTGATATCGACGACCTCACCGTCGTCGAGCGTCCGCACGCGCCGCTCGCGCATCGTCGCCCGCGGCGGAGGGAGAAAGAACTGCGCCCCCGAGAGCATGGCCGGCTGCCGATAGAACGCCGTCGCCTCGTCGAGCAGGCGCGAGCGATCCACCCGCGCTCGCCCGTCGGCCCGCTCGCGCGGCACGTGGCTCCCGAACCGCCCGCGCGCCGCCGCCAGCACCGCCCCGTCGACGACCCCCGCGACCGAGCTGGTGATCCGTGAGAGGAGGCCCACCGCGCCGCTCACTTCGAAGGAACGTTGACCTGCAGGTTGTAGCGGGTCGGATGAAGCGCCTTGTAGACCGCCTCCTGCGCCGCCACCGGGTTCTTCGCGGCGTCGATCTTCCCATCGACCAGCGACTGCATCGCATCGCGCAGGAGCGCGCTCTTGGCGAGCGCCCCCTCGGGGCACTTCGCGTCCGGCTTCGCGCACACCGCTTCCAGGCGCTTCGTCTCCTCCACCGCCGCGGCCGGCTCGAGCCGCTCGGCGTGCGCGGTCGCGAGCAGGAGATGGACGCGGTGATCCCCCCGCGGGGAGAAGCGCGCCAGCGACGCCAGCGCCCAGTCGGGCCGCTGGAACGCGAGGTACTGCTGCGACAGAACGAGCGCCGGCTCCACGTCGTCGGGGCTGCGGTACAGATCGTCCTGCAACCCGGCAATCCGGTCGAGCTCCATCGGCTCACCGTCGAGCGCGGGCCGCGCGGTCACGCTCGCCTTCGGCAGCAGCACCACCACCGCCACGGCGCACAGCGCGAGAAGATCGAGGATGCGAGGCATAGGTGGGCGCGTCACTCCGGCACGGACAGCCAGGCTGGGCGCGAGTTCCCGAAGAGTATTTCCGGCCGCTCCGCCAAGTCAAGCGATCGGCCTCTGCTCGCAGCCGTAGCGAAACGCCCCGATCCCGTGGCCGCGCGCTACGGAGCCCTCCCCCTCCCGTTCGCGGATCTCCGCGCCGCGCATCGTTCGACCGCTTGGCACCTTGCGTGCTTGACAGCCCTTTCGCCGTGGGCGACCATCGCCCGCTCGTCGCCAACGCCCCACGAAGGGGCCCACCCTTGAGAGGAGCCCGGGAATGTCCGCACTCAAACTGATCGCCGATGCATTTCACGAAGGTGGCTGGCCGATGTGGCCGATCCTCGCTCTCATGATGATCTCATGGGGCCTCGCGATCGAGCGCATCATCTATCTGAAGAAAGCCGGCATCGACAAGGAGAAGCTGCTCGCCCTCCTCAAGAGCCAGATCATGGCCGGCAACGTCCAGGGCGCGGTCAAGGTCTGCTCCGGCAACCCCACCCCGATGACCCGCATCATCCAGGCCGGCCTCACCAAGTTCAACCGCTCCGACGCCGAGGTCCAGGCGGCGATGGACGAGGCCGCCCTCCGCGAGCTGCCGCGCATCGAGAAGCGCACCGGCTACCTCGCCATGCTCGGTAACGTCGCCACCCTGATCGGCCTCCTCGGCACCATCCTCGGCCTGATCCACTCCTTCGCCGGCGTCGCAGGCGTCGATCCGTCGATGAAGGCGACCCTGCTCGCCAAGGGCATCTCCGAGGCCATGAACTGCACCGCGTTCGGCCTCATCACCGCCATCCCGGCGCTGCTCCTGTTCGCGGTCTTGAACGGCTGGACCCAGGGCGTCCTCGACGACATCAACGAAGTCTCGGTCCAGGTGGTCAACCTCGTCATCGCGCACCGCTCGGCGATGAAGGGCGGCCAGGTGGCGGCCTAAACCATGGGCGGCGCAGCACCTACACCAGGTGGCAAGGGCGGCAAGAAGCCCGTCGACGCGGCGATCAACCTGGTCCCGTTCATCGACCTCCTCTCCTGCTGCCTCTCGTTCCTCCTGATCACCGCCGTGTGGACGCAGCTCGCCCGCATGGATGTGCAGCAGAAGGGGCAGGGGGCGGCGGGCGCCGAGAGCGAGAACAAGGATCCGCAGGTCCAGCTCACGCTCTACATCGACAAGGACGGCTACACCTTCGCCAAGTCCACCGGCGAGTCGACGCCGATCCCGATGAAGGGCGAGGACTACGACTACGCGAAGCTCGGGGAGATCCTCACCAAGGCGAAGACCGACCACCCCGACAAAACCGACATCGCCGTGAAATCCGACGATTCGGTGATCTACTCGCGGATCATCCACACGATGGATGTCGCCGTCGGGGCCCAGTTCAAGGACATCGGGCTCCAGGACAAGGGCCAGGGGAACTGACATGGCGGCACCCAAGGGCAAGGTAGTATCGCTGATCCACAAGCCGGGCGCCGAGCTCGGCAAGGGCATCCCGCTCAAGTTCGTGGCCAAGCACGGCGGCCACGGGCGCAACGTCTACGCCGAGCTGAACCTGACCTCGATGGTCGACATGCTGACCATCCTCGTCGTGTTCCTCCTCCAGACCTTCTCCGCCTCGGGCGAGCTCCTGGTGGTCTCGAAGAACATCGTCCTCCCCGAGGCGACGCACTTCTCCGACCTCGAGCGCGCGCCGGTGGTCGGCGTCTCGAAGGACTCGGTCACGCTCGACGGCCGCCCGGTCGCCGACGCGGCGGAGCTGAACAAGGAGAACACGGTGGACTGGAAGATCACCGATCTCCACGACCAGCTGGTCACCTTGAAGAACAACTTCAAGCTGCTCCACCCGTCGGAGAACTTCAACGGGACGGTGATCGTCCAGGCCCACAAGGACATCGACTTCAAGGTGATCAAGAAGGTGATGTACTCCTGCGCCGTGGCCGGCTACAACAACGTGAACTTCGCGGTCAACCAGAAGAGCAAGAGCGGCGGCTAGTCGCGTCGCAGGCAACGTTTTTTTCGTCCAACCGAAGCGCGGGATCGAAAGATCCCGCGCTTCGCCTTTTTTAGTTATAGTGCGCCGCGATTCCTCAGGAGCGGGAGAAACGACAATGCGTAAGGTCTTGGCGGTCGCGGCTACGGCCGTTTTCTGCATGGGGTGTTTCAGTGATCCGGCGGACCCGAAGACGTGGATCAAGAAGCTCGATGATCCGCGCGAGTCGAAGGAGGCGGTCCGGCAGCTGGTCAAGCTGAAGGACCCGAAGGCGGTCGAGCCGCTGATCACCCTCTACAAGCGCTCGCGCGACGTCGAGCATCTGAAGGCGATCGCGTCCTTCAAGGATCCGTCGACGGTGCCCGTCCTGATCGACTCGCTCGACTACTCGGAGGACTCCTTCGACAACGCGTCGGTGGCGGCCACCGCGCTCGGCGATATCGGCGACAAGTCGGCGGTCGAGCCGCTGATGAAAGCGCTGGTCAAGCCGCTGCCGGTGAAGACCCGCGCCAACGTGGTCAAGCTCGAGTCGATGAAGGCGCTGAACAAGCTGAAGGACCCCAAGGCGGTCGAGGCGCTGATCACCGTGCTCTCGACGTCGTCGGAGCAGCAGGACTTCTTCCTCAACCAGAAGGCGGCGATCTACCTCGGCACCTTCGCCGATGCGCGGGCGGTGCCGGCGCTGGTGCGCGGCCTGTTCATGAGCGGGTCGGGCGCGACCGCGGGCGCCAACATCTTCCAGCAGAGCCGCACGTCGCTGATCGCGATCGGTGAGCCGGCGGTCGACAAGCTGGTCGAGACGATGCAGCGCAAGAACGAGATCGTCGAGGCCGATGCGAAGAAGAACGACTTCTTCCCCGGCATCGTCACCCAGAAGGCCACCATGCTGCTCGGCGACATCCGCTCTCCGAAGGCGGTGCCGGCGATGATCGAGGAGCTCGGGAAGGTTGACGAGGGCCTCAAGGCCGGTCCGGGCAAGGGCGTCTCCGGGCACCAGTCGCTGATCGTGTCGCTCGGGCAGATCGGCAGCGCCGACGTGGTCAAGCCGCTCCTCGGGATCCTGAGCGATCCCAAGCGTGCGACCAAGCACAAGTCCGCCGCCGCCGAGGCGCTGAACCTCGCCGGAGACGTCTCGGCCCTGCCCGCGCTGCTCAAGGTGGCGCAGGTCAAGTTCATCAACGAGGCCACCAAGGTGATCGACCCCGAGGCCGGCGCGGTGGTCGCCGCCGCCGCCACCGCCTACTCGCGCCTCGCCGGCGAGGAGGGAGCCAGCGCCGCCTTCCCGAAGCTCCCCGCCGACCTCGATGAATCCGATGTGGGCGTGGTCTTCAAGAACGCCGCGATCCGCCTCGCGCTCGCCAAGGAGTGCAAGCAGGACGTCGCCTGCTACGGCAAGTACCTCACCGACAAGGACGGGATCAAGGCCGAGAAGGCCTCCGTGATGCTCTCGCGCCTCGGCAAGCCCGGCCTGGTCGAGCTGGCCAAGGCGGTCAGCGCGCAGGACCTCTCGGTGCGGCTCACCGTGCTCGCCGGCATGGGCCGCTTCGGCGACAAGTCGTGCACCGAGTGCCTCGACGCGCTCGCCAAGCAGATCGCCAAGGACGAAGGCAAGACCGGCGACACCAAGCACATCTGTGACGAGATGAAGGCCGTCCGCGCCCAGCTCTCGCACTAGCTTCCCCCTCAGCCGAGTACCGGAAACCTCCGCTCGGCGTAGAGGCGCGTGAGCCCGGCTTGCATCGTCCTCCGCACCAGCTCGTAGCCCGCCTGGATCACCGCCGCATCCTCAGCGTCGTCCGGATCGATCCGCCTTCCCAGGAGCGCACCGATCTCCTCCGCGAGGCGGATCGGCGGTAGCACTTCGATGGTGATCTTCGACGGCAGCGGCAGATGCGGGAGGAAGGGTCCGAGCCAGATCCCGAAGGGCAGGCCGGCGATGATCGGCCACGCGTCGGCCTGGAAGTACTTGTCCGCCCGCAGCAGCCGCGCCAGCTTCTCGCCTCGCCAGAGGATGAACATCGTCTCGTGCCCACCGACGGAGACCACCGGCGTGATCGTCATCCGGTTCTTCAGCGCGCGGACGATGAAGCCCTTGCGCCCCCCGAGATCGATCACCTTGCGGTTGAAGTAGGTACGGAACGACTCGCGCGCCGCGCCCGGGTAGATGAGGCCACTCTCGCCCGCCTCGGCCATCGCCTCGAAGTTCTCCGGTACCGCCGACACGCAGCCGCAGTCATGGAGCAGGTCCCGCAGGCCGCGCCCCATCTGGAACGGCAGGGCATGCATCATCACGCGCAGCGAACGCGCGAAGCCGAAGTGGCGGTACCAGGCGTGCCCGAGGCACACCGCGTCGACCGGGAGGTTGCCGCCGTCGTGGTTGCCGACCAGCAGCGTCGCAGAGTCGGGGACGCGGTCGAGGTGGCGCACCTCCGAGCGGAACCAGTAGTCGCAGATCGGCGTGATGAAGCGGTGGACCTGCTCGATCCGCTCGGGCTTCGGCACCGGTAGCCGTCCCGCGGCCCCCGCGTGGCGCTGCCGCTCCCCTCCCCCTGCGATCGGGATCATGCCGAGGCGGCGGTCCCGGTCCTGGCCAGCTGCCACTCGTTGCCCACCGCGAGGAAATCGAGGATCGCCACGTGGGTCTCCTCCGGTCGCTCGATGATCGGCATGTGCCCGCAGCCCTTGATCACCACCAGCTTTCCCTCGCGCAGCCGCTTCGCCCAGGCCGGCACCTCCGCGAAGGCGACCAGACGATCGCGATCGCCCCAGATCACCAGCGTCGGCTGGAGGATCCGCTCCACATCATCGAGGTAGTGAGTCCCCGCCAGATCGGGGAGCAGCGAGCAGGCCGTCTCGGCGAACTCGTCGAGCGTCGGGTGTGGCGGCCGCCCTTCCGCCTGCGCGATGAAGCGCTTCGCGTGGTCGTTCTCCTCGTGAAAACAGCTGTGCAGGAGGCGCAGAGCCATCCGCTCCATCACCCGCGACACCAGCTTCGGCTTCAGGATCCTCGCCCCCGCGCCGAGCATCCAGCGCGGATACCGATGGAAGCCCGCGGAGTCGATCAGCACCAGCCCGGCCACCCGTCGCTCGTGCCGCAACGCCGCCTCGGTGACCACCATCCCGCCCATCGAGTGTCCCGCGTAGACCGCCGACTCGATGTGCAGGTGATCGAGCAGTCGCACCGTCGCGTCGGCGAACAGCCGGATCGAGTAGCGCCTCCCCGCCTCGAGGCGCAGCCGGTAGGAATCGCCGCACCCCGGCAGATCGATGCCGATCACGCGATGGGTGCGCGCCAGCCGCGTCGCCAGGTTCTCCCAGTGGGTGAAGTTCCCGCCCAGCCCGTGGATGAACAGGAGCGGCTCGCCGCCTCCGGGCACCGCGCCGGTATCGAAGTAGGCGATCGGCTCGACGCCGTCGGTGTAGCGGAGCGGGAACGGAAACGTCTCCGAGTAGCCCGGACGAAGCGATCGCGAGGTCGGATGGAAGGAAAGCACGCTGCAGCCTAGCACAGCAGCGACGGCGCGCGCGCTCTCGGAGGATCGTTTGATTCGCCCGGATCCGCGTGTATCCTGGCCCGACCTCGCGTCAGGAGTACACGTCCATGCCCGTCGAGCAGAGCGCCCTCATGGAGAAGCTGGTGGCGCTGACCAAGCGCCGCGGCTTCCTCTTCCAGTCCTCGGAGATCTACGGCGGAATCAACGGCTGCTGGGACTACGGACCGATGGGCGTCGAGCTCAAGCGGAACGTCAAGGACGCGTGGTGGCGGGCGATGGTGCGCGATCGCGACGACGTCGTCGGCCTCGACTCGTCGATCCTGATGCACCCGATGGCGTGGCGCGCCTCGGGCCACATCGCGAACTTCGCCGATCCGATGATCGACTGCAAGCGCTGCAAGAAGCGCTATCGCGTCGACGAGATCGACCCCGCGTACGAGGACACCGGCATCGCACCGACGGTGTGCCCCGATCCGAAGTGCAAGGGCGAGCTCACCGCCGCGCGCAAGTTCAACCTGATGTTCGAGACCCACCTCGGCCCGGTCGCCGAGTCCGCCGCGAAGACCTACCTCCGTCCCGAGACCGCGCAGGGGATCTTCGTCAACTTCCAGAACGTGGTGAACTCGACGCGGATCAAGGTGCCGTTCGGGATCGCGCAGCAGGGCAAGTCGTTCCGCAACGAGATCAACCCGCGCAACTTCACCTTCCGTTCGCGCGAGTTCGAGCAGATGGAGATGGAGTTCTTTTGCAAGCCCGGCACCGACGACACCTGGTTCGAGTACTGGGTCGGGCAGCGCCGCCAGTGGTACGCCGATCTCGGAATGAACATGGACAAGCTGCGCCTGCGCCAGCACGACCAGGCAAAGCTCTCGCACTACTCGAAGGCCACCACCGACGTGGAGTACCTCTTCCCGTTCGGCTGGGGCGAGCTCGAGGGGATCGCGAACCGCACCGACTACGACCTCCGGCAGCACCAGATCGGGATGCGATCGGTGGGTAAGTGGCAGGGCCAGGACCTCCAGGACTTTCCGCTGGTCGACGAGGACAAGGAGGAGTTCTCGTCGGGGAAGCTCTCCTACTTCGATGACGAGGAGAAGCGCCGCTACATCCCGTTCGTGATCGAGCCCGCCGCGGGTGCCGATCGGGCGACGCTCGCCTTCCTGTGCGACGCCTACGACGAGGACGTGGCCAACAACGAGACCCGCGTCGTCCTGCGGCTCCACCCGCGCCTCGCCCCGATCAAGGTCGCGGTGCTGCCTCTGGTCCGCAAGGAGGGGATGCCCGAGCGCGGCCAGGCGATCTACGGCGACCTGCGCAAGCGGTGGAATGCGATGTACGACGACTCGGCGGCGATCGGAAAGCGCTACCGGCGCCAGGACGAGGTCGGGACGCCGCTCTGCATCACCATCGACGGCGACACGATGAAGGACGGCTCGGTGACGGTGCGGGAGCGCGACTCGATGCAGCAGCAGCGGATCGCAGCCGATGTGCTCTCTCGCTTCGTCGAAGAGAAGCTGGCCTGAGGGGCGAGCAGCGGCCGGCCGCCTACCGGTACTCGCTCATGAGCAGCGTGCCGGAGGCGAAGTGAGCCGGAAGGCCGCAGCCGCTCCGTGCGATGGAGAAGCCGCACAGAGGGACGGCAGCGCCTGCGAGGCGCTCGCCCGAGAGGCAGCAGGCGCCATCCTCGCGCCACTCGGCCTCGAGGTGCCACGCCTCGGTGTCCCGCTGGATGTGCACGCCGTCGTAGAGGTTGATCAACGTTCCGTCGACGGTGAAGGAGCTGCCGTCGCCGCAGTAGTCGGCGCGCAGGAGGCGCGTGCAGGCTTGATGATGCCCGGCGAGCGAGACCGTGCGGCACGGCCCGCCACGGCGACAGTGCCGGAGCTCGATCCACGGCTTGTAGCCGAGCTCGACGCACTTGGCGAGCGTGTAGCCCTGACAGGCGAAGGTGATCACCTGGGGATCGTCGATGTGTGCGCCGCCGCCCGCGACCCCCTCGCGGTAGTCCCACCGGCCCCCGAGGGCGATCGCCTCGACGGGGCGCCCGTGCGCGTCGACTCCGCAGAGAGGCCGGCGGCCCGCGTTGGTGCGGTACGAGACGGCGTAGAGGTAGACGTCGCGGTCCGGTGGTGGCGACTTGCGCACGCCGTCGATGCGGAGAGCCAGCGTCGTTCCGTCATCGACGAACCCCGTGAGTGCCGCGCCCACGAGCTGCGAGGGGGCGAGCTCGTCTCCGTCGGCGTCCGCACCCTGGATCGCGCTCCCCTCGAGCCAGGCTCCATCGAGTGCGACACCGCCGAGACGAATCCCGGCCAGCGCGACGCCGTTCAAGTTGCGTCCGTTCAGCTCGCGTCCGTTCAGCTCGCGTCCGTTCAGCTCGCGTCCGTTCAGTTCGCGGCCATTCCTGACGCTGATCGCGCCTGCCAGCGAAGGTTGCGTCGCAGCAGCCGGATCGGTGCCGTCGCAGCCGGCGACCAGCGCGAGGAGGAGGAGGGGGGGGCCAGTGAAGGCGATCGGGGAGTGGGTCTTCATCCGTACCTCTTGATCCGTTTGCGCGACTCCATCGCAACCGTTGGACCAGCGGGTACGTCGGGGAGTTCAGTCAGCTGGAGGTAGCGAGGGTGCGGGGACGGCGCGTGCGTGGGCGGAATCGGCGTGCAGATTGGGCGCGCTCACCAGCTCGCGCCCGGTCGGAGTGGCGCAGACCCGCATGCCCAGGGTGAGGTCGCGCAGGCTCGGCTCGGTGATCTCGCGGTTGGCGGAGCGGCACGAGTTTGGCCCGAAGGCGTGGCTCCCGCCGCGGGCGACGCGCTCGTCGGCCGAGCGGGCCGAGGCCGTCCACTCCCAGACGTTGCCCGCGAGATCGTCCACGCCGAACGGGCTCCGTGATGCGGGATGGGCCCCCACCTCGTCGGGTCCCATGGCCAGCGGCACCTTGCCGTACGTGGCGTCGTAGTTGGCGTCCTCGGGCAGCAGGGAATCCCCATGGGGGAACTCGCGCTCGTCAGCGCCGCGGGCGGCGCGCTCCCACTCGAGCTCGTTGCACAGTCGCGCTCCGGGGAGGCGTCCCGTGCGGTCGAGCCAGGCAACGTACGCCTCGGCATCGGCCCACGCGATGCCCACCACCGGGAAGCGCCGCCAGTCGGCGATCGCGCGACGGTCGCGGCCACGATAGGTGACCGATTCGCCCTCGCGTGCGGCGTAGGTCTCGGTCGTGGGCTGAAAGCGCAGCCGCCACGCGCCATCCTGCTCCGTCAGCGCGAGGGCACCGTGAAATCCTCCCTCGATGCGAGGGGTACGGAGCGCGCGCTCACGCTCGGGGAGCGCGCGGAGGAAGGCCAGCCAGTCTCCGAAGGTGGTCTCGGTGCGGGCGATCAGGAACGCCGAGGTGCGGGCCTCGTGCAGAGGGACCGCGTTGAAGAACGAGCGCCGCAGGCCATCCTCGGCGGCGCTGCCGAAGAGGAAGCGACCGGAGGGCACGTAGGCGAAACCCGCGGGCACCTCGCTCGCGGTCGGGAGGTCGACAGCGATTCGCTCGCGGCCATCCCGCGCCACGAGCACCGGATAGCGGACCTCGATGTGCCCGGGAGCGGCCAGCGTGATGACGTAGGAGCCGGGCGGGAGGCGCACCTCGGGGATCGGGGTGGCACCGAGATCGCGGGGTTCGGCGAGCCGGCGGGCGTGGTGATCGTCGTCGACGTAGCGCGCGAGAGAGACACGGGCGCCGAGGGGCGAGCTGGTGATCGCCACCAGCGCGGGGGCTGCCCAAAGGCGGCGGCGGGCGCCGTCGGCGTCGTAGAGGGCGAGGCGTTCGAGCAGCTCGTCGCGCTGGGGAAAGCGGCGGTCGCGCTCGGCGAGCAACGCGCGGCGGTAGAGCAGGTCGCCGAGGAGTGCGCGCGCGTCGCTGCCGCCGTCGAGGATCAGGGCGGTCTCGAGGCTGTGGCCGGCGCGCCCGTGCATTGCCTCGACTTCGGTCGTCACGCCCAGCGCACGCGACCAGGCCGCCTCGCCTGCCGCGGCGTCGCGGGCATCGAAGCGGGAGAAGGCCTCCCGTCGCAGCGCCTCGACGACGGCATCGCGGCGGGCCGCTTCGTTGATCAGGGAATGCGCCGCGGCCAGGTGCCCGGCGACCTCGCGTCGCAGGTCGACGCGGTGCTTCAGCCAGACCGCCCCGTAGACCACCGCGATGATGAGCGGGAGCCCGAGGAGCGCCAGCGCGCGCCCGGCCCGGCGGCGATTCATCGCGCGGCAGCCTCGGGCCAGGAAGGCTCGCTCCTCGGGCTTGAGGGCTGCGCGGTCGATCGGCGCAGCTTCGGCGAGCTGGCGCGCGCTCCAGAGCGCTTCGGCGGCGCCCCCGAGGCGTTGCCATTCGCCGACAGCCAGGGCCAGACGCTCGCGGATCGCGCGGTGATCGGCGTCCTCGCTGAGCCAGGAGCGGAGCGTCGACCAGCCTTGCAACAGAGCCTCGTGGGCGACTTCGTACGCCGAACCTTCGGGCGCTTCGCGCGCCACGAGGAGGCGCCCGCGGACCAGCGCGTCGAGAGCTGCGCCGGCGGCGGGATCCTCGGCCACCAGCTCCGCCTCGGCGCGCCGCGTTCGCGTGCCCTGGGAGGTGACCAGTGCGGTCAAGATCCGCCGGGCGGCGATGCGCTGAGCCGGCATGAGGCTGGCGATCACGTCGTCGGCGTGGCGAGTGAGGGCGCCGGTGACGCCCCCGAGGGCCTCGAGCGCGGCGGCCGGGATGAGCTGTCCCTCGGGGTCGCGCGCCTCCCACAGCTCGGCGAGGGCGAACTGGAGGAGCGGGAGCCCACCCTCGGCGGCGGCGGTCGAGGCGACGAGGGATTCGACGAGGGCGTCGGACTCGAAGCGCACACCGGTGACCTGGGCGGGCCCGACGATCGCTTCGCGGATGCGCTCGCTCGACAGGGGGCGGAGAAAGTAGAGCGAGCGGGTGATCTCCTCGCCGATGTTGGGAAGCGCGGCGAGGCGGCTCAAGAAATCGCCGCGCACCGTCGCCAGGACGCGCACTCCAGGAGTCGGTGTGACCAGCCATCCCAGCACCTCGGTCAGCACGCCGAGCTCCCGCGCGTCGGAGAGGGTGACGAGCTCCTCGAGCTGGTCGAGGAAGATCAGGACCCCGGCCGAGGGGCCCTGGCGGCGCCGCAGCTCGCGGCCGATCGCGCCCGGTTCATCGACCATCAGACGCCCGAGCTGCTCCTCCCCGATCCCGATCAGGGGCGCGAGTGCGGCGGAGATAGCGGTGAGCGGGTGGCGGCCGGGGACGAGGGTGATCACCGACCAGGTGCGCTCCGCGTCGAGGGCGCCGTCGGCCGCGGCGGGCAGGACGCCGGCCCGGCAGAGCGAGGACTTGCCCACGCCGGAGTCGCCGGCGACGAGCAGGAATGGCTGGTTGCGCAGGCGTTGCAGGATGGCGCGGATCTCGGCGTTGCGACCGAAGTAGAGCGGGCGGTGGTGCGCCTCGAAGGCGTGGAGGCCGCGGTACGGGTTGCCCGCGGGGACGTCGCCGACGCGGGCCTCGAGCGTGAGCTGGGCGAGAGCGGCGCGCAGCTCGTTGCCGTTGGCGTAGCGGAGGTCGGGGTCGCGGCGGAGGCAGCGGTCGACGACGGCCGCGAAGCGCGGATCGACGCCCGGGGCGGCCTGGGCGAGGGGGCGGGCGTCCTGCTGCTCGACGAGGGCCCGGAGCTCGGCGAGGTCGCCGGCGTTGTGCGGTGGGCGGCCGGCGCACAGGCAATAGAGCAGAGCGCCCAGGGAGTAGACGTCGGAGCGGAAGGTCGCGGGCTCGGCGCGCCAGACCTCGGGGGACATGTAGTTCGGCGTGCCCATCACGGCGCCGGGCTGGGTGATGGCGGGGTCGCCACCGGTGCCGGGGCGGTGGTTCCCCTCTCGCTTCGTCGCGTCGCCCTCGGCGCACGGCAGCGGGCCCGGGGGGCGGGTAACTCCAAGGGTGGTGCCCGCGGCGCCGTGGAGTAGCTTGGCGAGGCCGAAGTCGAGGAGCTTCACCTCGCCGTCCTCCGAGAGGATGACGTTGGCCGGCTTGATGTCGCGGTGGAGGACGCCGCGGCGGTGTGCGGTCGCGAGGCCGCGGGCGAGGCCCATCCCGATGTCAAGGGCGCGCTGCCACGGCATCGGGCGGGCGACGCGATCGAGGCCCTCGCCGCGGACGAACTCGGAGACCAGATAGGGCAGGCCAAGGACCTCGCCGACCCGGTGGATGGTGACGACGTTGGGGTGCTGGAGGCGGGCGATGGCGCGGGCCTCGATGAGAAAGCGCTCGCGGGCGAACGGCGCGGCGTCGATCGGCGTGATGAACTTCACCGCCACCGCCCGGTCGAGGAGGGTGTCGCGGGCGAGCCACACCTGCCCCATGCCACCCTGGCCGATCATTCGCTCGAGGCGGTAGCCGTCGAACTCCTGGGGCGGGACCCACTCGCTCATCGGGAACGCCTCACCGACGAGGGGACGTCGATCTGGTGCTCCTTCATCTTGGTGACGAAGGTGCGGAGCGGCATTCCGATCAGCTCCGCGGCGCGCACCCGGATGCCGCTGGTGGCGGCCAGCGCGGCGCTGATCCGATCGCGCTCGAGCTCACGGATCTCGTCGTAGATGTTGCGGAAGGCGCGTGGTGGGACGGGCGCGGCAGCGACGGGGGTTTCCCGATCGTGGGAGGTCGGCAAGGCGGAGGGATCGATGGTGTCGCCGGGGACCGTCGCGGCGAGGAAATCCATCAGGTTGCGCAGCTCGCGGATGTTGCCGGGCCAGTGGTGGGTGCCAAGACGGGCCATCGCTCCCGGAGAGAGCGCGAGCGGGGCGCGGTGGAGGCGCGCGCAGGCGTCGGCGAGGAAGGCGCGCGCGAGGGGAGGGAGGTCGAGCGGGCGGTCGCGCAGCGGCGGGAGCATGACCGTGGCGCCGTTGAGGCGGAAGAAGAGATCGCGGCGGAAGGTCCCGGCGCGCACGTCGTCCTCGAGGCTGCGGTTGGTGGCGGCGACGAGGCGGACATCGATCGGGCGCTCCTGGATCGAGCCGAGGCGACTCACTCGGCGGGTCTCGAGGACGCGCAGGAGCTTGGCCTGGGCGGCGCTCGACAGGTCGCCGATCTCGTCGAGGAAGACGGTTCCGCCGGCGGCGCTCTCGAGGAGGCCGGGCTTGGCCGCCGCGGCTCCGGAGAAGGCGCCCCTCTCGTGGCCGAAGAGCTCGCTCTCGAGCAGCGTGTCGGGCAGCGCGGCGCAGTTGATCGACAGCATTCGCCGTCGGTGGCGGGGCGACCAGGCGTGGAGGGCCGCGGCGGCGATCTCCTTGCCGGCGCCGGTCTCGCCGGTGATGAGGACCGGCAGGTCGCTGGCGGCGAGGCGGCGGCAAAGCTCGAAGAGGCGCGCCATCGCCGGGTCGGCGGCGACGACGGTGCGGTCGCCGATCCGGAGGGTGCCTGCGGCTTCGGCCACCGAGGCGATGGCGCCGGGAGGGGCGGCGGCGGCGGCGGCGCGGGCACCGGCGAAGAGGGTGTCGGCGTCGCTGCCGTCGCCGGGGCAGCTGGCGAAGCCGGCGCGGCTGCGCGGGGCGAGAGGGAAAAGCGCGCGCAGGATGCGGCCGGCCGGAACGCGCGTCGTGCCGGCGGTCTCCGGGAGGAGCACGACGAGCTGCGAGGGGCCGCCCCACCCGACGATGTCACCGGTGCGGAGGACCCGCTCGATGATCCGGTGCACGGCGGGGAGGTCGGTGGGGGCCTCGCCGAGGTCGATCAGGAGCAGCGTGACCTCGCGTCCGTGACGCACCGAGCGGCGAGTCTCCTCCTCGAGCCGGCGGCGCAGGTCGGGCAGGTCGAGGAAGGGCCGGGGCGACGGGGGAGCGGGAGCGCGGGTGAAGACCAGGGCCGTGGCGCCGATGGAGATGACGTCGCCGGGGCGAAGGATGCACTCGCCGAGGAGCGGGGTGCCGTTGACGAGAGTTCCGGCGTCCAGGTCGCGCAGCGTGGCGATCCCGTTCGAGGTGGTGATCCGAGCGTGGAGAGGGGCGACCTCTCCGTCGGTGAGGCGGAGATCGACCTCGGGCGCGCGGCCGATGCGGAGCGTGCCGGAGGCGGGCAGCGGGATGGCCGCCGAGGAGGCGTGCTCGCAGACGACGAGGTAGGCGGACGTCGCATCGCGCCGCTCATCGGGAGGGGGCGGGCTGGCGGGCAATTCGGCGCGGGCAGGGAGCGTCATGGGCCTCTCGTGGCACGACACAAAGATCCAGGGGCCGCACGGAAGCAAGATGGTGACCCGCGGAGAACCCGTTGACCGGCGCGGGGTTACGGGCCACGGGATGGGCCGGTACGTCACGCTGGTGACCGGTGCCGGGGCGCCCGTCGGTGGCATGACGCGGGGTGGGTGGGTGTCGGGCGCTGGCCGAATGTTGTGGACGGGCCGACGGAAAGCGGGAAATGATCGTTCGCTGACTGCCGCGAATGGCTGGCGTGGAGGAACGGAAATGCGTCTCGGCGAGATCCTGGTAGCGCGCGGTCTGGTGAAGATGGAAGGTATCGAGCGGGCGACCGCCCGGCAGAAGACGTCGGGGGGACGGCTGGGCGAGAACCTGGTGGCGCTTGGCCTGCTGTCGCTGGACCAGATCGACGCGGTGATGCACGCCACGCCCGCCGCGCCGCAGTCGCTCGCGGAGACCGGCGTCCTGACGAGCACGCTCGCGTCGCTGCTGCTCAAGTTCATGCATGTGCAGGGGCGAAACACTGCGATGGAGCTCGGCGACGCGATGCGCCTGCCGACGAGCATCGTCAACAAGCTGATCGACGAGGCGGGACAGAAGAAGCTGGTGCAGGCGATGGGATCGGGCGGCGGGATGGTGCCCCAGATCCGCTATGCGCTGACCGATCGCGGGCGCGAGGCGGGGGCGGAGGCGATGCAGCTTTGCCAGTACGTCGGGGCGGCCCCGGTGTCGCTGGTGGCGTTCCAGGATCAGGTGCAGCGGCAGCGGATCACCAACGAGCTGCTCGACGCGGCGGCGCTGAAGGAGTGCTTCGCGGGGCTGATCGTCCCTGATCATTTTTTGCGCAAGATCGGTCCGGCGATCAACGCCGGCCGGACGCTCCTCCTGTACGGACCGCCCGGGAACGGAAAGACCTCGTTCGCGACGCGGCTCGCAACCATCTTTCGCGACATCATCTACGTCCCCTACGCGGTCGAGATCGAGGGGCAGATCATGCAGGTGCACGACCCCAGCCTGCACCTCGCACCGGTGGGGAAGGACGAGGTCGACGCGATGGCCAAGGGTGGCGACGGGCTCCGCCGCGAGAGCTTCGACCGTCGCTGGGCGGCCTGCCGGAGGCCGGTGGTGCTCACCGGCGGCGAGCTCACCCTCGAGATGCTCGACCTCTCCTACAGCGAGTCGTCGCACTTCTACGAGGCGCCGCTGCATGTGAAGGCGCTCAACGGCACGTTCCTCATCGACGACTTCGGGCGCCAGATCGTGACGCCGGAGAAGCTGCTCAATCGCTGGATCGTGCCGATGGAGAGCCGGGTCGATTTCCTGAAGCTGCACACCGGGAAGAGCTTCAGCCTGCCGTTCGACGAGCTGCTGGTGTTCTCGACCAACCTGGCGCCGAACGACCTGATGGACCCCGCGTTCCTGCGGCGCATCCCGTACAAGATCGGGCTCCACGCGCCGACGGCGGGGGAGTATCGGCAGATCTTCGAGGCGGTGGCGCGCGGGTTCGGACTCAAGCTCACCGACGAGATCTGCGACTTCGTGATCGGCGAGCTGCAGCAGAAGACCAAGCTCCCGCTCGCCTCCTACCAGCCGAAGTTCATCTGCGATCAGGTGATCGCGGCGTGCAAGTACGAGGGGGTGGTGCCGCGCTTCACCAAGCAGGCGGTGATCGACGCGCTGGCCAACCTGTACGTCCGCGATGGGGAGGCGAAGGACTGACCGGTCAGGGGTTCGCGAGGCGCGGGCTCGGCTTGACCGTCAGCTTGAAGTCCTTGCTGTTGTCGTTGGTGTCGGTGCCGTTGGGCGTGCGGGCGATCGACTGGCTCGCGGGGGGATTCGGGGCGGGCGCCTTCTCGGTGAGGTTGTTTGCCACCGCCAGGACCTCGTAGGCGACCGAGTCGACCACGAAGCCGATCGGGTCGCGGAGGCCGACCGCGCCGCCCGCTGCCGCGAGGCCGCCGCTCGCCGTCGCGTCCTTCATCCCGACGTAGCCGTCGCCGACGATCAGGAAGTAGGCGCCGGCGGCGATCGTTTCGGTGAAGGTGTAGATCGTCGTGTCGGCCATTCCGGCGTTGTTGTTGGTCGAGCGGTAGACGAGCTTCCAGCCGTTCAGGTTGACCGCCTGCACGCAGGGGTTGAAGAGCTCGACCCACTCGTCGGTGGCGCTCGCGCCGGCCACCTGCACCTCGTTGACCCGCGGGGTGCACGAGAGGGCCATGTCGGGGGCGGGGGCCATGTCGGCGATCTTGGCCAGATCGGCGCCTGCGAGGTCGCCCGGGGGCTTCGCCAGGTCGGCCGGCTTGGTCATGTCGGATGCCTTCAGGTCCTGTGGCACTCCACCGTCGGTGGCGGCGCCCCAGGTGACGTCGAACGAGGCGCTGCCGATCTCGTAGCACTTGCCGGCCTTGACCGGCTCGTCCATGTCGAAGTCCCACGCGACGAGGGTGAGGTTCTGGGCTTTGGCGATCATGCGCCCGGTCTTCGGATTGCGGTCGGCGCGGGTGACGGTGACGGTGCCGCCCTGGGCGAAGAAGGTCTGATCGCAGCCCATGTTGTCGCACAGGGCGATGGAGGCGCAGACTTCGCAGTCGGCGTACAGGTCGCCCTTCTTGAAGGTGGCGCTCTTCGGCCACTTCTCGTTGGGGGCGAGCAGGTAGTCCTCGATCAGCAGCGCGTTCGATGGGAGCGCGCCCTTCTCGGTGGAGGCGACGTAGGTGACCTGGCCGACGTCGTCGTAGGTCCCCTCGGGGAGGAGGCCGGGCCAGTTCGGGATCTTGGTGCAGCCCGCCACCGCGAGGTCCTGCTTGCCGGGGCCGAGATCGTCGGGGATGGGCATGTCCTTTCCGCCCGTCCCGGAGTCGGGGATCCCCTGGTCGGCGCCCGGGACGCCGCCGTCCTTCGGCGTCGCGAAGTCGAGGGTGCGGTTGGGGTCGGGGCGGGTGGTGACGCCGCAGCCAGCGACGGCGAGGGTGGACAGGGCGGTGGTGAGGAGGCGCCTGATGGTACTGTGCATCCTCTTGTGATTACCAGATCCTTCGGTCGGCCGGGGGACAAGAGTTTTCACACGGTTGAAGCGCTGTCGGCGGCGCGATACGGTGCCGGGATGAGAACTCTCGTTCCCCTCCTCGGGCTCCTCGCGGCGTGCGGCTCCACTGGCTCGCGGACCTTCCTGTTCGATCTGGCGGGCGAGGCCGGGGCGCGCGATGGCGGCGGCGGCGATGGCATGGCCGTCAGCGACGGGGCGGTGGGCGATCTGGCGCGCGCCGATGGCGGTGGGCCGGCGGCGGATCTCGCGGTCCCTGGCGATGCGAGCGTGCCGGATGATCTGGCGAATGCGCCGGCGGACCTCTCCAAGACCGTCGATTTCATCGTTCCGACCGACCTCGTGATCGCCTGCAGCCCGATCCGGGTCAATGAGGTGATGACCACCGGCAATGGCGGCGCCACCGATGAGTTCGTCGAGCTCTACAATCCCTGCGCGAAGGCGGTCGATCTCACCGGCTACCAGCTGGTGTACCGCTCGGCGGCGGGCGTGGCGGACACGGTGTTCATCGATTTCAATGCGCTGACGATTGGCGCGCAGGGCTATCTGGTGTGCGGCCAGAATGGCTATCTTGGCAATGCCGATGTGAAGTACGGCAACGCGATGGCCAATGCGGGCGGGGGAATCGCGATCCTGGCTCCGGGTGGAATGCTGCTCGACTCGGTGGGCTGGGGGACGGCGGTGAATGCGTTTGTGGAAAAGGCGGTCGCGCCGGCCTCGGCGATGGGGAAATCGATTGGGCGCTCCCCGGACGGGGTCGACACCAACAACAACGCGAACGACTTCAAGGAGTTCGCCAATCCCACGCCGAAGGCCAAGAACTAGCGGAAGGAGAACAGCTAGCCGGGGGGAGGGCAGGTGTAGGCGACGCTGACCTGGCCGGGGTTGGCCTGGAGGCTGGCGCAGCTCTTTCCGTAGAGGGTGAGGGTCTTGGTCATGGGGTCGATGTCCCAGCCGTCGGTGTGGGTCTTGTCCTGGGAGATTTTCTGGCCGTTGATGGTCACGATCACCATCTGGTTGATCTGCGGGAGGCCCTGCAGGGAGAAGGTGCAGGAGATGATCTGGGAGGTGATGTTCTTGAGGGCGGCCTCGAGCTGCGCCTGGTCGGTGACGGGGTAGTACTTGGTGGCGCCCGGGCGGGCGGTGCCGCCCGCCTCGGCCATCGCGTTGAGCGTCGCCGAGGTGCCGCCGAGGTCGATCCCGACGACGAAGGTCTTGATCCCCTTCAGGCGCGCCGCGGTGATTGCCTTGGTGGCGCCGCTGTTGACGCCCATCGGGGTGCAGAACCCGAGCGGACCGAGGAGGGTGCAGACCTCGCCGGGCGGGCAGTCGGCGTTTTTCATGCAGGTCTTGGGGAGGCCGCCGCCGTTGTCGCAGTTCGGCTCACCGTCGGTGGCGGCGAGGAAGTAGTGGCCGCGGCCATCCTTGAGCTGGTCGTAGTAGGCGGTGCCGCTGGTGATCGCGGCGGCGAGCGGGGTGTTGCCGTTGGGTTTGGTGGCCTTGAGCGCAGCGACGATCGGCGCGGCCTTTTGCGGGCCGATGGGAACGTCGGGCGCGTTCTTCACGCCGCACATGCCGTCGGAGGGGAAGAAGAGGAGGCCCCACTGGATGGGGGACATCGCCTTCTCGAGCTGGGTGAGCACGCTCGAGACCGCGCCCGAGGCCTGCGCGTACTTGGTCGGCATTCCCTCGAGCATTGAGCCGGAGATGTCCTGGATGAGGAGGATGTCGGGGTCGCCGACCTTCTTCGGGAGAAATTTCTCCTCGTGGCAGTTGTCGTCGGGGCCGGGGCCGGGATCGATGCCGGAGTCCCAGTCGTGTTCCGGGACGGTGCCGGCGAGGTCGCCGGTGGGGCCCATCGCGAGGTCCTCGTCGGTGGCAGGGGGGGCGCCGGTCCCGCGCCGGCTGGAGTCGGGGCCGCAGGAGCCCAGGGTGATCGACGCCCCGAGGGCGATCATCACGAGTTGCAGACGTGCTGGATGCATTGGGGTCCTCCGGTGGTTCGACCCATCATCTTCCTCCTGGGCGGCCGGGAGTCAACCGATTGATGGCGGGGTGCTGTCGAGGGAGCCTGGGGACGGGTGCTTAACGGAAAAGGGGGTCCCTCCGCTCACGT
>SHYY01000208.1 GCA_009692555.1 Myxococcales bacterium
GCCGCCCGAGCGCCACCGTCGCCGCCACGCGCTCGGCCACCTGCCCGAGCCGCTCCGGGTCGGCCACCGACGACCCCCCGTACTTCTGCACGACCACGTTCGATTCCATGCGCATCCTCCGCTCTCAGCGCGGCCCGCGGGCCGCAACCAAAGTCCGCAGCCCTCGGGCCGCGCTGAAGATCCCACGAGGCGGGCCGCCACGCCCCACGAGCAAAGCTCGCGGGGTCCCCACCCCTGCTCAGGGCGGGACGGCCCGCCGGGCCGCGCTGTGCGCGTCCTGTATTTTCTTCGCGCGACGCGACGATTTTCCGAAGTAGTAGCTCAAGCGCCCCGACATTCCCCCGAGAGCCGGCCGCCACGCAAACCCAATCACCGAAAAACCGAAACGGAAATCGAAACGGGCATGGATCGCCGTCGCCCACGTCCACCCCACCCCCGGGCCGCGCTGGATCCCGCTCGCCCCTCCCGCTACACTGGAGGGATGCTCCGCACCCGCTGTGCCCCCGCGTGGGCGCTCGCACTGGTCACGGTCGCCGCACCCGGCTGCACCCAGCACCGGCCGCCCGAGTCGCCCCGCAGCGCCGCGATCGCCCCGGTGCGGGTCCAGAGCGACGACGAGTACGAGGTCACTCGCGCCTCCTACGACGCGCTCGCCGTCGGAGACCCCCGCCGGACGGCGACCCGCCTGGGCCTCGAGAGCTTCGCCATCGCCGAGTCGGCGCGCCAGCTGAAAGCGAACCGCCCCGAGGCGGCGCTGGAGGACTTCCTCCGCCGCGTGCTCGCGCTGTGGGACGCCGAGGAGCTGAAGGCGCCCCCGCCGGATCCACCGCTGCAACAGCTCGCCGCCGAGCTCGAACGCGCCTTCCGCCGTCGCGGCGCGCACCAGGAGGTGCTGACCACGCTCGCGGTGCAGATCGCCCTCGCCCCCGACGACGCCGCCGCGAGGACGCGCTTCGACCAGGTTCTCGGCTGGCTGCGAAATGATCCGCCGCGCGCTCCCGAGGCGCCTGCGCCCGCCTGCGCCGCCGCCACCTGCGGCCGGATCATCGAAGACCTCGAGGCCGCCACCGCGGCGTGGCCGTCGCCGTTCCTCGTCGACGCGCTGGGCCGCCTCTACCACGACCGGCAGCGCTGGCAGCACCCCACCTGGCAGCGCGGCCTCTCCGGCGATCTCGCCGACATCGTCAGCCAGCGCACCGGCACCTCGGCCGCCTACGACCTCGCCCGCCTCCACCTGCGCGTCTCGCGCGCCGACCTCGCCCGCGCCGAGGTCGAGAAGCTGTCCGGCGAGCCCGGCGACGACGCGCCGCTGCGCACCGCCCTCACCCGCTACGCCGCCGCCGACGGCAAGCCCACCGACGCGATCGCCGTCGCCGCGCTGTTCTTTCGAGATCCCGCCGACCGCCCGATCGCGCTGCGGGTGTGCGAGGACGCCGCGAAGCGCTTCCCGAAGGCGATCGAGCCGCTCCTCTGCATCGGCGACGTCGCCGAGCAGCGCAACCAGATCGTCCGCGCCACCCGCGCCTTCGAGGCCGCGCTGGCGATCTCGCCGGACAAGCGCGAGGCGTGGGAGGCCCTCGCGCGGCTCCAGCAGAAGCGGCTCTTCCAGCTCGTGGCCGATGAGAAGACCGGCGAGCTCGAGGCCCAGCTGAAGCGCGTCGAGCAGCTCCACCTCGATGCGCTGCGCCGCTTCCCGGGCGCGCCGCTCAAGGTCTCCCTCGCCGGCGCCCTGTTCGAGGTCGGACGCGGCTACTTCAACGTCGGGCGGGTCGACGACGCGGTGCGCTTCTTCGAGCGCTCGCTGGCCGTGGAGCCGACCGTGGTGGCGCTCGAGCAGCTCGCCGTCGTGGCCGTCAAACGCGGCGACGGCAAGGGGGCGCTCGGACTGCTCGATCGCGGCCTCACCAGCGCCTCCGCCCTCGACCGCCGCGAGTTCCTCTACTGGCGCGCCAAGCTCGGCCGCGGCGTCGGGGACGCCCAGGAGCTCGCGGGCGACGAGAAGGCCGCCCTGGCAGCCCGCCGCCAGGCCGCCTCCGACTACGACCTCCTGCTCGCGATGCGCGGCAACCTCGGCCCCGAGGAGGTCGCCGAGACCGAGCTCGAGCGGGGCAAGGCGCTCTACCTCGTCGGCAACCACGAGCAGGGGATCATCGCCCTCGAGCGGGCGATCGACGCCGCTCCCGATCGCGCCTCCACCTACGCCGACGTGCTCGCCTTCCTGATCCCGCGCGGCGAGCGCGAGGAGGCCCTCGACGCCTACCACCGCGCTCTCGGCCGCTCCGAGGTCTCCGAGTACATCAAGGTCTACTGCACCCTCTGGATCCTCGATCTCGACCGCCGCGCCGGCCAGCCCGAGGACCCCCTCGCCCGCGCCTTCGTCGACGGTGTGGACGGCGGCAAGTGGTACCACGAGCTGGCGCGCTGGGCCTCCGGTCGCCAGTCCGAGAGCGACCTCCTCGCGCACGCGCAGTCGCCCGGCAACAGGGCCGAGGCCTACTTCTACCTCGCGATGCGCCGCCTCCAGGGCGGCAAGCTCGACGAGGCGCGCGACCTCTGGCAGAAGGTGCTGGAGACCCAGATGATGGCCTTCTTCGAGTACGACATGTCCGCCTACTACCTACGTCGCGGCGCCCGCGCCACCCCCGCCCCGGCCACGGCCACACCCACCGCCACCCCTGCCAAGATCCCCGACGGGTCGATCTGATGGCGGGCTGATGCGCGGCTCGTCCCGCCTCGACTGGGGCAGGGCGGAGAACGCCCTCTCGCGCCGCCACGCCATGCTCCAGGCGAGCGGAGCCCCGATCCTCGATCTCACGCTCTCGAACCCCACCCGTGCCGGCATCCCCTACCCCGCCCAGGCGATCGCCGCCGCCCTCGCCGACCCGCGCGCGATCCTCTACCAACCCGCGCCCCAGGGCCTCCCGGAGGCCCGCCAGGCGATCGCCGACTACTACGCCTCGCGTGGCCACCCGATCGACCCCGAGCGCCTCCTGCTCACCGCCAGCACCAGCGAGGCCTACGCCTTCCTCTTCAAGCTGCTCGCCGACCCGGACGACGAGGCCCTCGTCCCGCACCCGAGCTACCCCCTGTTCGACTTCCTGGCCGCTCTCGAATCGGTGCGCCTCCGCCCCTACCGGCTCGCCTACGACGGGGCCTGGTACCTCGATGCCGACGACCTCCGCCGCGCCCTCTCGCCGCGCACCCGCGCCCTCCTGCTCTGCAACCCGAACAACCCCACCGGCTCGTTCCTCAAGCGCGACGAGCTCGCCACCCTAATCGCCATCGCCAGCGAGCACGACCTCCCGCTGATCGCCGACGAGGTCTTCTCCGACTACGCCTTCGCCCCCGACAAGGCGCGCGTGGAGACCCTGGTCGCCGTCAACGACGTGCTCACCTTCAGCCTGAGCGGCCTCTCCAAGGTGGTCGGCCTCCCCCAGCTCAAGCTCGGCTGGATCCACGTCGGTGGCCCGCCCGCCGAGGCCGCGGCCGCCCTCGCCCGCCTCGAGCTGATCGCCGACACCTACCTCTCCGTCGCTGCGCCGGTCCAGCACGCCGCCGCCCGCCTGCTCGATCTCCGCCCCACCGTCGGGCGCGCGATCGCCTTGCGGGTCACCGCCAATCACCGCGCCGTCGCCGCCGCCGTCGCCGTGCGGGGCAGCGCCGTCGACCTCCTCCACGCCGAAGGCGGCTGGTACGCCACGCTCCGCCTCCCGCGCATCCGCAGCGACGAGGAGTGGGCGATCGACCTGCTCGATCGCGACCACCTCCTCGTCCAGCCCGGCTACTTCTTCGACTTCGCCGAGGAGGCCCACCTGGTGGTCAGCCTGCTCACCCCGCCCGAGATCCTCGCCGAGGGCATCGCCCGCCTGGTCGCCCGCGCCGCCGGTTGATCCTCACCCGCCAAAGCGCGCGTACGAGCGGTCGCGGTCGGCGAGAATATCGCGATAGATCGCCGCGATCCGATCGCGCCCACCGTCGAGCAGCGCGTGATTGTCCACCGTGATCGTATCGGTCACCGACCGCTTTTCGAGCCGCTCCCGCAGCTCGTCCATGCTGTGCGACGACAGATCGAAGAAGAACTTGCCGTGCCCGCCCCCGCGCGCCTCCTCGATCACCGCGTGCCGGATCAGCTGGATCGACGGATCGGGCGAGCGCCGGAACCATGGCACCGCCGCGGCGGGCGAGCGATCGCTGAGCACGTAGTCGGGATGAAAGGTCGCCGCGACGTAGACCGGCCGCCCGCCGTGGCGCGCCTGATCGGCCGCCCGCACCCGCGCCGCGAACTCGTCGAACGCGCGCGGCCCCACCGCCAGCCGCGGGTAGATCACGATCGCCACCACCGTCGCCCGCGGATCCGCCTCGAGCCCCCGGATCACCTCCAGCGACGGCTCGATCGCCAGGTCGCGCTGCAGGAGCACGGGCCTTTCCCACTCCCCCTCCTCGCGCGCCCGCCGCGCCCACGGGCAGATGTTGAACGCCTCGACCACCTCCTCGGCGTACCGCTGATGCAGCCGCAGCACCTCGGCGACGAACGCGTCCTCGTCGGTCACCGCCGAAGCATACCGCGTCACAAAGAGGCCAGGGAAGCCTCCGCCTTCTGGAGATCCTCGAACGGATCGCTCCACGACTCGAACTGGAGGATCCCCAGCTCCTGGAACCGCTCCCGCTGCCGCTCGGAGAGCAGCCCGATCTTCTTCACCGCCGGCACCACCTTCGAGAACAGGAACTGCCGGAACATCTGCTGCGCGAAGCTGTCGCGGGCGATCTGGACGCACTCCTCGACCGGCATCCCCATCTTCTCCCACACCTGCTGGAACAGGAACCGGTCGCGCATCAGCACCGCCGACTCGTAGACGAAGTCCTCGCGCTCACACCGCTCGCTCTCCTTCATGTCGTCGTAGTAGTGCTTGAGCGCGAGCACGCCGAACGCCACGTGGCGCGCCTCGTCGAGCATCACGTAGTGCGTCAGGCGCTTGAGGAGCGGCTCCTCGGTGTTCTCGCGGATCATCCCGAACGAGGCGAGCGCCAGCCCCTCGACCATGATCTGCATCCCGAGCAGCTTCATGTCCCACCGCGAGTCGGTGAGGATCAGGTCGAGCAGCTTCTTCAGGTGGGGGCTGATCGGATACGAGAAGCCGATCTTCTCGTGAACGTACCGATCGTAGACCTCGACGTGGCGCGCCTCGTCCACCACCTGCGTCGAGGCGTAGTACTTCGAGTCCATGTCGGGCACCGAGCCAACCAGCTGCGTCGCGGCGAGGAGCGCCCCCTGCTCGCCGTGCAGGAACTGCGACAGCGTCCACGACGCGACCTCGACGTTCAGCTGGGTCAGCTCCTGCGGCGTCAGCCGCGCGTAGATCGCCGAGCCGTGGAGCGGGAAGAACTGCTCCGGAAAGGCCTGCTTCTCCGCGTCGACGTCGGTCGCCCACGGCAGCGTGTCCTCGGGGATCCACTGGCTGCGCTGCGCCTTCTTGTACAGGTCGCGCAGGTCCCGGCGGGTCTCTTCGTAGCCCCAGTTGTAGATGAGGTCGAGCCGGCAATCGAGGTGTTCGAGGGTCATCCCGCGCTGGGCGGGCGACTCGGGGACCGGCGAGGCGCTGGGTCGCGACATGGTCTTCCTCCGAAAGATGAACTTGGTGTCAAGTTCGCGCTCCGACCGCCCGTCGTCAAGGGTAAAAATGAAACCCATTTCACTTTCTTTCGTTTCCGCGCTATGAGGGTTCATGGCCCACGTCGCGCCAGCCGAGCCTCTCGCACGCCCCCGCCGCCGGTTCCCGCAAGCGCGCGCCCGCGCCACCTACGAGGCGCTGCTCGCCGCCGCGCAGGAGGTGTTCGCGCGGAAGGGCTTCGACGAGACCCAGAGCCCCGACATCGCCGCCGAGGCGGGCGTGAGCGTGGGCACCTTCTACCGCTACTTCTCCGACAAGCGGCAGGCGTTCGTCGAGATGATCGGCGACCACCTCGCGGCGGCCCATGCCGACGTGATGGCCCGGCTGACCCCCGATCGCTTCCGCGGGAGCGATCGGCGCGCTGCGATCGACACGGCGCTCGACGTGCTCTTCCAGCACATGCACCGGCTGCCCCAGCTGGAGGCGGTCTACCTCGCGATGTCGCTGCGCGATCCCGACGTGGCGCGCCTGCGGGCCGAGTTCGAGGCGCTCGGCTGCGAGGCGCTGGCGAGCCTGATCGCGCTCCTCATCCCGAAGGAGGTGGTGCCGGACCCGCGCGCGGCGGCCTACGTGATCCACCACGCGACCCTCGAGATCGCGATCTCACGCGTGGTGCGCGCGGAGCCCGAGTTCAGCGTCGAGGATGGGGCGGTGAGGGCGGCGCTCCGGGAGCTGCTGCACCGCTACTTGTTTCCGGAGGGGGCGACGGCGCGAGGGCCGAGAAGAAGGCGGCGACGGGCGACCTGACGGGTTCTCAGCCAACCGCTTTGGTGAGCGCGAGCGCGAACAGCAGGGGATCCACGGTGTCGAGTGACTCGCCGAGCGGACTGGCCGGCGCCTCGCAGCGCAGCAGCGCCGCCGTCAAGGATCCTTGATCAACCAGCTCGCGGATCTCGTGCCAGTCGGACTCCGGCACACAGCCGAAGGCGGCGGTGCACATCGGATCGAGCTGCGTGCCGGCGACGCGCTCGATCTCGGCGCGAGCCTTCGCGTAGGGCGCGCCCTTGCGGTACGGGCGGTCGGAGGTGATCGCGTCGTAGGTGTCGACGACCGCGAAGATGCGGCCTCCGATGCAGATCTCCGAGCCCTTCAGGCCGCCCGGGTAGCCCGTGCCGTCGAACTTCTCCTGGTGCTGGAGCACCACCTCGCGGGCGGTGCGAAGGAAGTCGATCGGCTTGAGCAGGTCGGCGCCCAGCGCGGGGTGGCGCTTCATCAGCGCCCACTCCTCCTCGTCGAGCGCACCGGGCTTGAGGAGCACCGCGTCGGGGACGCCGATCTTGCCGATGTCGTGGAGCAGCGCGCCCTGGGAGACCACCTGCAGCTCCTCGGGGGAGAGCCCGAGCTCCAGGCCGAGGCGGCGCGCATAGGCGCTGACGCGCTTCGAGTGGTTCAGGGTCTCCGTGTCGCGGAAGTCGAGCGCGGAGATCAGCGCATCGAGCAGGTTGTTGGTGCGCTCCTGGACCATCGCGTCGAGGTGCATGTTGAGACGGCGGAGATCGCCGTTGGCGTTGGCGAGGGCGCGGTTCTTCTCGGCCAGCATCTTCGCCATCTCGCGGCGCTCGACGTGGCCGCGCCGGTCGTCGATCGCCGCCTTGATGCAGAAGCGGAGGTCCTCGTCGTCCCACGGCTTGCGCACAAGGCGGAAGACCTCGCCCTTGTTGACCGCCGCCACCGCGGCGTTGAAGTCGGTGTGGGCGGTGATGAGGATCCGCATCGTGTCGGGGTGGTGCGCGCGGGCATGGGCGAGCAGCTCGGCGCCGTTCATCCGGCCCATCGAGAAGTCGGAGATGATCACGTCGTAGTCATCCTGTTCGAGCATCCCGAGGGCGGTCTCGCCGTCGGGGGCCACATCGACCTGGCAGGTGCGGGAGAACATCCGCTGGAAGATGCGAAGGATGGCGGGGTCATCGTCGACGAACAGGAGTCGGCACATGGATCGGTTGCTCCGTTTTCTCCGGCCACGATGGCCTGGCCCGAGCCGCTGAAGCGACCACCGTGCCATGCTGGAGAGTAATGGAGTTTCCGATACTTGAGATGGTTCGGAGGCCGATGCGCGTCAGGACGGGGGGCGCGACGCCACCAGCTTGACAGGGTGCGTCTCAGCCTGTGCGCTGGTCCATCGGGAGGTAGTGATTGAGGGTCGGGCCGGTGTAGATCTGGCGGGGCCGACCGATGCGCGCGAGGGGCGATTCGATCTGCTCCTTCCAGTGGGCGATCCAGCCAGGGAGACGGCCGAGGGCGAACATCACGGTGAACATGTTGGTCGGGATGCCGAGGGCGCGGTAGATGATGCCGCTGTAGAAGTCGACGTTCGGGTAGAGCTTGCGCTCGATGAAGTAGTCATCGCTGAGCGCGACCTCCTCGAGGCGGAGGGCGATCTCGAGCTTGGGATCCTTGACGCCGAACTTCTTCAGGATGCTGTCGCAGGCGGCCTTGATGATCTTCGCGCGCGGGTCGTAGTTCTTGTAGACGCGGTGGCCGAAGCCCATCAGGCGGAAGTCGGAGCGCTTGTCCTTGGCGCGGGCGATGAAGCTGTCGACGGGCTGCCCGGAGGCGTGGATCTCGTCGAGCATCTCCATCACCTCCTGGTTGGCGCCGCCGTGGAGCGGTCCCCAGAGCGCGCACACGCCCGCGGAGATCGACGCGAAGAGGTTGGTCTGGGCGCTGCCGACCAGGCGCACCGTCGAGGTGGAGCAGTTCTGCTCGTGGTCGGCGTGGAGGATGAGCAGCAGGTTGAGCGCCTTCACCGTCTCCTCGTCGACCGGGTAGTCCTCGGCGGGGACGGAGAACATCATGTTCAGGAAGTTGGCGCAGTAGGAGAGGCTGTTCTTGGGATAGACGAACGGCTGGCCGATCGATTTTTTGTAGGAGAAGGCGGCGATGGTGCGGACCTTGGCCAGCAGGCGCCCGATGGTGATATCGATCTGCTCGTGGTTCTTGATGTCGACCGCCTCGGGGTAGAAGCTCGAGAGCGAGACCACCATCGAGGAGAGGATCGCCATCGGGTGCGCGGTCCCGGGGTAGCCGTCGAAGAAGCGCTTCATGTCCTCGTGGATCAGCGAGTGGCGCGTCAGCAGGCGCGAGAAGTTCTCGAGCTCGGGCTTGCTCGGGAGCTTGCCGTAGATGAGCAGGTAGGAGGTCTCGACGAAGGTGGACTTCTCGGCGAGCTCCTCGATCGGGATGCCGCGGTAGCGAAGGATGCCCTTCTCACCGTCGAGGAAGGTGATCGCGCTCGAGGTGGAGGCGGTGTTCATGAAGCCGGGATCGAGGGTGACGGTGCCGGTCTTCGTGCGCAGGCTGGAGATGTCGAGGCCGCGCTCGTTCTCGCTGCCGACGATGAGCGGGAGGTCGAGGATCTGGCCGTCGATGTGGAGCTGCGGTCGGTCTGCCACGGAAGTTCCTCCTGGTCGTTGGTGCGGCGGGACTCTGCCCATGAAAGTGCCGGGCGCGAAGGGGAGTGAGCGGAGAGTGAATGCGACGGATGCTAGCCGGGGATCCCGTCGCACTCCCACCAGACCTCGACCGTCTTCAGCTTGGGTGACTTGTCCTTGGCCATGGTCGCGAAGTCGAGCTCGACCTGGAGGTAGCCGCCGTTGTCCTTGATGTTGGGGATGAGCGGCTGGACGCCGTTCACGAGATCGGCCGGGCTCATCGCGAAGTCCGCGGTCCAGGCGCCCCAGGTCTGGTCGGGCTTGGGGGTCTTGCCGGAGCGGGCGCGCGCGGTGAGGGTGGTGTTGAGCGGCACCTCGGCGTCCCACTTGATGAACATCCAGCGGGTGTCCTTGGGGGCCATGTTCTCGTCCTTGCAGCCGCTCAGGATGTAGGACCAGCTGCCCTTCGGGCGGGTGAAGTTGCGGAGACCGAAGCCGGTGAAATCGGAGTAGGTGTAGGGGCCAGGGCTCGACGAGACGTTGGGGTGCTTGAGGTAGCAGCGATCGCCCGCCGGGCAGAGGTTCTTGCCCATCGGGGCGGAGTTGATGTCGGGCTTGGTCATGTCGCCCTTGACGTCGACGAGGACGCGGGTGGCGTAGCCGCTGCCGCCGATGTTCCAGAGGTTCTGGTCGCGGTCGACGCCGACGCCTTTGCCGTCGCCCGCGATCGGGACGCCGGGGAAGGCCTTGCCGTCGATCAGGACGTCCATGCCGTTCGGGAGCGGGGTGTCGGAGGCGGGGATGCGGACGATGCTCGAGCCGGCTGCCACCCAGGCGAAGTACTGCTTCACCGAGCGGGAATCGACCGCCATGCCGATCGCGGTGCCGCCGCCGATGTTCGCGCCGGGGCTCTGGAACATCGTCCAGAAGCCGTTCGGGAGCTCGGCGCCGCCGGGCTTGCGGTTGGGGGTGTAGCGGCAGGCGCCGAAGCCGAGGCAGGCCAGCCAGACGTTCTGGTCGCGATCGAGGCCGATGCCGTAGCCCGATTGCTGACCGACGGTGGAGGTGCGGGCTTTGCCGGTCTCGGCCACCTTCTTGGTGTTGAAGTAGCAGAGCGGCGGGCCGCCGAGGTTGCCGGCCCACAGGTAGCCGGAGGAGTCGACCACGGCGCCGTAGGGCTGGCAGCCCTGGGGGAGCTGGGCCTCCTCCTTGGTTTTGCCGGTGGTGCCGTCGATGCGGAAGAACTTGCCGCTGTTGTAGCTGCCCGGGTAG
>SHYY01000209.1 GCA_009692555.1 Myxococcales bacterium
GCCGCCGCTCCGGGCGCCCCATCCCGACGACCATCGACTCAAGGTACGCGGTCAGCTCCCGATCGAGTCGCTTCAGCTCTCGTTTGTCCATCCGGACGGTAGATCACGTCCGCCGATCGCTGTCAATTAAACTGAGCGAGTAGTACTAGCGGAACGGATCGATCGTCGCGTTCCGGGCGGGCGCAGCAGGAGCGCGGATCGGCCGCCGCGGCGCCACCGGATCGAGCTGGACCACCACCGATCTTCCCGGTTGCGCGTCGACGGTGCGGGCGGCGGGACGGAAGCCCTGGCGGCGCAGCACGAGGGTGGTCTCGCCGCGTGGCAGCCGCACCGTGCACGGGGTGGTCCCCATCACCGCCACGCCCTTGAACACCTCCGCACCTGGCGGCAGCGACGACACGGCGACCTCGATCCGCTCGCCGCCGACGTCGCTCTCCTCGGGCAGACTCGGGACGAACGCCGGCGGGCTCGCCAGCAGAGCCGAGGTGGCCGGGAGGGGGAGCACCGAGGGCGGCGCAGGAGAGCGCCCGCCAAACGCCACGCCGATCACCGCCGCCGCCGCGAGCGGACCGGCCGCCGCCAGCAGCCACCTCCGGGGTCGCGACCAGCCGCGCTCCGTGCCCTGGAGGGGGAGGCCAGCGAGCGCCTCTTCGAGCTCCGCCATGGTCTGGAAACGCAGCGCCGGGCGCTTCTCGAGGCAGCGTGCGACCAGCAGCGCCACCGCAGGCGGGACCCGCGACGAGAGAGGCCGCGGTCGCACCGTCAGATGCTTCATCGCCAGCTCCGCCATAGTCTCGCCCTCGAACGGCAGCGCACCCGAGAGCGCCTGATAGAGGATCACGCCCAGCGAGTAGATGTCCGAGCGCGCATCGACCCCGCGCGAACCGGCGCACTCGGGCGAGAAGTAGGCGGGCGTTCCCACCACCTTGCCGTCGTCGGCGCCGTCGAGGATCGCGACGCCGAAGTCGAGCACCTTCACCAGGGTCCGGCCTTCGCGGCGCACCAGGAAGAGGTTGCCCGGCGTGACGTCCCGGTGCACGAAGCCCACCCGGTGCGCGACGTCGAGCGCCGAGGCCACCTGGGTGGCGATATTCACCACCTCCTCGACGGCGAGAGCGCCCTGTCGATCGAGGTGGGTGGCCAGGCTGACCCCGTCGAGCCACTCCATCACGTAGTAGCTGGTGGCCCCCGGCGCCTCGAAGAAGTCGGTGATCTCGACCATGTTCGGGTGGCGGATGACGTTGACCGCCCGCGCCTCCTGGAAGAAGCGCGCGAGAGCGTCGGGACGCGCGGCGTACTTGCGCCGGAGCACCTTGATCGCGACGGTGCGGCCGAGCTTGCGGTGGCGCGCCCGGAACACGCGGCCCATCCCGCCCTCGTCGGCGAGCGCGTCGAGATGGTAGGCCCCGAGGTCGTCGCCGGCCTCGGCCTCTCGCTCGGTCGCCTCGGGATCGCTCGCCTGCTCCGCCATGGCTCGAACGCTCCGCAGGGATGCGTCGGCCGGGATTGTACCAGCGCTACTGGAACGGGTCGACGGTGGCGTTGCGGTCGCCGCCGGGGCGCTTCCCCGGCTGACGCGGCGCGGCGAGGCCGGCGGTCGGACGGCGGCGCAGCGTGAGGCGCAGCTCGTCCGGCGGGGCGGCCACTTCGACCATCCGGCGCTGCGCCACGAAGCCGTCTGCCACCACCTCCACCTCGGCGGTGAGACGGTCGGTGGGCAGCGCGACGACGCACGGCGCGACGCAGCGGAACTGCCGGTCGAGCGAGACCCGCGCACCGACCGGGAGCGTCTCGACGCGGATCTCCCGGACCGCGGGTGGCGGGGTCACGGGCGGCGGGGCAGGGGGCGCGGCCACCGGAACCACCGTCGCCTTCGCCGGCAGAGCGACGGGCGGTGCGGGCGCCACACCGGGAGGCCTGGGCGACGAGCGCATCGCCACACCCGCGACGATCAGCACGGCGAGCCCGCCACAGCCCGCCGCGATCGCTGTCCATCGTCGGACCGGGCGGCGGCGCCTCGGCGCCTCTCCCAAGGCCGGGCGGCCCGCCGCGGTGCGCAGCGCGGCCGCGAGCTCGGTCGCGCTCTGGAAACGATCGTCGGGCTCCTTTGCCAGGCAGCGCATCACCAGCGCCTCGAGCCACGCCGGGACTCCCGGCCGGCGCGCCGACAGCGACGGGGGAGGGTCGTTGACGTGCTTCAGCATGACGTCGCCGTAGACGCCGGTGAAGGGCGGCTTGCCGGTGATCATCTCGAACAGCAGCACCCCGACGGCGTAGAGGTCCGAGCGCGCACCGATCGCTCCGGCGGTGGCCTGCTCCGGCGACATGTAGGTGGGCGTGCCGACGGTGAGGCCGGAGCGGGTGCGGAGCTCCTTGGGGCGCTGCTCGGTGAGCCGCGCGACGCCGAAGTCGAGCAGCTTGACCCGCTCGCGCCCGTCCTGCTCCGAGGCCAGGAAGACGTTCTCGGGCTTGAGGTCGCGGTGGATGATCTCGTGGACGTGCACCGCGGCGAGCCCGTCGCACACCTCGGCGGCGATCTCGGCGGCGCGCGCGGGCTCGAAGGGGCCCTCCTCGCGCAGCACCTGCGCGACGTCACGCCCGTCGAAGTAGTCCATGACGAGGTAGATCTCGTCGGGACCCTCGATCACGTCGTGCACCGCGATCAGGTTCGGGTGATCGATATCGGCGACCGCGCGCGCCTCGGCGAGGAAGCGGGCGACGATCACCGGGTCATCGAAGTGCGAGGCGTGCAGGCGCTTGATCGCGCACAGGCGGGAGAGCTTCTCGTGCTCGGCGAGGTAGATCCGGGCCATCCCGCCCTCGCCGATCAGGCGGAGCAGCCGGTACGGCCCGAGGCGCTCCTCCATCGCGGCCGCCATCGCGGCTAACCGACTCGAACTTCGATCTCGCCGCCCCGCACCTCCAGCCGCACCTCGCCGCCGGGGTGCTCGGCAAAGACATCGAACGCCGCGCTCTCGAGGTGGCGGGTGAGGATCGCCGCCAGCCCCCGCGCGCCGGTCTCGCGTCGGATCGACTCGCGGACGACGTGGTCAAGCACCTCGTCGCTGACCAGCAGGCGGAACCCCTCGTCGTCGAACTCCCGGGTCAGGCGCTCGATGACATTGAGGCGCAGGATCTCCTTCAGCGTCCCCGCGTCGAGCGCCGAGAACGGAACGATGCGGGTGAAGCGCGCCATCAGCTCGGGCAGGAAGCCGTAGGCCTGGAAGTTGGAGATGTTCTCGACCTCCTCCGTCGTGAAGGTGACGGCGATGGTGTCGAGGCCGATCCCGGTGCCCGCCTTGCGATGGCGCCCGAAGCCGATCCGGTCGACGGCGCCCCGCCGACGCGCCACCTGCTGGAAGCCCGAGAAGGCCCCCGCGGCGATGAAGGCGATGTCGGCGGTGGACATGACGATGTGATCGCCGTAGGTCGAGTGGGTGAGCTCGAGGGGGACGACGACCTCGCCCGCCTCGAACATCTTCAGGAGCTCGCGCTGCACGCCCATCCCGGTGACGTCCTTGGTCGTCCCGGCGCCGGCGAAGATGGCGTTGTTCTGGCCGCTGGCGATCTTGTCGAACTCGTCGAGGCAGATGATCCCGATCGACGCGAGGAGCGGGTTGTCGTCGGCGGCGTGGAGCAGGCGGGTGATGATCGTGCTCGGGTCCTGCCCGACGTAGCCGGTCTCGCTGTAGGTGGTGATGTCGACGATCACCGTCGGGAGGCGGAGGATGTTCTGGAACAGCAGCTCGACCAGGTGGGTCTTGCCGCATCCGGTCGGGCCGATCAGCAGGAAGTTCGACTTCGGGAGGATCTGATCGCGCTTCGCCCCGTCGAGGTAGATCCGCTTGATCCGCCGGATGTGGCGGTAGGCCATCAGCGAGACGGCCTTCCGGGCCTCGTCCTGGCCGCGGTAGCCGTGCTCCTCGAGCTTGTGGAAGATGGTGCGCGGCGGGATGACCGGCAGCTCGCGGACGAACTTGATGAATTGCTCGAGCCCGGATTTCCGGTACTTCTTCAGGTTCTCCATGGGCTCGGTTTCGCGGGGCATCGGCGTCCTTTTCACTATACCACGCCGGTCTGGGTTCTAACCCCGTGGGCCCGCGGCGGGGTGTGATCGCCGACCCTCGGTAAGGGTATCCCCTGAGGCCGGCCGCCCGCCCCCTCGGCGACGGCGACGGCGACGGCGACGGCAACGGCGACGGCGACGGCGACGGCAACGGCAACGGCAACGGCAACGGCAGAGCCGGAGCGACCGAAGGACGAGAACTGGCGCGGCAGCGCGCCCACCGAGCACTTTGGATCACACCCCCCGTGGCGACTCCGTGTTGACAGAGCCACTGGGCGGCCGGATGATCGGCCTTGCGGATGAGCGCGCACAGTCGAGCAGCCCCGTCGTGGGGCGGCGCAGTGATCGCCGCGCTGGTGGTGTCGGTGGTGGCGATGATGATCGTCCCGCTGCCGACCTGGCTGCTGGATGTGCTGATCACGCTCAACCTGGCGCTGTCGGTGACGATGCTGCTCGCCGCGGCCTACGCGCGGGACGCGCTGTCGATCGCCACGTTTCCGACGCTGCTGGTGCTGACCACGCTCTACCGGCTGGCGCTCAATGTCTCGACGACGCGGCTGATCCTGCTCCAGGCCGACGCCGGGCAGGTGGTGCGCGCCTTCGGTACCTTCGTGGTGCGCGGCGACTACGTGGTCGGCGCGGCGGTGTTCCTGATCCTCACCATCGTGCAGTACGTGGTGATCTCCCGCGGCGCCGAGCGGGTGGCGGAGGTGGCGGCGCGCTTCACCCTCGATGCGATGCCGGGGAAGCAGCTGGCGATCGATGCCGATCTCCGGGCCGGGGCGATCGACGCCGAGGAGGCGCGGCGAAGGCGGGCGGCGCTCAGCCGCGAGGCGCAGCTCTTCGGTGCGCTCGACGGGGCGATGCGCTTCGTGAAGGGCGACGCGATCGCCGGGATCCTGATCGTGATCATCTCCCTGATCGGCGGCCTGATCGTCGGCACCCTCGAGCGCGGGATGGAGATCGGTCCGGCGGCCAAGCTCTACACCCTGCTCACGATCGGCGACGGGCTGGTCTCGCAGCTCCCGGCGCTCCTGATCTCGACGGCGGCGGGGCTGGTGGTGACGCGGGTCGCCTCCGAGGAGGAGGGGGGCGCGCTCGGCGCCGACGTGGTCCGGCAGCTCCTCGGGCGGCCGGTGACGCTGGCGATCGTCGCCGTCCTGCTGGTCACGCTGGCGGTGCTGCCGGGGATGCCGCTGGCTCCGTTTCTCGTCGTGGCGACGCCGTTCGGCCTCGGGGCGTGGGTGTCGTTTCGCCGCCGTCCCAAGGGCGACGCGCCGCCGCTGGTGCCGGTGTCCCCCTCGGCGATCGAGGTGGCGATCGATCCGTCGCTCGACGCCGCGACGCCCGATCTGGACGCCGCGCTCGATGCCGCGGCGAGGCGGGTGGTCGACGAGCTGGGGCTGCCGCTGCAGAAGCTCGGCCGCACGGTCGATGTGGCGCTGCCTCCGCGCGGCTACGCGGTGCGCCTCCGCGGGGTGCCGATGGCCGATGGCGTGGCCCCCGACGGGAAGCTGCTCGCCGAGGCGACTCCCGAGCGGATCACCGCGCTGGGGATCGACGCGGCGGCGGCCCAGCACCCCGGGAGTGGCGCGCCCGCGGCGTGGGTTCCGGCCTCGTCCTCCGCGCGGCTGTCGGACGCGGGCATCGCGCTGCTCGATACGCGCGCCTGCGTCGCCGCGGCGCTCGATGGGACGCTGCGCCGCTTCGCCCACGAGCTGCTCGGCTTCGACGAGACCCAGCGGCTCCTCGACGGACTGGCGCGGACCTGCCCGTCGCTGGTGCGCGAGGTGGTCCCGAAGCGCGTCGACGTGGCCACGCTGACCGACGTCCTGCGCCGCCTGCTCGGGGAGGGGGTGCCGATCGGCGATCTCCGCGATGTCCTCGAAGCGGTGGCGGGCACCCGCGAGCCGGAGCGCGACGCGGCGGTGCTGACCGAGCGGGTGCGCGCGCGGCTGAAGCGCCACATCACCCACCGCCTGGCGCGCAACAAGCGGGTGGAGGTGCTGGTGCTCGATCCGCTGGTCGAGGAGGCGGTGCGCGGCGCGCTGCGGAGCACTGCCTTCGGGCAGGTGCTGGCGCTCGAGCCCTCGCTGGCGGGCGACATCCTGGCGGCGGTGCGGCGCGAGCTCGAGGCGCGCGAGGCCGCTCCCTCCGCTCCCAGGGTGATCGTCACGTCCTCGGAGCTGCGGAGACACGTGCGGCGCCTCGTGGAAGGCGACCATCCGGACCTTGCGGTGATCACCTGGCAGGAGCTGAACGCGGACGTTCAGGTCGAGCCGGTCGGTCGAATTGCCATGGAATAGCGAGTGGTTAAATCGGTCTGGTCATGTGCAGCGCGCGCTGGCCGCCGTCGTACCAGCCGTGCTCGCCGACCACGTCGACGAAGCCGGCCGCCGCGAACATTCGGCGCGCACGGGCGTTGGTATCCGCGACCGAGAGGCGCAGCTCGCGTACCGGCAGCTTCTTCTGCGCGGCGCGGGCGGAGGCGATCGCGTGGTCGAGCAGCCTTCGCCCGACGCCCCGCGAGTGCGCGTCGGGAGTGACCGCGATGGCGAGGAGGTCGGCCGCGTAGGCACTGTCGCTGCCGCTTTTTGGGGCCGCGTCCGGCGCATCGATCCGGTAGAAGCCGAGCATCGTGAAGCCGAGCGGGGCGCCCTGCTCCTCGGCGACGAAGGTGCTCACGCCGTCGTGCTCGAACCACTCGGGGATGATCGTGCCGTAGTCCCCGATGTGGGAGAAGACCGCCACGGCTACGCCCCGGATGAAGGCCACGTCGGACGGCTCGGCGGGCCTGATTCGAGGCGCGCCGGGCAGCGCCCGGTTCACGGATCGGCGTCGTTGGCGACGTGGACCAGCACCACCGTGATGTTGTCCTCGCCGCCGCGGTCGTTCGCCAGCTCGATCAGCAGCGACGGCACCTGGCGGTAGAAGCGGGCGGTCATGATCTTGGCGATCTCGTCGCCTTCGAGGTAGTTCGAGAGGCCGTCGGAGCAGAGCAGAAAGCAGTCGCCGGGCTCGATCCCGACCGCGGTGCCGTCGACCTGTACGTCGTGCTCGAAGCCGACCGAGCGGGTGATGACGTGCTTGAACTTCGAGTCGCGCGCCTCGGCCTCGGAGAGCAGCCCGGCGCGGACCTGCTCGCTGACCCAGGAGTGGTCGTCGGTGAGCTGGAGGCACTTGCCGTCGCGGAACAGGTAGCAGCGGCTGTCACCGACGTGGGCGAGGTGGGCGCGGCCGCGGTGGATGAGCATCGCGGTGAGCGTGGTGCCCATCCCGTTCATGTCCGGGTCGGCCTGCGCCGCCTCGTAGATGGTCGCCCCGGCGTGCTGCGCGGCGGTGCGGATCACCCGCAGCGCGGCGCCGTCGCCGTTGCCGAGCAACCCCTCGCGGGTGGCGGCTTCGAGGTCGCTGTTGACGATCTCGACCGCCATCTTGCTCGCCTTCTCGCCGGCGGCGTGCCCGCCCATCCCATCGGCCACCGCGTACAGGCCAAGCTGCGGCTCGACGAGAAAGTTGTCCTCGTTGTGATCGCGCTTACGCCCAATGTCCGAGAGACCCCACGCGAAGAGCTTCATTACCCGCGGCCAGCGTAGACCAACGCGACGGGAAAGCAAGACGGAAGGGCGTGGCCGTGGCGTGGCCGTGGAGGTCGCCGGCCTTGCAGTCGCCGGCGGCCTACTTTTCCGGGTATTCCGCGCTCTTCTCCGAGTGATCGCGGCCGTCGAAGCGCAGCATCTTGCCCTTGGCGTCGATGCGCGTGAGCAGGCTGACCGGGCGCTTCCAGACGCGGTGCAGCGCGGCGAGCGTGTCGCGCGCGTGATCGAGCTTGAGATCGGTGCCCTCGTGCTGATGGCGCAGCATCAGCTCGCCGCGGTTCTCGAAGTTGCCCTCGGCGACGTAGATGAAGGGCTGGCCGTGGTTGGTCAGACGGAAGAGCAGCTTCTCCTTGACCTTCTTGAACTCGCGGCTCTCGATTTCAAAGTTTCCGGAGCGTTCGTTGAATCCGAAGGAGAAGAACTTGTTCTCGCGGCAGAACTCCTCGGTGAAGAACTCGTCGATGAAGGTGACGTCGTTGTAGAGCTTGCGCACCTCGAACACCTTGCGCCGCCCGAGGCCGATGCGGCGATCCCAGTGGCGCCGCGTCTCCATGTCGTTGCAGTCGTCCCACTCCTTGCCGAAGCGCCCCTTGTTCCAGCGATCCTCGATGTGGCGGTAGAGCTCGACGCCCAGCTTGTAGGGGTTGAGCTGGCCGGGCGACGAGGCGAGGACGCCTGCGTTGTGGTCGGCGTAGTCGATGATCTCGGACGCCTTCACCGCCTTCTCCGTCATGATCTTCGAGTGCCAGTAGGATGCCCATCCTTCGTTCATTATTTTTGTCATGCCCTGCGGGGCGAAGTAGTAGGCCTCCTCGCGGATCGTCTCGAGCACGTCGCGCTCCCAGCGCTCGAGGGGGGCGTGGTCGATCAGGAACTGCAGGACGTCGCGCTCGGGCTGCTCGGGGAAGCGCTTGACCCGCTCCGCCTCCTTGTCGATCTTCGCCTTCTGCGAGGCGACGAAGTCGGGCGGGTTGATGAACTTGTCCATGTAGGGCTTGGCGCGGAAGCGCGGCACTTCGACGGCGGGGCGGTCCTCTTTGGCGACCGAGTCGGCGGCCTTCGGCGCGGCGCGGCGGGCGATGAACGGCGAGTGCGGGTCGATCAGGTTGTCGAGGGAGAAGCAGACGTCGATGAAGCTCTCGACCTTGTCGAGGCCCTGCCGCTCGACGTGCTTGCGGATCCGGGCGGCGTGGTTCGCCATCCCGTCGATCATCCTTCTGTTGGTTTTGGAGAAATAGTAGTTGTTCTTGAAAAAGTCGCAGTGCCCGAAGACGTGGGCCATCACCATCTTCTGGTCGACCAGCGAGTTCCCCTCGAGGAGGTAGGCGTAGCAGGGGTCGTTGTTGATCACCATCTCGTAGATCTTGGTGAGGCCGTACTCGTAGCCCTTGGCCAGCCCCTCGTACTCCATGCCGAAGCGCCAGTGCGGGTAGCGCGTCGGGAAGCCGCCGTAGGCCGCCACCTCGTTCATCCGCTGGTAGTCCAGCACCTCGAACACTGTCTCGAAGAAGTCGAGGCCGTAGGCCCTGGCGTGGCCCTCGATCTCCTGCTGGATGTCGTAGAGGTCGGTGGGAAGGTTGGTCGACTTGTTCATCTCGATCCTTGAATAAGGCAGTCGTCGATGGCGCGCTGGAAGAGGGCCTGGTAGGCGGCGAGGGTGTCTTTTTCGACGGTGTCGGCGATCACCCAGCCACGGTAGCCGCTCTTGTAGCGCACGCGCCAGAGGTCGAGTCCGCTGCCGCCGAGGGTCGACCAGGCGGGAGGTCCAGCGGGCTCGGCCAGCGACGGGGAGCGCGCGCTCGCCATGTAGTAGCCGGCGCCGAGCGGGAGGTAGTAGAGCACCTCGAAGGCTGAGCCGTAGTCGATCGTGTCGACGGTGCCGCGCTTGAAGATCGGGTGGGCCTTCGCCGCCTCGAGGCGTGCTTGCTCGAGGCGTGCGGTGCAGCTTTTCGCGAACGCCGCGCGCGACGGTGGAGGCGTCTGCGTCGGCAGGCTGGTGTCGGCGAGCGCGGTCGCCGAGCAGAGTGCGAGGAGAACGGTGAGGCGGTTCATCGCGACGCGCCCCGGCGCAGGCAGTCGTCGACGGCGCGCTTGAAGATCGCGGTGAAGATCGGCAGCGTCTTGCGCGGCGCCTTGTCGGCGTAGAGGGAGCCGAGGAGGCCATCGTGGAGCCGTGATGCCATGAGCTGCGGATCGTGCGCCCCCGGGCCGAAGAAGGGACCGAGTGGGTCGCCGCGCCCATCACTCCAGGCGCGGCTCCCGTTCAAATAATTCGTGAACGCGATGCAGACGACATACTGCGGACCCGTGGAATGATTGAGCGTGAGCTGGATCGCGTCCGTCGTGCTGCGCGCGGTCGGGTCGCCCGGGACCGACACCTCCCGGGCCACCACCTCGACGGTGGCGCTCTTGAAGAGTGGCTCCTTGAGGGCGAATTCGTCGCGCGCCCGCTCCAGCCGCGCCGCGCACTGACCGCTCCACGACGGCTTCGCGCTTCGCCCGGCGTGCGGCTCCGGAATCGCCTGATCCCCCCCTGCGATACCCGCGGCAGCGAC